>NZ_JALCZV010000012.1:0-118446 GCF_023373925.1 Fibrobacter sp. HC4 | reverse complement strand
ATGGTGACCCCGGGTGACACCGTCACTATCCACACCACTCTGATCGCTCCCGTCGCAATGGAAAAGCAGCTCCGCTTCGCAATCCGCGAAGGTGGCCGTACCGTTGGTGCTGGTTCTGTAACCGAAATCATCAAGTAAGGAATTTACAATGGCTGGTGAACGCATTCGTATTCGCTTGAAGAGCTTCGATCATCGCATGATCGACCGCTCTGCTCAGGACATCGTGAATACAGCTAAGAACACTGGTGCCCGCATTGCTGGCCCCATCCCTCTCCCGACGAAGATTCAGAAGTATACGGTGCTCCGCTCTCCGCATATTGACAAGACTTCTCGTGAACAGTTCGAATCCCGTACGCACAAGCGTCTTATCGACATCCTTGATGCTACTCCGCAGACTGTAGATTCCCTCATGAAACTTGACTTGCCCGCAGGCGTTGAAGTCGAAATTAAGGTTTAATAACAATGAACGGTATTCTCGCAAAGAAATTGGGAATGACCCAGGTATTCACGGAACAGGGCGAATGCGTTCCTGTTACGGTTCTCGAAGCCGGTCCGTGCGTGGTCGTTTCCCACAAGACAGAAGAGAAGGATGGCTATACTGCTGTCCAGATCGGCTTTGGTCTCAAGAAGGAACAGCGTGCCAATAAGGCAGAAATCGGCCATTTCAAGAAGGCTGACGTTGCTGTTCGTGAACACCTCGCTGAATTTGATGTCGCTGATCTCGAATCCTGGCCGGTTGGCAAGGAATTTGGTGCTGCTGATTTCGCTGACGTTAAGGTTGTCAACGTTTCCGGCATCTCTAAGGGTCACGGCTTCTCTGGTACCATCAAGCGCCACAACTTCCACAGCGGTCCTCGTTCCCACGGTACTCACAATATGCGTGAACCGGGTGGTACTTCCGCTCACTCCTATCCGGGCCGTGTTTTCCCGGGTAAGCGCATGGCTGGTCAGTTCGGTAACAAGAAGGTTACCGTTAAGCACCTCCAGGTCGTTAAGGTTGATGGCGACCGCAACCTGATCTTCGTCCGTGGCGCAGTCCCCGGTGCTAAGAACAGCATTATCGTGGTGAGGAAAGACTAATGGCTAATGCAAAGCTCTTCGCCGCTACTGGCGATTTTAAGAATGATATTCAGCTCCCGGCAATGTTCGACGTGGAAGTCAACAAGGTTTGCATGTACTTGCATATCAAGGCTATCCTGAACAACAACCGTCAGGGCACTGCTCAGACCAAGAACAAGTCCGCCGTTAGCGGTGGTGGTCAGAAGCCGTGGAAGCAGAAGGGTACCGGCCGCGCTCGTTCCGGTCAGAACACCTCTGCAGTTTGGGTTCGTGGTGCTAAGGCTCACGGTCCGAAGTCTCACGACTACTTCGAAAAGGTCAACAAGAAGGTTAAGAAGATCGCTTTCCACTCTGCTCTCTCTGCTAAGGCAGCTGAAGGCAAGGTGATGGTGTTCGAAGCTCTCAGCTTCGCAGCTCCCAAGACCAAGGATCTCCTCTCCGTTCTCGCTAAGGCTGGTCTGGAACAGCGTAACGCTCTCTTCCTGGTTAGCGAAAAGGATCAGAACCTTTACCTGTCCTCCAACAATATCCCTTGGTGCCGTTGCGCTCGCGTAGCCGACGTTAACACCTACGATATCGTTCGTGCCAACAACGTTGTTATCTCTCAGGCTGCACTCGCAGAACTTGAAGGAGGCCGCTAATGGCTGAAATTCACGAAATCCTCGTTGCTCCGCACATTACCGAAGACGCTGCCAAGGTTATGGCTGCATCCAAGGATGTGAAGAAGTACGTTTTCAAGGTTGCCAAGTCTGCCACCAAGACCGAAATCAAGGAAGCTATCGAAAAGCGTTTCAACGTTTCTGTTGACTCCGTCAATACCTTGATCAACCGTGGTAAGATGAAGCGTGTCCGTATGGGCATGGTTGCTGGCAAGAAGTCCAACTGGAAGAAGGCCTACATTACTTTGAAGGCCGGTCAGTCCATCGCTGAGTTCGAAGGAGTATAATCATGGGTTTGAAGTCTTATCGCCCGCTTACCCCGACGCTTCGTTACAAGCAGATTGGTGACCGCAAGGAAATCACTGCTGACAAGCCGTACAAGCCGCTTACCAAGGGTATCAAGCGTAGCTCTGGCCGTAACAACGCCGGTGAAATCACTTCCCGCCGTCGCGGTGGTGGTCACAAGAAACTGTATCGTCTCATCGATTTCAAGCGTCAGTTCGCAGGTGTCTCCTGCGTCGTCGAAACTATCGAATACGATCCGAACCGCACTGCTCGCATCGCTCTCGTCAAGTACGAAAACGGCAAGCGCTGCTACATCATCGCACCTGCAGACGTTAAGGTCGGTGACGTTCTGAATTCTGGCGAAGGTGCCGAATTCCGCGTTGGTAATGCTCTTCCCATCCGCGAAATTCCGCTGAACACCATTATCCACAACATCGAAATGAAGCCGGGCAAGGGTGCCCAGATTGCTCGTTCCGCTGGTGCCGGTGCAGAACTGGTTGCTAAGGATGGCAAGCTGTGCCAGGTCCGTCTGCCGAGTGGCGAAGTTCGCTACATTCCGGAAGACTGCCTCGCTACCGTTGGTCAGGTTTCCAATATCGATCACATGAATGAATCCTCGGGTTCTGCAGGCCGCTCTCGCTGGCTTGGCATTCGCCCGTCTGTCCGCGGTGTCGTTATGAACCCGGTCGATCACCCCCTTGGTGGTGGTGAAGGTCGTACCTCTGGTGGTCGTCATCCCTGCTCTCCTTGGGGTAAGAACTCTAAGGGTGCAAAAACTCGTAACAATAAGCGTACCGATCGTTTCATCGTTCGTCGTCGTCAGAAGAGGGCCTAATTCATGTCTAGATCCCTTAAGAAAGGTGCGTTCGTGGATTCCCACGTTCTCGTCAAAGCTCAGGCCATGGCCGGTTCCGACAAGAAACAGGCTATCAAGACCTGGTCCCGTCGTTCTACCATCATCCCCGATATGGTCGGACTTACTTTCTCCGTGTACAACGGTAAGCAGTTCATTCCTGTCTATGTAACCGAAAACATGGTCGGTCACAAGCTGGGTGAATTCTCCCTGACCCGTACTTTCAAGGGTCACCGCAAGACTGAAACTGTCGGAGGCAAGAAATAATGCAAGCTGTAGCTAAAGTGAAAAACGTCCGTTACGGTGTCCGCAAGCTGCGTCGCGTTGTCGACCTGGTTCGTGGCAAGTCCGTTGCAGAAGCATTCGCAATGCTCTCTATCCTCCACACGCAGACCAAGGGCGCTCCCCTGGTTGAAAATGCACTGAAGTCCGCTGTTGCTAACTTCAAGCAGAAGTCCGCTTCCGCTGTTGCAGCAGAAGAACTGGTCATCAAGACCATCACTGCTGACGGTGCAACCATCATGAAGCGCATCCATCCGCGTTCCCAGGGCCGTGCTTTCCGTATCGAAAAGCCGCTCTCTCACATCACAGTCGTTGTGGCCAACAAGGAGTAATTAAAATGGGTCAGAAAACTCATCCGAATGGTCTTCGTCTTGGCGTCATCCGCGGCTGGGAATCCAAGTGGTATGCCGAAGACAAGTTTGCAGATCTTCTTTATGAAGATATCATGCTCCGTCGCTACTTGATGAAGCGCTTCGAACATGCTTCCCTGTCCAAGGTTGGTATCGAACGTACCGTCAAGAAGGTGAATGTTAACCTCTTTACTGCCCGTCCGGGTATCGTGATCGGCCGTAAGGGCGAAGAATTGGAGAAGCTGAAGGGCGAACTCCAGTTGATCACCGGTAAAGAAATCTATATTAACGTCCAGGAAATCAAGCGTCCGGAAACTGACGCTAAGCTGGTTGCCGAAAATATCGCTCGTCAGCTCGAAAAGCGTATTTCCTTCCGCCGCGCTATGAAGCGCGCCATCCAGTCCGCTATGCGTATGGGTGTGGAAGGTATCAAGGTGCAGTGCGGTGGCCGTCTCGGCGGTGCTGAAATTGCTCGCGTTGAAAAGTATGCTGAAGGTCGCGTGCCTCTGCACACTCTGCGCGCTGACATCGATTACGCAACTGCGATTGCCAAGACCGTTTATGGTGCCATCGGTATTAAGGTGTGGATCATGCACGGTGAAAAGATTGGTAAGGACGTCATGTCTGACAACAAGAGAGAGAAGTAATTATGCTGAGTCCTAAAAGAACATTACATCGTAAGCAGATGAAAGGCCGTATGAAGGGTATCGCTTCTCGCGGTAACTCCATCGCCTTCGGCGAATTCGGCATTCAGGCTCTCGAAAAGTGCTGGCTGACTGCTCGCCAAATCGAAGCTGCTCGTATCGCCATGACCCGTAAGATCAAGCGCGGTGGCCGCGTTTGGATCCGCGTCTTCCCCGACAAGCCGATCACCCGCCATCCTGCAGAAGCTCGTATGGGTAAGGGTAAGGGCGCTGTCGAATTCTGGGCAGCCGTGATCCTCCCGGGCCGCATCATTTTCGAAATGGGTGGCGTCGAACGCGAACTGGCACTGGAAGCTCTCCACGTGGCAGCTCAGAAGCTCCCCCTCAAGTGCAAAATCATCGAAGAATCGGAGATCTAATGAAGGCACGTGAATTAAAGGAACTGGGTGTTGACCAGCTCAAGGAAAAGCTCGCTCAGTTGAATCTCGATTTGTTCAACTACCGCATGGCTGCAAAGCTTGGTAGCTTGGAAAAACCCTCTTTGATTCAGGCAACCCGCAAGGATATTGCTCGAGTCAAGACCATCCTCACCGAAAAGGCCAAGGCTTAAGCCAGGCAGGAGCAGGAAATGGATAGAAACCTTCGTAAGGTTAAGCAGGGCGTTGTCTCTTCCGACAAGATGGATAAGACCATCACGGTTGTGGTTGAAAACCGCAAGCGTCACCCGATGTACAACAAGATCATGACCACTACCAAGAAGCTCAAGGCTCACGATGAAAACAACGAAGCCCAGGAAGGCGACTTGGTAGAAATCATGGAAACTCGTCCCCTCTCTGCAACTAAGCGCTGGCGCTTGGTTCGCATTGTGGAAAAGAAGAAATAATCTTTTTGGAGTAAGGCGAATATGATTCAAGAAGAAACCAGACTCGTCGTGGCCGATAACAGTGGTGCCAAGGAAGTCGCCTGCATCCGTGTTTTGGGTGGCACAAACCGTCGCTATGCTAGCATCGGTGATGTCATCAAGGTAGCCGTTAAGGACGCTATCCCCCAGAGCAAGGTGAAGAAGGGTTCCGTGGCAGACGCAGTAGTCGTCCGCACTCGTAAGGAAATCGCACGTCCGGATGGAACTTTGATCCGTTTCTCCGACAATGCAGTGGTTCTCATCAATAAGGAAGGTGAACCGCGTGGAACCCGTATTTTTGGACCGGTGGCTCGTGAGCTCCGCGACAAGAAATACATGAAGATCATCTCCCTCGCACCTGAGGTTCTCTAATGGCTAACATCAAGAAGAATGATACCGTCAAGGTGATTTCCGGTGCCAACAAGGGCAAGACCGGCACCGTGATTAGCGTCAAGGCAGGCAAGGTGACCGTTAGCGGCGTTAACGTTTGCAAGCGTCACGAAAAGCCGAGCCAGACCAACCAGACCGGTGGCATCATCGAAAAGGAACTGCCGATCGACATTTCCAACGTGATGCTTCTCGAAGGCAACACTCCGGTACGTACTCGCATCGTTCGCGAAGCTGGCAAGAAGGCTGTTCGCGTGAGCGTTAAGTCCGGTAAGGCTCTGTGAGGATTACAATGAACCAGATGAAGCAATTTTATCTCGAAAAAGTCGTCCCGGCCTTGCAGCAGAAGTTTGCCTACAAGAACGTGATGATGATTCCCCGCCTCGAAAAGATCGTGATCAACATGGGTGTTGGCGCTGCCTCCCAGAACCGTAAGGTTCTCGACGAAGCTGTGGATACCCTGACTGCAATCACTGGTCAGAAGGCTATCGTTACCAACGCTAAGAAGGCTGTTGCTAACTTCCACCTCCGTGAAGGCATCGGTATCGGCGCTAAGGTCACTCTCCATGGCGAAAACATGTGGGACTTCCTCTACCGCTTTATCAACGTGAACCTGCCTCGTGTTCGTGACTTCCGTGGTCTCGCACGTCGTGGTTTCGATGGTATGGGTAACTTTACCCTCGGTATCAAGGAACAGACCATCTTTGTTGAAATCGACATCGACAAGATCTCTCGTACCTTCGGTATGGACATCTCCTTCGTTACCTCTGCAAAGACTGACGACGAAGGCCGTGCTCTCCTCGAAGAACTTGGACTCCCCTTCCGTAAGTAAGGTAATACCATGGCTAGCACAAGAATGATTGAAAAATGCAAGCGTACTCCGAAGTATACCGTTCGTGGGTACAACCGTTGCAAGCGTTGCGGTAGGCCGCACGCCTTTATGCGCCGCTTTGGCCTTTGCCGTATTTGCTTCCGCGAAATGGCCCTGGCCGGCGAAATCCCCGGTATCACTAAGTCGTCTTGGTAAGGAGAGTATACTCATGGCAATGACAGATCCTATCGCCGATATGCTCACCCGTATCCGCAATGCCTCTACGGCAAAGCTCCCCGTGGTGGACATTCCTGCCAGCAACCTGAAGCGTGAAATCGCTCGCGTTCTGCAGGAAAAAGGTTTCATTAAGAAGTTCGTCGTAGTTGAAGACGGTAAGCAGGGCATCCTCAAGGTCCTCCTCCGCTACACTAACGGTGAATCCGCAATCCAGGGCATCCAGCGCGTGTCTACCCCGGGTCTTCGTCACTACGTTGACGCAGCCAAGCTTCCGCGCGTTCGCAATGGCCTCGGCTTTGCTATCATCTCCACCTCTAAAGGCGTCATGACTGACCACGAAGCTCGCAAGGAAAATGTGGGCGGCGAAGTCATCGCAAAGGTTTGGTAAAGATGTCCCGTATCGGTAAAGCTATTATCAACGTCCCGGCAAACGTTAAGGTTGCCATCAATGGTCAGAACATCAAGGTTGAAGGTCCCCTCGGCAAGCTCGAAGCTGACGTTCACGAACTGATTGCTATCAAGTTCGAAAACAACCAGCTGTCCTTCACCCGTCCTGACGACCAGAAGTTCACCCGTGCAATTCACGGCACCACTCGCGCTCTCGTTGCCAACATGGTTGAAGGCGTGACCAAGGGTTTCGAAAAGGTTCTCGAAATCGTTGGCGTTGGCTATCGTGTTGAACAGAAGGGCAAGGACTTGAACCTCGTTCTCGGTTTCTCTCATCCGGTTATCTTCCAGGCACCGGAAGGCGTGGAACTGAAGGCTGTTGATCCCCTGAAGATTTCCATCAAGGGTATCGACAAGCAGAAGGTTGGCCAGGCTGCTGCTGAAATTCGCAAGTACCGCCGTCCTGAACCGTATAAGGGCAAGGGCATTAAGTACGCTGGCGAAATTGTCCGTCGCAAGCAGGGTAAGAAGACAGGTAAATAAGGGTAAACTATGACTGCAATTGCTAAGAAAAGAATCCAGTCCAGAATCGCACGCCACGCTCGCGTACGTAAGTCTGTTGTCGGAACTGCAGAATGCCCTCGTTTGGCTGTTCGCCGTTCTTTGTCTCACATGGTCGCCCAGATTATCGATGACGCAAACAACAAGTCTATTGCTCAGCTCACCACTACTTCCAAGGATTTCCAGGGCAAGTTCGGTGAAATGACAAAGACTGAACAGAGCAAGCAGCTCGGTCTTTTGATTGCTGAAATCGCCAAGTCCAAGGGCATTGAATCCGTGGTCTTTGACCGCGGCGGTTACATCTATCATGGTCGCGTTCAGGCCCTTGCAGAAGGTGCTCGTGAAGGCGGCCTGAAGTTCTAATGAGGTACACTTTGGAACGCGAAGCTCAAGTTTCTGAATTTGAAGACAAGGTTGTACACATCAACCGTTGCGCCAAGACCGTTAAGGGCGGTCGTCGTATGTCTTTCTCCGCTCTCGTTGTCGTTGGCAACAAGAATGGTAAGATTGGTGTAGGCCTCGGCAAGGCTAAGGAAGTTTCCGAAGCTATCCGTAAGGGTACCGAAGCTGCTAACCGTAACATCGTCGAAGTCCAGCTCCTGGACGGCACCATCCCTCATGACATCGAAGTCAAGAGCGGTGCAACCCGCATCCTCCTGATGCCGGCTGCTCCGGGTACTGGTGTTATCGCCGGTGCTGCTGCCCGTGCAGTTCTCGAACTCGCTGGCGTGCGCAACATTCTCACTAAGATTCACGGTTCTTCCAACCCCAGCACCGTCGTTCGCGCTTGCGTCGAAGGCCTCCTGGCTCAGAAGAACAAACAGGACTGCGCTGCACTGCGCGGTGCTAACGCCTAAGGGGTAATACAATGAAGAAAGTTCGTATTACTTTGATCAAGGGTATCGTCCGTCGCCTCCCGATGCATCGTGCAAACGTTGCTGCTCTCGGTCTGCGCAAGATTGGACAGTCTGTTGAACACAATTTGACCCCCTCCATCCAGGGCATGATCAATGCTGTGGCTGACATGGTAAAGGTCGAGGAGATCTAAGATGGAACTCAATACTCTCAATCCTGGCAAGGCCAAGGTCGTAAAGCGCAAGCGTATCGGCCGTGGTCCGGGTTCCGGTTGGGGCACCACTGCTGGCCGTGGTCAGAAGGGTGCTGGTGCTCGTAAGAGTGCTAAGGCCGGTCGTGTCGCTTTTGAAGGCGGCCAGATGCCTATTCACCGTCGTATCCCGAAGCGCGGCTTCAAGCACGCTGGTGTCGAATACCAGATCGTGAACCTGAAGAAGCTTGCTTCCTGCAGCGTCGTCGACTTCGATGCACAGTCTCTGTTCGATCAGGGCTTCATCCGTAACGTCGAACTGCCGGTCAAGGTCCTCGCTTTTGGTGCCATCGATAAGGCTATCAACGTAAAGGTTAACGCTATCAGCGAAAAGGCTAAGGCCCTCATTGAAGCTGCTGGCGGCAAAGTCGAGATCATCTAATGGAAGCTCTCAAGAAAGCTATTGATGCGTTCGTCAATGCCTTCAAGATTGAAGACCTGCGTAAGAAGTTGCTTTTTACGCTTGGTCTTTTGATCGTTTATCGTATTGGCGCTCACATCACCATCCCCGGAGTGAATTCTGCCGTTCTGGCGGAGTTCTTCCGTAATTCAAACAACTTGTTCGGTCTGTATGACTCCTTCACTGGCGGTGCTTTCGCTAAGGCCACAGTGTTTGCGTTGGGCATCATGCCGTACATCAGTGCGAGCATTATCATTCAGTTGATGGGCTCTGTTATTCCCGCCATCCAGATGTTACAGAAGGAAGGTCAGGAAGGACGCGCTAAGCTGAACCAGTATACTCGCTACTTCACGGTAGCCTTGGCTGCTCTGCAGGGATGGGGCATTTCTGTATGGCTTTCCTCCCTGAAGGTGACTACCGCTACTGGTGCTGGCGTGTCGGTCCTTGCGGACGACTTCGCTTCTGGCGCCGGTAACGTCGGCTTCCGTTTACTCGCTACCCTGACCTTCACTGCTGGTACGATTTTTGTGATGTACCTTGGTGAACAAATCACCTCTCATGGTGTGGGTAACGGTATTTCTCTTATTATTTTCGCCGGTATCGTCGGCGGCCTCCCGAGGGCCGTTATGGCTGAAGCGGAAATGTTGAAGGAAGGCATTCATCCCCTGGCATTCGAAGTAATGATCCTTGCCATCGTGGTCCTGATTGTCGGCTTCATCGTCTTCGTGGAACAGGCGACCCGTCGAATTCCTCTACAAAGTCCTCGCCGTACTGTCGGTAGTAAGGTCGTAGGTGGTCAGTCTAGCTATCTGCCTTTCAAGGTGAATACCGCTAACGTGATCCCCGTGATCTTCGCCTCTTGCATCATGTTCATTCCGGCAATGATTGCATCTTGGTTCCCGAACGTTACAGCGATGCAGAGCTTTGCATCTATGTTTATCCCCGGCCACATTTCTTACAGTGTGGTGGATGCACTCCTGATTATCTTCTTCACCTTCTTCTACACAGCAATTCAGTACAACCCGAATGATATTGCTGAAAATCTGAAGAGGTCTGGCGGATTTATCCCTGGTGTACGTCCGGGTAAGCAGACTGCAGAGTATATTGACCACGTTTTAACTCGAATTTCTCTGCCTGGGGCACTTTATCTCGCTTTTATTAGCGTTGTTCCCCTGCATTTGAAAAACGAACTCAATATGACTTTCTATATTGGGGGTACCTCGGTACTTATCGTGGTTGGTGTTGCACTTGATACACTTCGTCAGCTCGAAGCTCAGTTGCATACCAAAAATTATGAAGGTTTCTTGAAAAATGGCCGCATCCGCGGCAGGATGGCTAACTAGTGGCTAAAGAAGAAGGAATTCAAGTAGAAGGCGTTGTGTTGGAAGCCCTTCCCAACGCTTTCTTCCGCGTTCAACTCGGAAATGGTCACGAAATTCTGGCCCATGTTTCAGGAAAAATGCGTCGGCATTTCATTAGAATTTTGCCTGACGACAAAGTGTTGGTAGAAATTTCTCCCTACGATTTAAATCGTGGAAGAATCACTTACCGTTACAAGTAATAGGTATTTTCAAAGAAGGTCAAACCTATGAAAATCAAAGCCTCCATCAAACCCAGATGTGAAAACTGCAAGATCATCCGTCGTAAGGGTGTATTGCGCATCATCTGTTCGAAGAACCCCCGTCACAAGCAGAAGCAGGGATAAGGAGATCGTATGGCACGTATCGCTGGTGTCGATTTACCGAAAAACAAGACTGTTGAATATGGTCTGACGGCAATTTATGGTGTCGGTCTGTTCACCGCTCGTAAGGTCTGTGCTCAGTTGGGCATTGACAAAGACAAGAAGTGTGATGACCTGACTGAAGAAGAACAAGGTAAGGTTCGTCATCTCCTGGAAGACGAATACTCTGTGGAAGGTCAGCTTCGCGCAGAAGTTACCCTGAACATTAAGCGTTTGCAGGATATTGGTTGCTACCGTGGTATCCGCCACCGCAAGGGCCTCCCGGTCCGCGGTCAGCGTTCCCGCACCAATGCCCGTACTCGTAAGGGCCCGAAGAAAACTGTGGCTAACAAGAAGAAGTAAGGAGTCTCATCGTGGCTGAAGAAGTAATTAATGAAACTGCTGCCGCTGTAGAAGCTCCGGCTGCTGAAGAAGTCAAGGTTAAGAAGGGCAAGAAGCGTATTGACCTCCAGGGTATTGCCTGCGTGTTCGCTTCCTTCAACAATACAATCGTTTCTATCACCGACGCTCGCGGTAACGTTGTAGCTTGGGGCTCTCCCGGTAACTCCGGCTTCAAGGGCTCTCGTAAGAGCACTCCGTTCGCTGCTCAGCTGGCTGCTGAAGTTGCTGCTCACAAGGCATTCGACCTCGGTATGCGTAAGGTGGATGTCCGCGTCAAGGGCGCAGGTGGTGGTCGTGAATCCGCTGTCCGTGCTATCAAGAATGCGGGCCTCGAAGTTCTCTCTATTCGAGACGTGACGGGCGTTCCTCACAACGGTTGCCGTCCTAAAAAGAAGAGAAGAGTCTAATCTAAAGAGGTATCGCCAATGATGTGGAAATCACTTCAGATGCCGCGCAGCTTCCAGAAAGTGGAAACCGGCGAAGACGGCCGCTACGCTAAGTTTGTCGTAGAAGCCTTGGAACGTGGCTGGGGTATCACCCTCGGTAACGCTCTCCGTCGTACGCTCCTTTCCTCTCTGCAGGGTGCGGCTATTGTCTCCGTGAAAATCGAAGGCGTTGACAAGGAATTTTCGACGATTCCGGGTGTTAAGGAAGATGTCACTGACATTATCCTGAATCTTAAGAGCATCCGCGTTAAGCTCCTTTCCGACCACGACGAAACCCTTCGCCTGGATATGTCCGGCGACGGCGAAGTCACGGCTAAGGACTTCATGGACAATCCGAATGTCGCTATCCTGACTCCGGATGTTCATATCGCAACATTGAACGGTAACGCTTCGCTGTCTCTGGAAGTTAAGATTTCCAGCGGCCGTGGCTACGTCACTGCTGACGAATTGAAGGACAAGGACGCTCCGATCGGCGTAATCGCCATGGACGCCAACTTCAATCCGGTGCAGAAAGTAGCAATGCACATCAGCGATACCCGCGTTGGCCAGAAGACGGACTACAACCGTCTGGAACTTGAGATTACGACTGACGGTTCCATCGATCCGGAAGATGCTTTGGCTTATGCTGCAAAGCTCCTGGTCGATCACCTGGAAATCTTCATCAACTTCGAAGGCGATCTCGAATCTCCCGAAGAATTGGAGATGGACGAAGAACGTCAGCGTATCGCTCAGCTCCTGCGCACCCGCGTGGACGATCTGGAACTTTCCGTTCGCTCCAGCAACTGCCTCCGTATGGCAAACATCCATACCGTTGGCGAACTTGTGCGCAACAAGGAAAACGATATGCTCAAATACAAGAACTTCGGTCGTAAGTCCTTGGTTGAACTTAATGAAGTATTGACCTCCATGGGCCTCAGCTTTGGTATGGACGTCGATGACTACTTGAAGGATTAAAAATGAGACACGGTGTAAAAAACAAGAAACTCGGCGTTAACGCCCAGCACAAGCGTGCCATCCTCCGCGCTCTTACCACTTCCATTCTTGGAAAGGGTATGGAAGCCGAACAGGGCAACCGCTACGTGCGCACCACTCTCCACAAGGCTAAGCTCGTTCGTAGCTGCGTGGATCGCATGATCACTTATGCAAAGAAGGGTGACCTTTCTGCACGTCGTGAAGCTGCTCGCTTCGTGATGGACCCGAAGGTTCTCCAGGATTTGTTCAACACTATCGGCCCGCGCTATGCTTCCCGTAACGGTGGTTATACCCGTATCCTGAAGCTCGGCCCGAACCGTGCTGGTGATGCTGCTGAAATGGCTCTCGTCGGTCTCGTCGAAGACGAAATCGTCGTTAAGGCTAAGAAGTCTGCAGAACCTGCAAAGTCTGAAACCGTTAACATGGTTGAAGGCGAAGGCAAGTCCGTCTAATCGATCTTTTGCAATCGGTTTAAAGAGCCCAGTCCTATGACTGGGCTTTTTTATTTTTACCCATAACTCCGGCTGCTTTATTTTTGTATTTTTCGTTCAACATGCCGAAAATTATTTCACTTATTTTGCTTTGCATTCTTTCTGCTTTTGCAGAGACATCAATGCTTAGTTCTTCGTTGTCCACTTCTAGTAAGGGTGCGCCTTCCCGTAGCACAGTTTCTCTTCAGCCGGCCTTTGCCGAAGTTCAGGTGGATTCTGCTTATGTTCTTGGACCGGGTGATTTTTTGGACTTGATGCTTGAAGACAAGTATCTCACCGTTCAAATTTATCCGGATGGTTCCGTGGCTATCGAGGAATGCGGTTCGGTCAATATTGGTGGAAAAACCCTGTCCGAGGCCCAGACCTTGATTCTTGATCTTGTGGCTAAACGTTATAACCGCGAATATTGTTTTGTCCAGCTTTCCGCTCTCAAGAAGTTCCGTGTGAATGTGATGGGTGCCGTAACGACAATCGGTCAGCAGGTGGTTGAACCTCAGACCAGGTTGAGCTTTTTCATTAGACAGGTTGGTGGTGTTCTTCCCAATGCCAACAAGGAAGATATCTGGGTCCTGCGTGGTAACGATACCCTGCATGTGAACTATAATGCAATGTCTTCGTCGGGTGATTTCGAACAGGATGTCATGCTGGAACAGGGGGACAAGATTTATGTTCCCTTTGTCGCTATGGGCGATAACATTGCGCTGATTTTCCCGGGGTATCGTACTAGTGTGGCCTTCCAGGAAGGAAGGACTTTGCAGGATTACTTTGAGCTTGCCGGCGGTACCCGTATGCATAACCTAGGTTACAAGGCGGTCTGTGTCCGCGAACCTGGAAAGGCTCCCCGCTGGATTACCCTTTCTGAAATGAAGCTGACCCAGATTGCGCCCAATACCGAAGTGGAATTTTCTGTGCAGGAAATGCTGGTCTATGTGGGTGGCGCCGTAAATGCCATTGGCCGTTATCCGTATAATCCCAGCTGGCATGCGCTGGATTATGCCGCCGCTGCCGGTATCAACACCATTGCCGGTTCCTGGAACCAGATTAGGGTGTGGCGTGGTAACAAGCCGACGGCCCTTACCCTGAGCGTCACTGAAGATCAGATTCTCCCGGGCGACTATATCGAAATTCCTAAAAGCCATTACGAATCTTTTAAGGATTTCACCTTGTTCCTGGCCTCGCTGCTATCGGTGGTTTCGTCTACATTTATCATATACATGAGTTACAAGTAGTATGGTTACTGAAAATCAGAAAGACATGACTTTATTGGAATGTGTGCTGAAGATGGTCAATAGCTGCCTTTCGCACAAGTTCCTGTTTATGGTTACGCTTTGGCTTCCTGTGTTGGTAGCTTTTGTATTGGTGATGTGGGTTATCAAGCCTGAATATTCTGCCGAGGCTGTCGTAACTCCGCCTAACGGTTCTGGAACTTCTGCCGGAAGCCTCAGCAAGTTGCTGGATGGTGCCGGTGGTCTGTCTTCTATGTCTTCCCTGCTGGGAGGGGGTGATGACGGCAAGAACATTGTCTGGACTTATTTTAATTCGTGGGAACTGCACAACAAGGTTATCGAGAAGTTCAACCTGGCAGACCATTACGAATTTGACGGGAACTTTCATGCAGACTTGCTGAAACTTTTCCGCAAGAAGTTTTCTCTGGAAGAAAACGACGAAGAAATGTTCCACGTGACTTTTGTCGACGAGGACCATAAGCTTGCCGCAGACATTTTGAGTTTCATGCTGGCCAACGTGGACTCCATGTACAATTCCTTCAAGACGACTCAGGCCCGCCAGTCTAGGCTGTATATGAACCAGCGTCTTGAAGAAGTGATGGTCAGGTTGGATTCCCTGGAAAGGGAATTTGTGAATTTCCAGCAGAAGAACCATGTGTATGATCCTGAAGTGCAAGTTGAAGGTACAATGAAGTATCTGGCTAGCCTGCAGACTGATTACAATGTGGTGTCTCTTGCGCTTGATAAGGAACGCGTAGAGCATGGCGAAAATACCAAGCTTTACCGCGAACTGAATGAACGAGTCAAGAAGGTGGAAAACACCAGAAACCAGGCCCTCGGTGGAAGGCAGAGCAATATCGGTGTGCTTTCTCTGAGCAAGGTTCCCGGGCTGGCTGCCGAATATACCAGAATGGAAAAGGAAATCAGGATGCAGGGGGCGATTTATACTTTCTTGAAGCAGGAAAGCGAACGTCTCTATATCGAAGAGAGCAACCTGATGTCTAATCTGATTGTGTTGTTGCCGCCTTGGGATAACGACAAGAAGATTCGACCGCTGCGTGGTGTTACCCTGGTGTTCGTATTCTCTCTCAGCTTTATCCTGGCTGTTTCCCTCTGCTGCTTTATTGAATATTGCCGCAGCGTGGATCCTGAATCTAGCCTGGGCAAGGAAATCAGCAAGTTCTCTCGCAAGATTAGATTTAAGTAGTCGCGAAACGGTTTTCTGGTGGAAGCTTATTACGTTTCAATCGCCTGTGCCTTATCGGCAATTCTCTGCATTGTGTATGTGGGGGCCCTGAAAAGGGATTTTTTCCACCCGACCGTTTTCTATGTCTTTTGCCAATGCGTCACGTTGGGAATCTCGTACCTGAAGATTTCCCCGTCCATGAGCGATTTCAAGATTGTTACCTGGTTTGCCTGGCTCGGTGCCATGGCTGCGTTTATCCTTGGTTCCATGGCCTATTACTTGATAAAGCCGGAAACGGTCGAGCTGGAAAAGAGCCGGACCATGGAAGTGGGGCGGGAATACAACTGGAAATTGCACTTTGTCTTCTCGCTGATTTTTGTGGCCATTTTTGCTGTGGGTGCGTTCCTTGTATCTCGAGCTATGGGCGGAATGTACCTTATGAGCGTGGGGCAGAAGACTTTAAGGAGTAGCGTTCAGGCGTCGGCCTTTGCCAATGTCAGCTTTGCCAGTTCCCCTTTTGTGGTGGTGACGCTGATGGTCGCCTCCTTCAAGTCTATCAATCCCTATAAGTGTATCAGGATTGCTTCATTCATTCTGGCGATTTGTGTCATTATATTATCTGTATGCGTGTACCCTGGACGTAATGCCCTATTCCTGTGCCTGGGCTCTTCCTTTATTCTTTTTCACTATCTAAAGAAACGCATACCGACCAAGGCGATTATCATGGTGATCGTCCTTGCCATCTCATCTTTCGTGGCGGTAGGTCTTGTCCGTTCGCAGTATGGAAGTTCCTCGCTGGAAGGGATGGGCTTGAAGTACGTGATGACCTTGCCCTATAATTACATTGCCAATAACTATTGGAATCTTGATTATGCGGCAAATCCCCCTAACGATAGGGAAATACATCCGTATACTTACGGCCTGGACATGGCGGGTGCCCTTGTGGAATATACGGGAGCGCCGGGTGGCTTTAGGTCGTCTTACGGGTGGGATGACGTCTTCAATGACCGCATCATGAAACAGCGCGGCTACAATACTGTTAGCTACTTGTGGGAAGTCTACAAGAACTTTGGAATTGCAGGCTGTATATTCTTCCCGTTTTTCGTTTCGTTCCTGATGTCGTTCCTTTATGAACGCATGAAGGTTTGCTGTCGCCCCCAGATGTTCGTACTGATGGCCCTGTCCATCTACCATGTGGGTTGGAGTTTCTTTGTAGGTGGCTTTAAGCTGGGCCATGTCTGGCTCTGGGTCTACCTTATCGCATTTATGCATTTCGCCTGCAAGAGAAGGCGCAGGCCGGCTGTTGCACAAACGGCTGAGCTAGATTCGCTTGAGCTTGCTAAGAATTAGGTTCTTGCAGGAATGGCGTTCGTCGGCGTTAAGGCCGAATATCCATGTGGCACCGATGACTGCTGTTGCCGATATGGCAGAAAGCACGACAAAGCGTACGACGCCCTGAACGGGGATTTCTGCGCTGGCGAGGGAGATGCCGCCTGCCACTGACGAAACCAGGATGATGGGCCAGATGACCTTACCCAGATATCGTTTGAGGGGCAGGTGGATTTTGTCTTGCATGTAGGCGGCGCGCCAGAAGAGTACCACGAGGTTGATGGCGAAGCGCACCACGAAAACGTAGACCGGCGAGTAGTTCAGGTAAAGGACCAGCACACAGAGGGGAATGTTCAGGAAGGTGATTGCTGTTTCGATGATGTAGTAGTTGCGGACCTTTCCTGTGGCGAGAATGGACATCCATTGGGGGCCGGCGATGGAATCGGTCAAAACAAAGAGGATCATCCACTTGACGAAGGACGTGGCGTATTCGGGCACTTCTACAAGCCAGATGCTGAAGATGAAATCGATGTTCAGCAGCAGCGGTGCCGCGAAGATGAACATCAGGAAATAGGAAAATTTCGAGACCCGTATGACCAGGGTGGAAAGGGATTCGAATTCTCCGTTTGAGTACTGCTTGACAATTTGGGGATTGCTTGCCGTCTGGAAACTGGCGACCAGCTGGTTCGTTGCCTCGGCGACACGGTTGGCGATTCCCATGGCGGCATTCAGGGTAACGCCGTGGAAAATGTTCAGGATGAAGTTGATGCCCTGGGATTTGCAGATGGAGGTGACGCCGCCAAAGGTACACCACCCGGAGAAGGAGGCCATTTCCCTGAAGAGCTGCCTGTCGCGCTCAAAGCTGTATCTGCAATGCTGGCTGAAGTTTCGCTTGCAGTAGACGGCGTAGGATAATTGCACGATGACGCAGACGGCGAAGGCCAGCGCCGCATAGGCGAGGAGCTTGTCGGCGTTGATGATGACCAGCATGTAGACGATGACCAATCTTAGCAGGGCGTTGACGATGCTGATGCCTGCGATAAAGGACATTTTCTCGTTTGCGATGATCAGCGCGTTGTAGGGGATGAAGACAATGCCCAGAAGGGTGCTGCCGATGGAAAACTGGTAGACAATGTTTGCGATTCCGATTCGGCCTTCGGGAATGTTCAAGTTATGGTTCAAGAAGTAAAGGCCCACGGTTTCTGCCAAGATCAGCAGGACCAGCGAGATTCCCACATGGATGTTCATGGCTGCCGAGAAGACTTTTGAAACCCTTTCAAGGTCTTTTTGGCCCAGGGCGAAATTCAGGTAGCGCTGGGTGGCCAGGGTCATGGAGGCAATCAGGAACGAGAAGGCGGCAGCGATGCTTCCGACAATTTCAAAGATTCCGAAGTCCGATACGCCCAGGTACTTGAGTACGATTCTTGACGTATAGAGGGAGACGACCAGGGTGAACGCCATCCTTATGTAAAGGAAGAGGGTATTCTTGGCGATGCGTCGGTTTACTTGTGACGGCATAGGATTCTTCTCTGGATGGACAGCTTAATTTTAAAAAGGTAAAGTACCGAGAACAGCCTTGCCTGACAGAGGCTGAGTTTAAGCAGGTCCTTCTTGCTGAAACATTCTCGGTTGAATCGCCTCAGTGCCTTTTGGCAGACATCCAGGTTGATAAATTCCAGGAAGTTCTTTCGGGTGGCGAAATAGGAATCCCGATTCTGCGGGTTGATGTAATACTGGATCAGGGAGGCCCATATGATTCTCGCGAAATCCGTGTAGACCCAGGATGTGTAAGTCTCGGTGGGGATGCCGTAGGCTTCGGCGATGGGGAGTTGCTGCAGGTACAGCTCACTGTTGGCGAGAATGGATCCGAAATCCTTTCGGACGGACTGGGAAAGGGAACTTTCCGATTCGCGATAGTGGTAGAAGGGGCGTGCCAGGTAAGATATTCTTGGACGTTTGCAAAGGGCGTTCAGGAAGAACATCCTGTCTTCGCCAAGAGAGATTCCCGACCTGAATTTTAAATCATTTTTCTTTAAAAAATCAGCTCTGTAAAATTTGCAGCAAACACCAATAATGATTCCGCAGTGGAGCGGATTTGTCTGTACCGCATTTTTGATCAGTTCGACCAGGTTCTCGCCTTCGAAATGGCCGATGTCTTTGGGGAATGCCTTGAAGTTCTGTTCCGAAGTGGCCGTGTTTCGATAGTTTTCGAAGATGGTAATGTCGGAATTTTGGGCTACGGCGTAGTTGTATAAACTTTCCAGTGTGTCGGTATCGAACCAGTCGTCGGAATCGAGGAATACGATGTAGTCGCCGGTTGCGTTCTGGATGCCGAGATTGCGGGCTTCCGAGACGCCCTTGTGGTCTTGTTTTAGAAACTTGACGCGGGTGTCGGCGGCGTAGCTGTTGCAAAGCTGGATGCAGGGGGCGACAGTTTCGTCTTTCGATGTGGAGCCGTCATCGATGATGATCAGCTCGATGTCCCTTAGCGTCTGCCCTAACAGGCTCTCGATACACTGCTTGAAAAAATCGGGAGGCGTGTTGTAGGACGGCGTGATGATACTGACTTTGGGCATGATTTTTTTTATATTCGCTAGGGTTCTCAGTAATTTAAAAAATTAATCCACCAGAAGAATAACAGGCATGGCATCCAACGAAAGAAATTACGGAATTGATTCACTGCGCATTGTTTCGATGTTCATGATTGTCATGTTGCATGTGCTGGGGGCCGGGGGCATCCTGGCCAAATCCGCCTGGGGAACCGCCCACTATTTTGCCGCCTGGGGTGTGGAAAATCTGATCCTCTGCGCGGTAAACTGCTACGCCCTCATATCGGGATTTGTCGGGGTTTATTCGAAGTTCAAGCTGAAGAATATTGTGTCGCTCTGGTTCCAGGTGGAATTCTATTCGCTGGGAATCGCGGTTGCGCTTTACTTGCTTGCTCCGGGCGTTTTCGGGACTGGCGATCTGGTAAAGTCGGCGTTGCCGGTGCTTTTTGAACGTTACTGGTATTTTTCGGCCTATTTCTGCATGTTCTTCTTTATGCCGTTCATGAACCGTTTTGTGCTGGAGGCGCCTAAGGATCTGCAGAAGAAATTCCTGGCCCTGTGCTTTGTGTTGTTGGCAGTCTTGCCCACGATTGTCGATGAGGATGTATTCCATTCCATGAACGGTTACAGTGCGCTGTGGCTTGCCGTGATGTATATCCTGGGGGCTTATATGCGCCATCATGGGGCTTGGCTTGGCAAGAGCAAGTTGTTCTGCGTGAGTGTCTTTGCGGTTGCCGTGGGCTGCAATCTGCTGGCGAAATATGGGCTGGCCTTTTTGTCGATTCGCCTGACGGGTTCCGAGAGCATTCACACCAATGTGCTGCTGGAATACACGTCCCCTACGATTATCGTGGCTTCGGTAATGCTTTTGATCCTGTTTTCCAGAATTAAATGGGGGGCCTGCGGGGCCGCTGTCGTAAAAGTTCTTGCGCCCCTGACTTTTGGGGTTTACCTGATTCATATGCAGCCCATGGTTTGGCAGTATCTGGGCGAGGCTCCCTTTTCCTGGATTTTGGAACAGCCGGTATACAAAGCTACCCTTTTATTTATAGGTTTGGTTGTCGGCATCTATGTATCTTGTTCTGCAATTGAATTTATTCGTAGAACGTTCTTTAAAATTTTGAGGGTTTCTACCCTAGAAAATCTGGTTTCCGAAAAGATTTCCGCCCTGTGTCGCCGATTGCTCGCCTTTTTTTAGGTCAGACGCATTTTTTCGTAGACAAAAATTCCCTTTGTAACGATAAATTGGTTGTAAAGGGTTAAGTGGTTGTTTTGATTTTTTCTAACTTTGGGTGCAAAATTGCGAGAGTGGCGGAATTGGCAGACGCGCCAGACTTAGGATCTGGTACCTCGGTGTGTGGGTTCGACTCCCACCCCTCGCACGTCTTTAACATCTAACAACCGATAAGAAATCGATTTTCGGAGTTCATAATGACAGTTGAAATCAAAGAAACCAGCGCCACCAAGCGCACCCTCGAAATTACCATTCCGCAGGCCGACCTCAAGGCTCCCTTCGAAAAGAAGGTGAATCAGTACAAGAAGCAGGTTACCCTGAAGGGTTTCCGCCAGGGCCAGGTTCCCAAGGCTATGATCCTGAAGCAGTTCGGTGAATCCATCCGCCACGAAGTTGTGGATGAAACCATCAACAAGATCGTCCAGGATGAACTGAAGAAGGCAAACATCATTCCCGTTGGCCAGATGAAGGTTGTTGATTTCAAGGATGACAAGGAAAACGACATCGCACTTAAGGTGGAAGTCGAAATGGATCCGGTCATCGACATCAAGGGCTATGCTGACACCGGCATCACCGTTCCCGCCATTGCTGTAAGCCAGGAAGAAATCGACAACGAATACAACCGTCTCATGCAGATGTGGAGCAAGGACGAACACGTCGATCGCGAAGCAAAGTCTGGTGACGTTGTCGTTGGCAACTATGTTGAAGTCATCATCGACGGCGAAAAGCAGGATCTGCCGGAAAACAAGGAATTCCGTTCTCTCCTCGGCGAATCCGCTTCTCCGGGATTCGATGCAGGTCTCGTCGGTGCCAAGGCTGGCGAAGCTAAGGAAGTCAACTTCCAGTATCCGGAAGACCACAAGGACGAACGCTATCGCGGTAAGACCGCTCAGTTCAAGGTCGAAATTACCGACGTTCGCGAAATCGTTCCTCCCACCATGGACGAAGCCTTCTTTGAACAGGTTGGCGTCAAGGACGTTGAAGACCTGAAGAAGAACCTGGCCGAAGGTATCGAAAACCAGAAGAAGGACGCTGCCAAGAACAAGGCTATCAACGAAGCTATCGACAAGATTATCGAAGCTAACCCGTTCGAAGTTCCCGAAGCTCGCGTCTACGACCTGATCCGCTGGTCCATGAACCGTAACGCCCAGAGCGAAAAGGATGTTGTGGAACCCACCGAAGAACAGATCAAGGCTCTCTCTCCGGAAGCTGTCCGCGAAATCAAGAAGCACCGCATTCTGGACTTCGTCGCTACTGCTGAAAAGATCCGCCCGGCCCAGGCTGACGTCGACGCACGTCTCCAGGTCATGGCAAACGCATATCACGTGGACTTCGAATCCCTGAAGAACCACTTCCGTCAGTCCGGCCGCATCAACGGTCTCCGCGACGAACTCCGCGTCCAGATGGCCGCTGACTTCATCGTCGGTATCCGCCCCGCTGCCGAAGAAAACAAGTAAGAGGTAAACTCATAATGATCATTCCTACCGTCATCGAGACCACCGGACGCGGTGAACGCGCCTACGATATCTATTCCCGTCTTCTTAAGGAACGCATTATCTTTTTGGGAACTCCCATTAACGATGAAGTGGCCAACAATGTGATGGCCCAGCTGATCTTCCTTGAATACGAGAATCCGGAAAAGGATATCACGCTGTACATCAACAGCCCGGGTGGTTACGTGTCGGCAGGTTTGGCCATTTATGATACCATGCAGCATGTTCGTCCGAACATCGCTACAATCTGTATTGGTAGTTGCGCCTCTATGGCTGCTGTGCTGCTGGCTGCAGGAACCAAGGGCAAGCGTTATGCTCTCCCTCATTCCCGCATCATGCTGCATCAGCCTTCTGGCGCTGCCACCGGTCAGTCTACCGATATCCAGATCACTGCCAAGGAAATTGTCCGCACTAAGGATACTCTGGCAGAAATTGTCGCCAAGCATACTGGCAAGGCTATCGACGAAGTCCGCGAAAAGACCGACCGTGACTTCTACATGAGCCCTGAAGAAGCCAAGGCATTTGGCGTTATTGACGAAATTTTTGTGCCGCGTAAAGAGGGATTTTAATGTATCGTAGCGGGAAGAACCATCCGACGGTGAATTGCAGTTTTTGTGGCAAGCCGGCGGAACAAGTCGAGAAGATGATTACAGGCGCAGGCGTCCACATTTGTAGTGACTGCGTTTCCATGTGCCATCGTATTATCGAAGAGGATCGTACCCGCAGAGCGCAGGAAACCGCAACTGCTGAACTGACTGCAAAGCCTCTTCCGCATCCGTCCGAGATCAAGGCTCACCTGGATGAGTTTGTTATTGGTCAGGACCAGGCCAAGATGGCTTTGTCTGTAGCGGTCTACAACCATTACAAGCGTTTGCGTTACAAGGCTACGAATACCGACAAGAACGCTGTAGAAGTTGAAAAGTCCAACTTGCTTCTGGTGGGCCCCACCGGTTCCGGTAAGACTTTGCTGGCCCAGACGCTGGCCCGCTTCCTGGATGTTCCCTTTACCATTGCCGACGCTACCGTGCTGACTGAAGCTGGTTACGTGGGCGAAGATGTGGAAAACATCATCGTTCGCCTTTTGCAGGCTGCCGAATATGACGTGGCCAAGGCCGAACGTGGCATTATCTTTGTGGACGAAATCGATAAGATCGCCCGCAAGTCTGCCAATCCGTCTATTACCCGCGACGTGAGCGGTGAAGGCGTGCAGCAGGGGCTTCTGAAGATTCTCGAAGGTACCGTGGCTGCTGTTCTTCCTAAAGGTGGACGTAAGCATCCCGAGCAGGCCCTGGTGCAGGTGAATACCCGCAATATCCTGTTCATTTGCGGTGGCGCCTTTGAATCTCTGGACAAGATTATCGCCCGTCGCGTAAACAAGGGCGGCATGGGTTTCGGTGCCGATATCCGCAGCTCCGAAGAAAATACCCTCAGCGAATTGTTCAAGGTGATGGAACCTGATGACTTGATCAAGTTCGGTTTGATTCCTGAAATCGTTGGACGTTTGCCCATCGCTGTCGCTCTTGAAGAACTTGACGAAGCCGCATTGCTGAACATTCTGACTGAACCCAAGAACGCCTTGGTAAAGCAGTACAAGAAGTTGTTCGCAATGGACGACATCGAGCTGGACTTTGAACCGGAAGCCCTGAAGGAAATTGTCCGCGAAACTATCGTTCGAAAGACTGGTGCCCGCGGCCTCCGTTCCGTTATGGAAAAGACCTTGCAGCGTTACATGTTTACCATGCCGGGTTCTGGCGAGAGCAAGCTTGTAGTGACTGCCGAAATGGTCCGTCAGGCTTTGGACAATGTGGTTCCTGCTGACGAAACTGCGGCGGCTCCCAAACGTACTCGTAAGAAGTCCGTATAACTCTTCGATTAATGGGTTGCACTTGATTGTGTGCGGCCCATACCCTGTGGGACTTACCCGCAAGCCTATTTTTTGGATGGTCCTTCTTCGGAATGCGACCTCCATTTTTTTATTTTTGGATGACTCAGGATTTTCGTTTCGAATTCCTGCACTGGAGATTTTAATTTGGCCACTGATTTTTCTAGAACCTATCCGCTGCTCCCCCTTAGAGATGCTATCGTATTTCCGCTGACCACCCGCCGCATTTTGGTAGGCCGCGACATTTCGCTGAAGGCCCTGGAATACGCCGAGGCTCATGACAATGTGATTATCCTGGCCGCCCAGAAAAATATCGAGCTGGAAGAACTGGAAAATCCCATGCTGGACCTTTACTCGGTGGGCGTCATGGCCCGCGTGAGCAACGTGACTCCGTTCCCCAACGGTTGCGTGAAGGTGGTGCTGGAAGGCGAAGCTGTGGTGGACCTCCGTTCCATGAACATGGAACTTGGCTTTTTGCAGGTTACGGTTTCGGCCCATACTCCGGCGGTTCTGCTGACTGACAAGAGCTCCCGTTTCGAGAACGTTCTGGTGCAGTTCCGCGAATACGCCATGCATCGCAACATTACCGAAGGCATGGTGGATGCCCTGTTTACCATGGATAGCCATCTGAACGCCTTCTACGGTATGATTCCCTTCTTGCAGGTTTCCCTGTCTGAACGTCAGCGCCTTTTGGAAGTAGGTTCCATCGACGAGTTGGCCGACAACCTGATCGAGATTATGCAGGCTTCTGCCGTCAACGACACCTTGATGGTGAAGGTGCAGCAGAATGTGCGTCAGAAGATGGCCCAGCAGCAGAAGGAATGGTTTATTTCTGAACAGATCCGCCAGTTGCAAGATGAACTGGATGGCGAAAATGGCCAGTCCGAACCGGATCAGCTGCTGAAGAAGATTAAGGAAAAGAAGTTTGCGGAACCGATCCGCGAAAAGCTGGAAGAGGAAATCGGCCGCATGAAGCTGATGCAGCCCACTTCCCCGGAATATGCCGTCAGCCGCAATTACCTGGACTGGTTCCTGACCCTTCCGTACAACGTGTACACGGAAACCAGCCTGAACATGAAGAAGGTGAAGGCCGAACTGGATTCCAAGCATTTTGGTCTGGACAAGGTGAAGGACCGTATCATGGAATACATCGCGGTCCTGAAGCTTACCGGCACCGAACGCCGCGCCCCCATCCTCTGCCTTGTTGGCCCTCCGGGTGTCGGCAAGACCACCTTGGTGGAATCTATCGCCAAGGCCATGCAGCGCAATTTCGTCCGCATCACTTTGGGTGGCGTCCGTGACGAAGCTGAAATCCGCGGTCACCGTCGCACTTACATTGGCGCCATGCCGGGCCGCTTTATTCAGGCCCTGAAGCGCGCCAAGTGCATGAACCCCATTATCCTTCTGGACGAAATCGACAAGATGGCCAGCGACTTCCGCGGTGACCCCGCCAGCGCCATGCTTGAAGTTCTGGATCCGGAACAGAATCACGACTTTACCGACCACTTCATGGAAGTGGGCCTGGATCTTTCCCGCGTGCTGTTCATTGCGACTGCAAATAACGAAGGCGAAATTCCCGAACCCCTCCGCGACCGTATGGAAGTGGTGCGCCTGCCGGGTTACTTCCCCCACGAAAAGGAAAAGATTGCGGCCAACTACCTGGTGCCCCGCATCTGCGAACGCACCGGCGTTACCCTGGACAAGGACATCGCCTTTAACGAAGACGTGATCCGCCACGCCATTCGCGGCTGGACCCGTGAAGCCGGTGTCCGTGAACTGGAACGTGTGCTGGAACGCATCGTTCGCCATCGTGCCAAGGACATGGTGACGGGCAAGAAGTTCAAGGCCGAACTTTCCGAAAAGACTTTGCAGGAATATCTGGGAGCCGCCCGCTTCCTGGATAGCCAGCTCCCCGAATCCGGTCGCCCGGGCGTTATTACCGGCCTGGCCTGGACAAGCGTGGGTGGCGAAATCCTGCCTATCGAATGTACCTTGCTGCAGGGCAAGGGCGGCCTGCTGCTGACGGGTAAGCTGGGCGACGTGATGAAGGAATCTGCTCAGATTGCCCTCTCCCTGGTTCGCGAACGTCTGCAGAATTTCTGCATCGATCCTGACGTGGTGAAGAATACCGACATCCACATTCACGTGCCCGAAGGTGCCGTTCCCAAGGATGGCCCCTCTGCCGGTATTGCACTCACCTTGTGCCTGCTTTCTGCATTTACCCGCCACCCCGTGCCCACCGACATCGCCTTTACCGGCGAAGTGAGCCTCACTGGCGCCTGCCTCCCCATTGGCGGACTCAACGAAAAAGCCCTTGCCGCTCTGCAGGCTGGCGTAAAGACCTTGCGCCTCCCGGAACAGAACAAGAAGGACGTTGACGAACTTCCCGCTCCGGCAAAGAAGGGCCTGAAGATCTTTACCCACAAGCACATTGACGAAATTATCAAGATCCTCTTCAAGGGTGTCGATAAGAGCAAGTGCTTTAAGGTGGTGACGAAGGAAGGTTCCGCAGACGGTAAAAAGAACTAAGGGTCGGTTTCGTCCCTAGACTCTGGAAATTTCCGCACTGGACTTTAGACGGTCTGGTGCGGATTTTTTATTTCCCTTTTATAGTTAGCAATTCTATTTTGCGGACCTACATATATTACTTTATTTAAAAGAGCCGGTTGCATAATGAACGGCTGAAAGGCTGCTCCCTTGTTTCGGTATAGTGGCAAGTGTATATTTGGGCCATGAAGAATTTGAATCTCGTTGGCACGACCTGGATCGGGAACAGTTCCCTTTTGGACGAAGAACTTGTGGGCGTCTTTGCTTCGGACCGGAGCGATATTCTGATGCCTCGCCGGCGTGACCATTGGGCGGCTGATGCAGGTTTGGAAGGTTGCAAGGTGGTTGGCTCCTTCCGCAATCTAAGCGAAAGGAATATCCTGGAAATTCTTTTAAGGTATGGGGGACACGCCGTATGGATTGTAGACCGCAAACTTCCCACCATTTACAGTAGCACCTGTTGCCAGGCGTTTGCAGAAGGCCGTCTTTTGGTGGTTTCCTGTTTTTGGAACGATGAGAGTCTGTTCAGTACAAGGCAATATTGTGCCGACTTTGTGCAGCGCCTTGCCTCCCGATTGATACTGTGGGCTCCTTCAAGCGGAGGTCTGATGCAACGGGTGGCTTCCTGCGCGTACCGCAATGGAAAACTGGTAGAAGTCCACTGAAGCAGTTCAGTGTAAAAAGCTATCTTTGCTCCCATGCCTATCTTATCAGCACAGAACATTCTTTTGCGTCTTGGCGGAACCGCTCCGCTGTTGGATAACGTTTCCTTTGATGTTGAACCTGGCGACCGCATTTGCCTGGTGGGCCGCAATGGCGAAGGAAAGTCTACGCTTCTGAAGGTTCTCACTGGCGAGATGGAATACAACTCCGGCGATATCGTGAAGAAGACTGGCCTTCGGGTCAGCCGCATGATTCAGGAAATTCCCGCCCACATCGATGGTACCGTCCGCGACATTGTGATGGGGAAGGTGGCGGCAGGCAGTTCCGCCGGCTGGACGGGCGTGAAGGATGGTTCCGACGACGGTCATCATGATTCTGCAGCAGAGGCGATTCTTGGAAAGACGGGCATCGATGCGGACCTGCCTTACGATAGCTTGAGCGGTGGTCAGAAGCGACGTGTGCTTTTTGCCCGCGCCGTGGCCGAGGATCCGGATTTGCTTTTGCTGGACGAACCTACCAATCATCTGGACATTCCCGCCATCCAGTGGCTGGAAGGAATCGTGACCCGCCTGAATTGCGCTGTTATGTTTGTTAGCCATGACCGAGCTTTTGTCCGCCGCGTGGCTACCCGAATTTTTGAACTGGACCGCGGTCGCGTCCGCAGCTGGAATTTCCCCTACGACAAGTTCGTGCAGTTCCGCGATCAGGCCCTGGCCGAAGAAGAAAAGGCCAACGCCCTTTTTGACAAGCGCCTGGCCGAAGAAGAAGTCTGGATCCGCAAGGGCATCCAGGCCCGCCGTACCCGTAACGAGGGCCGCGTCCGCGCCTTGATCAAGATGCGTCAGGAACGTGCCGAACGCCGCGTGCGCACGGGTAACGTGAATATGCAGATTACGGAAGCGGAACGTTCCGGCCGTATGGTGGCCCGCCTCACCGACATCAGTTATGCCTATGCTGACGAAACGACGGGTGGTGTGCCGCAGCCGCTGATCAAGAATTTTTCTACCGAAGTTTCCCGCGGTGACCGCATCGGCATTGTAGGCCCCAACGGTAGCGGCAAAACCACTCTCCTGAAGTTGATCCTGGGCGAGTTGCAGCCGGACCAGGGCGAAGTTCGCCTGGGCAGCAATCTTGAAATCGCCTACTTCGACCAGATGCGTACCCGCCTCCGCGAAGACAAGAGTCTTATCGAAAACATTGGCGATGGTCAGGCCTACATTACCTTGAACGGCGTCAAGCGCCATGTGCTCAGCTACCTGCAGGACTTCCTCTTTAGCGCGGATCGTGCCCGCGGTCCCATTAGCGCCTTGAGCGGTGGTGAACGTAATCGCTTGCTTTTGGCCTGCCTCTTTAGCCACCCCAGCAATGTGCTGGTTCTTGACGAACCTACCAACGACCTGGATATGGAAACCTTGGACCTGCTGGCGGAACTTCTGGCGGAGTACAAGGGAACTGTCCTTACCGTGAGCCATGACCGCGCCTTTTTGGACTCCGTGGCCACAGGCATTTTGGCCATCGAAGAAGACGGAAACATTTTCGAGGCCGTGGGCGGTTACAGCGATTACGAAGCTAACAAGAAAATCCGTGATAAGGAAGCCGCAGCGGCTGCCCGCGTCGCCGCCGAGAAGGAAGCTTCTCGCAGCTCCGCAGCCAGTAACGCAAACGGTGGGGAAGGCGTGAGCTCCGCTCCCGCCAAGAAGAAAAAGCGCAGCTATAACGAGGAACGTGAATACAACGCCCTCCCCGAAAAAATCGAGAAGCTGGAAGCCGAAATCGCGGAACGCCAGGAAGAACTGTGCAAGCCCGAGGTCTGTACCAACGCCGCCCGCATCGTGGAACTCCAGAAGGAAATCACGGAACGGGAATCCGCCCTGGAAAAAGCCTACGAACGCTACGAGGAACTGGACGCGCTGGGATAGGCGGCAGGTTTCAGGCAATAGCCGCGAGCAATGAGCCGTGAGCAATGAGTTGTGAGCAATGAGCCGTGAGGTCGGCCTGCGGCCTTTTAGGTATTGGGTCGCACCTGCGGTGCTTTTAGGCGCTTAGAAATGAATGAGCAATTTCGTTGCTTTTATAACCGGCGCGAAAATTAGTTACGAATTAAAAAGCCAGGCTCCTCCTGCGCGATTATCAGCCTGAAAGGAGCCGCAGGCTCCGCCCTCATCCCTGCACTGAAACTTTTCGTTCCGGTATTAAATTCCCTTTTTTTCATTAAAAATTAGCGGTACCCTTATGACGGGATACCATTTTTTTAGATGTGAAAAATGTTTAACCTTTTGACTATCATAAGTATTTTGAGTTTTGTAATCTTTTTATTATAATTATATGACGTATAGGATTTTGGAAAGAGAGGTCATTTATGATCAAGAAGATTGGAATTTTGACGGCAGGTCTTTTGGCTGGTTATGCCGCCGCAGCAACTGCTGTCGTTTTTTCGGATGAAGATGGCGTTACTGCCGATAAGCCCTACGCCCAGAGCTACATCTACGATTATGGTTCCGGTGCATCCATTGACACAACGAATGTGAATGGTGCCCGTGTTCTGGACTTTACTGCACCCACGACTACCGATGGCAAGTCCGGTGCCGGTTTCGGTTTTAGCTGGGTCATTGACGCAAGCTACAAGCCCAAGGTGACTTCAATTGCGACTTATAAGGGTGTTTGCCTGGCTTATGAGGCTGACGCTCCCTTCCGTGTAGATTTCAAGCAGTCTACCATTACCGATGACAACTATTACGGCATGGAAATGGCTGCCACCAAGGGTTCTTTAAAAAGGTCCTACATCGCATTCTCTGCCCTTACCCAGAGCTGGAAGTCTACCAAGACCGTAGCCTGGAATTCCGGATCTCAGCTGGGCGTTCAGTTCAGCTTCAAGGACTCCCACGCCAAGGCTGCCAAGAGTGGTTCTAACACGGTCACCCTGCATAGTTTTACCTTGGGGGATGAATGCGTCACTGCCGCTCCTAACGTAACCGAAGGTTTTGCTGGCTATAACGGCGGTTCCATCGACCTTGCCGAAGGCGCCGTTCATACCATGAATATGGCCGAGGTTTTTGAAGATGCCGACGGAGACGATCTGACCATTACCGTGAAGATCGTAAGCGAAAACAATTCTGTCAAGCTGGTGGATTCTACCAAGTACGACCAGAATAGCATCATCAAGTTCACGACCACCCCGAATCCCGATGGTCCCGCCAAGGTAACTCTGACCGCAACGGATCCCACCAAGAAGACCGCCACCTTCTCCTTCACCATCAATACCGAAGATACGGAAAACCTGCCGGTGGCCCAGAACATGGAATTCGAGGTCAAGGAAGATTCCTCTTACAAGAGCACTCTCCTCGTGAACAACCTGACCAAGATTTGCTCCGATGCCGATGGCGATGCTGTTGAATGGGTGCAGCTCAGTGAACCCGAACATGGTGAACTGAAGATTGCTGCCCTGACTGGCATATTCACATATACTCCCGCAGCAAATTTCTATGGTAAGGATTCCTTCACCTACAAGTGCGTCGAAAAGAATAACACCGACAGGGAAAGTGAAATTGGCGTTGCAACTATTACCGTAACAAACGTGAATGATGCTCCGGTGGTTAAGATCCTGACCAAGACTTTCTTGAATGAAGATGGTGATGAAAAATCCTTTGGCGATACCCTGGTAGTCGATGAAGATTTCGATGACTTTGTCCTGGTGTTCCCCAAGGAAAACATTTCTATTACGGATGTAGATGGCGATGACGATTATACTGTTACTGGAAAGGCAAGTGGTGTCGTTACCGTGAGCGTCTCTGCAACAGACGATAATTATCTGATTGATGTGTCGGCGATTAAGGATGCCAACGGTGTTGCCAAGGTTAGCCTCGTGGTTACCGACCCTGCTATTTCTATTCCCAATGTGATGTTCTATGTAAAGGTAAATCCTGTTGCCGATGCTCCCATTGCCAAGGGTGATACCTATGAAGTTCTGCAGGGCAAGAACGAAATTACTGCCAAGAAGGGTGTCCTTGCCAATGATGAGGATCCCGATGGTGATTCTATCTTGATTGCCGTTCTGGATGTTGAACCTTCCGAAGGTACTGTGGTCCTTGCCGAGGACGGCTCCTTCGTCTACACCACCACCGATGAAGATTACGAAGGTCCGGATGCTTTTGCCTATCACATTGAAAACTCCGCAGGTCTTAAGTCCGAAATGGCTGTTGTCATGCTGGATGTGAAGTATAGGAACAAGTCTCCCATTATGACTGTTGACGCCATTGACACCACAGTGATGGAAGATGCTGCAGCTATTGTCTATAAGAAGGCTATTGTGACTTCCTGGGCAACGGATGTTGAAAAGGAAGCTTTGACTTACAGCTTTGAAAGCAAAGATGGCAAGACTCTGGTGAGCTACACTTCTGGCATTTTGACTATTACGCCGGTTCGCAATGCCTTCGGTGAAGCTATTGTGGTCGGTACTGTTACCGATGGTAAGAGCACTCCTACTGAATTTAACATCACTGTCAATATCACTCCTGTAGATGATGCTCCGGTGGTTATTTGGAGAGGTACAGCTACAATTGATGGCAAGAAGTTTGTTGGTGAAGTTCCCATGGATTCCATCTTCACTGACGTTGATGGTGATGAACTGGGTTACATCATCGGAAGCCATTCGAAGCAGCTGGATGTTGAAATTGTGGATGGCGTCCTGAAGGTTTCCTTGGCATCCGATACAGTTGAACTGTTCAAGGATGTGGCTTACCGCGTATCCCTTTCCGCTTACGATGCCAACGACACTACTAAGACTGTAGGCGTTGTGTTCTACCTGGAAGGTTCTTCTACTACGGGTATTACTCCCGTGGTGGCTTCTGCCAAGTTGAACTGGCAGGGGGCTATTCAGGCTAATCGCGGTACCGTCTCCATGATGGATATGCAGGGCCGCGTCATGTGGACCCGCCGTCTGCCGGTAAGCGAATCTGAAGTTCGTGCCGCTGCAGCAACGGTTCAGGGCCGCAAGATCCTGAAGGTAAATCAGCAGACCTGGACCATCAAGTAGTTTTTCCTTGTAGGCGGCGTGATGCCGCTCGCCGTGAGGTTCGCTCGCAAGCCTCGCTAGAGGCTTGAGGTCGCGACTTCGTCGCTAGAGGTTAAATTCACTCGGCTTCGCCGAAATACAAAAAAGACTCCCGTGAGGGAGTCTCTTTTTTTTGTGTCGTCAGACACCATTATTTTACCAGAAAGCGAGCTGCGCTTGCGCCCCCAACTACCTAAAAGGGAGCGCGAAGCGCTACCGACCTGATTACTTCACCAGTTCGCACTTCGTGCGCTTGGCTAAAGCTCGGTCATAGCAAGTGTAAAACACTTGCTGCGACTCTCGCTACTTTACCAAGTCTTCGGTATCGAGGGCGATGAGCAGTTCTTCGTTGGTTGCCACCACCATTGCCTTGGGGGTGCCTTCCTTGTTGATCATGTGGCCAGATTCCTTGCCAGCCTTGTTGTTGCGGTCTTCGTCGATCTGGTAACCGAGAAGGGCAAGGTTTTCCATGACGGTCTTGCGGACCAGCATGCTGTTTTCGCCGATGCCGCCGGTGAATACCAGGGCGTCGATGCGGGGGAGGGCCATGGCGATGCCGCCGATTTCACGAGCCAGCTTGTAGCAGAAGGTTTCCAGAGCGATCTGTGCGCCAACGTGACCTTCGCTTGCAGCCTGGGTCAGGGTGCGCATGTCGTTGCTCAAACCGGAGAGGCCAAGCAGGCCGGATTCCTTATTCACCATCTTGTCGAGACGGTCGATGTCATAGCCGTACTTCTTGCTGATGTAGAAGAGGATAGCCGGGTCGATGGAACCGGAACGAGTACCCATGATGAGGCCGTCCAGCGGAGTGAAACCCATGGTGGTGTCGGCGCACTTGCCGTTGAGAATGGCGGAGCAGCTGGAACCGTTACCGAGATGTGCGGTAATGAAGCAGCATTCTTCCGGCTTCTTTCCGAGAATGGCGGCAGCTTCTGCAGTTACGAAACGGTGGCTGGTACCATGGAAACCGTAACGGCGGATAGCGTCGGATTCGTAGAACTTGTAGGGGATGCCGTAGAGGAAAGCCTTCCTCGGCATGGTCTGATGGAAGGCGGTGTCGAATACGGCCACCTGCTTGTCCTTCAGGTTCGGGAAGAACTTCATGGCGCATTCCATACCGGTGGCGTGTGCAGGTTCATGCAACGGTGCGAACAGGACGATGCTGCGGATGTAGTCGATGACGTCCTGGGTCACCTTTTCGGACTTGATGTACTTACCGCCGTGCACCACGCGATGGCCGATGGCTTCGATGGTGTCGGTGAGCTTCTGCTCGTCCAGGAATTTCTTCACCTGGTCCACAGCTTCGGCGTGGGTGGGGCAGTCAAAGTTGAAATCAATCTTGCCATCCGGGCCCTTTGCCTTGGTGTGGCCGTTAACGCCGATGTTTTCCACAAGGCCGCTGGCGATGGATTCTTTGGTCTTGGTGTCGATGACAGCGAACTTCACAGAAGAACTGCCGCAATTAAGAACGAGTACACGCATTTTTTACCTCTATCTTGGTCAAATATTCTTCGAAGTAGGAAGTGGGCAAGGCGGTTGGCTTCGGCTGCGCCGAAAGTACTCGTGTTGGGCAGGTCCTGCTTCAACGTTAATATGTTAAAAGTAGGAAATTGAATCAGAAAAAATTTTTAAATTTGGCGCAATGTTTAAGAGAATCCAAAAATTTGACGAAGGCGTATCACTCTATTGGTATTGGAACAATAGGCATTTTTCCGAAAAGACCAAGAGGTTTCTTCGCTCTTACGTACGCCTGGGTGATGGCTACGTCTGGATTCTTTTTGCCATTGTGCTTTTTATCCATATCGGTTGGCGAGCCTTTATTCCTGTAGCTATGGAAGCTGCCATTGTTACGGGCATTTCCCTGGGACTCTACGAACTGATCAAGCTTACGGTGAAGCGTCCCCGCCCCTTCGTGGTTCTTGATTCTATCAAGCCCCAGGTGCCTCCCATGGACGAATACAGCTTCCCCAGCGGTCATACCATGAACAACTTCGCTGTTGCCATGACTATGACTGCCGCCATGCCCTACTATGGCTGGGTGATGCTTCTGTTCCCCATGAGCTGGGGTCTTCTGCGAGTGTACTTTGGCGTTCACTGGTTTACCGACATCATTTGCGGCTTCTTGCTGGGTGTCGTCTGCTTTGGTCTGACTCACGGCATCTGGTATTTCCTGTCGCCGGTTCTTGCTGACTTGCTTCCCATGTTGACTTTCTAATGTCATCGATGATTGAATTTGTTAGTGCCGCAGATTTTTTTAAGACTGTTGGAAATGACGAACGTGTGTACTTCCTGGTTCGTCACGGTGAGCGGGACCATATAAAACCTAACGACCCTGATCATGGCGCCTTTGTCGGTTTGACGGACCGTGGTCGCGAACAAGCCCTTAAACTAGGCAAGGCCATTGCCGCTTCCTGCACCAGCGGAGTTTCTGCCGATTGCATGTTCTTTAGCAGTCCCGTAGGCCGTTGTATGCAGACCGCCGAATATATCGGCCTTGGTCTTGGGATAGATGCTCCCGATGTAATGCCGCAGCAACCCCTTGCGGAATTCTTTGTGAAGAATTACGATGCCTACATGGAAACTCACGTGACTGGATTTTACCAGGGGATTTGTCGTTGGTTGGATGGAACTGCCGCCGATTCCCGCTATGTGGACCCGGCTTATTTCCCCTTGGCAGCCCGCTCCCAGGAGATGGTCCAGTTCATGCTTTCTCACGGGAAGGCCCCTATCAATATCTTCTGTTCCCATGATGCCTGGATCGTACCCTGCCTGAATCATTTTTGCGGATTGCAATTCTCTCCCAGCCGCTGGATGAACTTCCTGACGGGTTTGGCCGTGGTCATCGGTAAGGACCAGGGATCCGGGGATGTTGGTGCCGTGAGACGATTTGTCCCCGTGACCGGCCTTGATACGGGTTGGATGCTTTTTTAGACGTTTCATTGTAAACTTTTTTAAATTTCTTCAAATAAAGTCTGCCTTTTTTGATTACATTCACTACCATGAGTGTTTCGAAAAACGCATATCGTCGAATTATCGTGCTTGGGTCGGGCTTCAGTAAGTCCTTTTGCCCCCAGATGCCGACCCTTCGGGACCTGAATAATCTGGTTCCTGCAGGGATTCCCGACGAATTCCCTCATTTTCGCGATTATTGCAGGAAGTTTCTGGATTTGTGCAATGGTTGCAAGGATTATCTGGATATCGAGACCTTGGCCACGTCCATTCTGTCTGCCCAGATTTTCCCGGGGGAGCGGGAGCGCCTGTATCATGCGTCCCTGCGTTTTGAACTGCTTCGCTTTATTGCCAATGCTATCAGTCGCGAAGAATCGCTGGATGCCAGTTCGGCGAAGGTCTTGCGGACGTTCCTCAGACGTTGCGTCAACTGTTCTGGCGCCGGTGCCCGCGATACATTGCTTCTCAGTTTCAACTACGATACCCTGATTGAAAAGGCAATCTATTCCGACGAAGAACTGTCCTGGCAGGTGGCCGTAGATTATGGTGTCCGTATTGAGCCGGCTGACCGTACTGCCCGACGCGCCAACACCGGCCGTACCGTCGACTTGATCAAACTCCACGGTTCCCTGAACTGGTATGCCCTCAAGGGGGTGACCGACACGCTGGATCTCAATAGTGTGTGCCAGGTGGAGCCGGGGGATCGCAGTTTTCCCATCTATTGCGAAGATACGCCCATCTATATTCCCATGGCCCACGCCAAGGAAAGCTTCTTGCGCGGAAGTCTCTTTAACTTGCTCTGGAGCAAGGCCGATTACTACCTGAAGCAGGCGGAGGATATTTTCTTCGTGGGTTACGGTTTCCCCAAGAGCGACATTAACAATTTGGAATTTTTATTGCGGCACCGCGAACGGTTCAAGCGCGTGATTGTTTATGAACAGCAGGGGCATCCAGACCTGGAACGTCTGCAGTCGCTGTTAGGAAAGAAGATGGTGATCTGCGAAGATGCCAAGGCCTTCCTGTCTAAGCTGTGTTAAATAGAATCAGCAGTTGTTGTAATTAGCAACAACGGAAACGCCTAAAAAATAGTCCATGTTGGACTAGAAAAATGTATTTATAGATTCAGAGAGTTATGCCTTTTTAGGCGGAGATGTGTTATGAATCTATCAAGGAAATATTTTGTTGCTGCAACTGTGATCGGCAGCCTTTTTGCTTCTGTACAGGCTCAGGAAATTGCAACCTGGGCAGGTTTCCGTCAGGGTGCGGCAAGCTTTACTTTTGATGATGGTGCTCCCAGTCATGTGACTGACGCCGCCCCGGTATTTGACAAGTACGGCTATAAGGGTACTTTTAACCTTGTGACGACTTGGAATCCTAACTGGAGTGGCTTCCAGGGTATGGCTGATAATGGCCACGAAATTGCAAGCCATAGCGATAATCATGGAAACCCCATGCCTGATAACGAATCGGCTTCCTCAAGAAATACCATCAATGGCAAGATTTCCCAGAATTATGGCGTTGTCACGTTGGCTTATCCTAACTGTAAGTCCCCCAGTGCATCCTCTGTGAGCCAGAACTACGTTGTTGGCCGTATCTGTAATGGTTCCTGGCAGGGTGTGCCCGATATCTCGGGCAAGGACGGTCCCAGCGACTGGACCAAGGTTCCCGCCACCATGACTGGCTCCGAGGGAGACATCAAGAGCACTAATGACTTTACTGGCCAAATGCAAAAGGCTATCCAGCAGGGTGGCTGGGTTTCGTTCCTGACTCACGGTTTCCAGGGCAAGAGCAATGGTTACGCTACCTATTCTCCCACGGACCTTAGCGCCATCGACGGCGCTCTCAGTTGGGCAAAGCAGAACGATTCCAAGATCTGGGTTGCTCCCATGGGACATGTTGCCATGTACATCAAGGAACGCAAGGCTGCGAAGATTACTGAAAAGTCTTCTTCCGCCACCAGCATGAGCTATACCCTTACCCATAGCATCGCCGACAACATTTCCAAGTACAACTATCCTTTGTCCATTCGCGTCAAGAGCAGCTGGACCAAGGTTTCCGCAACCCAGGATGGCAAGGCCATCGAAGCCTCCATCAAGGATGGCTACATCTACTTTGATGCTGTTCCCAATGGTGGCGACATTGTGCTCTCTTCTGATGGCGCCGCTGTGGTGGACCCGGGTTCCAGCACTTCTACTGAACCTTCTTCCAGTGCTTCTGCCGAAGGCAATCCCTTTAAGGGCGCTATCGAAATTCCGGGTACTGTGGAAGCAGAAAATTACGACGTGAATGCCTATTCCCACAGCCAGGCCAAAAATGATGGAACCGCTTATCGTACAGATGATGCTGGCGTCGTTGTGGCCGGTGCAGGCTATGCCGCTGGTTATACCACTGCTGGCGACTACTACGAATACACCATCGATGTGAAGGCTGCTGGCAAGTACAAGGTGACCGTGAATGGCGCTACTGGTAATGGTGCCGATGGTTCTGTAACTGTTTCTGTGGGTACCGCCACTCTGGATGCCGCAATCAAGAACATGGGTGACTGGAATACTTATACCGAAGTCGAAGCGGGTGAATTGGAACTGGCTGCCGGAAAGCAGATTCTGCGCCTGACCATCAATGACAACAATTTGAATGTGGACTGGATCAAGTTTGAAGGCAATGGTGAACTGGTCAAGATTGCCAACACTATCCTGATGGATGCAGGCGCAGGATTGATCAAGTGCCAGATTTTCGATATGAACGGTCAGCTGGTCAAGTCTGCAAACGTCTTTGCCGGTTCCGCTCAGGAAGCATGGAAGGGCATTAACGGAACGCTGCGCAATGGCGCCTATGTTATGCGCTACGGTGTTGCTGGTAAGGCTACCCAGACCATTCGCGTCCGCAAGTAATTAAATCTCTCTCTTATTCTCCTAAAAACCGCCTCTTTGCAGATTATTCTGCAGAGAGGCATTTTTGTTTGAAATAATTCCTACCTTCAAGAAATAAAAAAACTCGGTGCCGTAAAGCGACCGAGTTTTTTGCTTGCCGCGGAACTGCCGCGACGCACCTTCTGCGATTAGCCGAAATTAACCGAGAATGTACTTCTCGCCAGATTCAACACTCTGGTAGATGAGGGTGTTGATGGTCATGGGGCCAACGCCGCCCGGAACCGGGGTGTATGCGCTGGAAACTTCTTCCATGCCCTTTTCGCAGTCGCCGACGCCACCCGGATGGTAACCGGCGTCAACCACAACAGCGCCCTGCTTGATCCATTCCTTCTTGATGAATTCAGGCTTGCCTACAGCGCCAACGACGATGTCTGCCTGCTTCACCAGTTCCGGAACGTTGGGTGTCTTGGAGTGGCAAATGGTAACGGTGCAGTTTGCGTTCAACAGCATCATGGCCATGGGCTTGCCGAGAATTGCGGAACGGCCAACAACAACAGCGTGCTTGCCGGAGAGTTCCACATTGTAAGCCTTCAAAAGACGCATAATGCCCTGGGGGGTGGCGCAGCCATAGGCCTTTTCGCCCATGGACATACGGCCGAAGCCCAGGCAGGTCACACCGTCAACGTCCTTACGGGCGTCGATTGCTTCGAATGCGGCGCGTTCGTCAATCTGACGGGGAACCGGGTGCTGCAGCAAAATGCCGTGGACGTCCGGATTGTTGTTCAGTTCCTGGATCTTGGCCAGGAGCTGTTCGGTAGTGGTGTCCTGGGGCATGATGACCTTGATGCTGTCCATGCCCACGCGAGCGCAGGCATTACCCTTCATCTTCACATAGGTTGCGGAAGCGGGATCGTCGCCGACGAGGATGGTGGCGAGGATCGGGGTCTTACCGGTCTTTTCCTTGAGCTTTGCGACGCGTGCGCTGAGTTCTTCTTCAGTGGTCTTGGCAAGAGCCTTGCCGTCCAAAACGAGAGCTGCCATATTGGTCTCCAGGTTTAATTTTCTTATGGTTCAAATTTAAAAATAAGGTATGATGTTTTAAATATGCGGAAATAAAAAAATAAGAGCATAAAAAAACACCGCTGTTTAAACAGGCGGCGTTTTTCATAAAATGAAATGCAAGATAGGGATATCTATTAGAAAATTTCCTTCAGGGCCGGAGCGATACTGCAAATCAGTACCCAGGGGTAGGAAAGGCTGCCCTTGAGCCAGCCGGTCTTTGCGGGCTGAACCGTAAAGGTGGAGGTTTTGCCCTGGATAGACGACTGGAGGGAGGCCTTGATACCTTCAAGGTCACGTTCGAAGTTTTTCTTGCTTGCAGAAGCCGATTCAATGTAATTTTCAAAGCGGTAATTCATACAATTTCCTTACACTCTCTTTCTTGGCGTTGTAAGTTAGTAATTTTCTTGTACCTTTCAAAGGGTTTTTGTTTACGCAAGTTTACGGTTTGGGGCGGTTCTAAATGGGTTTCCCGAATGTAGTTTTGGATAAAAGTGGCGTTTTTCTATTCAAAAACGGCGATTTCTGCCAAAAATGGATGCCCTGGGGGATTCTTTTTCGCTATTTTTTAGCCGCTAAAAAGTGTTCACGGCGTGTTCCCCGACACACTTTTTTGTAAATTGATGTGCAGTAAGTCACTGATTATAAAGGAATTAACATGAGTTTTGTCCGTCTTTTTTCTGCAATTTCCGTTTGCGCAGCCATGGTTGCATGTGGTGGTTCTCAAAAACCCGCTGTGGATCCCGCTGCCCCAGCTGCTGGTTCCGCCCCTGCCGATTCCGCAGCCGTTTCTGCCGAAGCCAGTGGTGCCAAGGCTTCTGTGGCTGTTCCCGGTGCCGGTTTTGCAAACAAGACTGACCGTTACAGCTATGCCCTGGGTATGGACCTGGGTAAGGCTATTGCCAATGTGAATGCTCCCGTGAACATGATGCTCTTGATGAGCGCCATCCAGGATGTGGTGGATTCCAACCGTAAGGTCCTGATGGATGATTCTACGGCAGAAAGTGCCCTTCAGGACTTGCTCCTGCTGATGCAGCAGAACAAGGAAGCCGATGCAAAGGCCGCTGCCCAGAAGGCTCTGGAGGAACAGAACAAGTTCCTGGAAAAGAACAAGCAGGATCCTACCGTGAAGCTGACTCCCAAGGGTGTACAGTACAAGGTGATTACCGAAGGTACCGGCATTTCTCCCAAGGCTAGCGACAAGGTCCAGGTGCATTATGTGGGTGCCCTGCTGGATGGTACTGAATTTGACAATAGCGTAAAGCGCGGAGAACCGCTGGAATTCCCGGTGAATGCGGTCATTGCCGGTTGGCAGGACCTGCTGCAGGTTCTCAAGGAGGGTTCCAAGGTGAAGGCCTGGATTCCTAGCGACCTGGCTTATGGTGAAGCTGGCGTACCTCCCATGATTCCTGCCAATGCCATGCTGGTGTTCGAAGTGGAATTGCTGAAGGTCTTCGCAGAAGTTCCGCCTGCCGAGGAAGGCGTTGCAGCACCGGCTGCTGAAGCCGTTCCCGCCGCAACGGATGGTGCCGCCGCGCAGCCTGCAGAAACTGCCCCCGCCGCCGAAGCCAAGCCTGCCAAGTAAGAGTTTTCTTTCTCTCTCAAGAAAGGCCGCGGTTAACTTCCCGCGGTTTTTCTTTTTGTTTTCTTTTCGTTATGCCATTTTGTTTCTGAACCAATTTTTTTATTATTGAGTTTATGAATCCAAATGATTTTACATCCCAGCATTTTGAAATAGCAGGTTTCATTCGCGAAGTGTTCGGGTATATGGAACGCTTCAAGGGCCAGCTGTTTGTGTTGAAGATCGAAGACGATCTCATGAGCCATCCGCTGTTTCCTGTGCTCATGCGAGATATCGGACTTTTGCACAAGTCCGGGATTAAGATCATTATCGTGCCCGGCACTCGCAATTCCATCGACGCCCAGCTGAAGGCCTGGGGTGTGGAATCCAAGTTCCATAACGGTGTGCGTCTCACTTGCGAAGATGCCCTGCCCCATGTGGAACAGGCGTCCCTGGGTGCAGCCCAGCATATCATGAGCCACTTGACTGCAAGCGGCCTCCGTGGTATTCAGGGCAACTGGATTTTGGCCCGCAGCATGGGTGTAGTGAACGGTGTGGACTACATGCGCACTGGCCGCATCGAACGTATCCAGAAGGATATTCTGGAACAGCTGCTGGACGAGAATTTCGTGCCTATTATTCCGCCCATTGGCTGGAACAAGATCGGTCACGCCTACAACATCAGCTCCACGGAACTGGCCACCGAACTTTGCAAGTACATGAAGGTGGGTAAGCTGTTCTTCATCGGTAACCAGGACGGTATCAAGTTGGATGGCCTGGTGACGGGCAAAAACACCAAGTACTTGGAACCTACGGACAATGGTCTGATTTCTGCAATGGATGTGGACCAGGCCCAGGAACTTCTGGAGCTGAACTCCGACACGTTGAATTTTGCCCAGATGGACTACCTGATGAACGCCATTCACGCCTGCAAGGCCGGCGCCAACCGTGTCCATCTGCTTAGCGGTGAATTCCAGGGCAGCTTGCTGCAGGAAGTGTTCTCCGCCCGCGGTGACGGTACCATGGTGTACGCCAACCAGTACTCCAGTATCAGGCCCGCCAATATGGAAGACATTCCCGATATCCTGCGCATTATGCAGGACTACATCGACCAGGGCTTCCTTGTGCCCCGTACCCAGGAAAGCATTTCCGAAAAGCTCAAGGACTACGTGGTGTACAACATCGATAACAGCATTCACGGCTGCGGCGCTCTTCATGAATTCGAAGACGGCATGGCCGAAATTGCAGGTATCGCTGTGGGCGCCAACTACCGCAAGTCCGGAATCGGCGACGCCATCGTTCGTCACCTGATTTCCGTGGGTCGCATGAAGGGTTGCAAGAAGCTGTTCCTGCTGACCACCCAGGCTCTGGACTGGTTCTACCATTTCGGCTTTGTGGATGGTACTGTGGAGGAACTCCCCAAGACCAAGCGCGATCACTACAATCAGAAGCGGAAGTCTCGTATCTTGATGCTCCCGCTGGAGAAGTGACGCACCGCAGGTGCGTCATCCTGAACGAAGTGAAGGATCCAATCCCGCGAGCTGTACGAAACTAGGAACTTTAGTTCCTTAGCTGAATTAGGTTCGAAGGTGCAGGATAAAAAAATTGATTGAAGAGTAACTGATATGAATTTAAAAATGATGGAAGATGGCTTCAAGATGATTCTTGAAGGTATGGGTGAAGATGTTAATCGCGAAGGCTTGCTGGAAACTCCCAAGCGCGTGGCCAAGATGTATGCCGAGGTCATGAGCAGCCTGACTGGAGAATTGAAGGCCGAAGATATCCTCAAGACCCGCTTCCACGAAAAGTATGACGAGATGATCGTTGTGCCCAACATTCCCTTCGCCAGCATGTGTGAACATCACTTCTTGCCTTTTACCGGTAAGGCCCATATCGCCTACATTCCCGGTGATTGCGTTGTTGGGCTTTCCAAGATTCCCCGCGTGGTGGAATTCTATGCCCGCTTCCCCCAGATTCAGGAACGCATGACTCGCCAGATTGCGGAACTGATCCAGAGGGAATTGCAGCCTAAGGGCGTTGCCGTTGTTCTGGAAGCAAGCCACATGTGCATGACCATGCGCGGTATCAAGAAACCCGGTGCTACCATGGTGACTACACAGCTTCTTGGCCGATTCAAGACCGACGAAAAGACCCGCGCAGAATTTATGGCTACTATTAACGACCGCCTTCGCTAAGGGTGCGGTCGCTGGCGCGAAAATTAATTTGTAAAAAATAAAAGTCTGATTTTTATCCACGATTGATATGTGTCAATCGTGGATTTTTATGTATAAATTAATGTAAAAAATTTTTCTCGTTGACAAATTGTCCATGTTGACATTTTATCCAAGGAATCTCTTTTTGAACCTTATTTTCTTTGCCTGGTTCTAGGTACTTTTATTCTCGGTGATGGAATAAAAGGAGTTAAAAATGAAAAAGAATTTTATTAGGGTGGTCAAGCTGGCATTTGTTACTGCAAGTGCATTGGCATTCATGAACTGTGGTGATTCTGTAGTAGATGCTGTAGACGGCGCCCTTGGTGGTCTGTCTTCCAGCTCTGTGGTTGGCGAACCGGTAATCGATCCGGTAACTGGCGAACCCATGGTTGACCCGGTTACGGGTGAAATTATCTATACTAATCCGGAATCTTCTGCCGCTATGGATCCTACTGACGATCCGATTACCGGTGAAGAAAATGGTGACGTTGGTGGAGAAGGTGAAGTTGTTCCCCCCACTGGTGATACTCCCGCCGAAGGTGGCGACACCCCCGCAGAAGGCGGTGATGTTCCTGCTGAAGGTGACGTTCCTACCGATAACAATCCTTCCGATGTCGTGACAAGTTCCGATTCTGAGGGCGGCGTAACTGAACCGGCTTCCAGCACAAGCGAATCCGCTCCGGAAAGCTCTAGCGCTGTGGTCCAGGAAGCTCCCAAGGGAATCTTCCTTGCAACTGATACCGACGAAAACAAGAACTACATGGAGGTGGAATACTTCACAAACACCGGTGATAACGGCGGAGCCATTCTTGCTTATCCCAAGCGACTTTCCGAAACCCAGAAACATGGCGTTGTGCTGTGGGGCCCAGGTGGCGGTTCTAGCCCCTCACAATACGAAGGCATTATCCGTCGCCTTGCTTCCCACGGTTTCGTTGTAATCGCCACTAGCGAATCTCCGGATGGTACTGGCCGCGGCAAGCCCGCTCTCGACTGGCTCGAAAAGAAGAACAATACTCCGGGCGACCCCCTGTACCAGAAATTGGATATGACCAAGGTGGGTGCATCCGGTCACTCCATGGGTGGTCTCCAGTCCGAAGAAATGCTTATCAATGACGATCGCGTGATTACTGCAGTCTTGAACAACAGTGGCGACATGGCTCATGTGGATGGCACTAAGGTTCCTGCAACCAAGACTTTCGCCATCGTTTATGGCGAAGGTGGTATGGAACGCCCCAATGCAGAAGCTGACTACGGTAATCCGGGTGTCAAGGCTCCCGCTTGCCTTATCAAGATGACTGGTGGTGCGGTCGGTGCAAATCCTGAATGCCAGAACGGTGAATGTGGCTGGGGCCACGGTTCTGGTCCTTGGGGCGGCATGGCTGCTACCGTCGCCTGGATGCGTTGGCACCTGGGTGGCGAAGACTTCCGTAAGGCTGACTTCGTCGGTACCAGTGGCGCCTACATCAACGGCCCCATCGTTGGTGGCCCGGGTAACTGGAAGGGTCAGTGCAAGAACTTCTAGCCTGATAAAAAGTATCTCTACATAACACACTCCAAGGATTCCCCGGCGCAAGTCGGGGAATCTTTTTTTTAGTTAGCGTTTTTGGCCTAAGGAAATAGATGTATATTTAGTGCGAATGGCGGATTTTTCCGCCACTGGAGACATTTATGAACGCAGCTATCCTTACTAATGAATTCCCGCCGGAAATCTATGGCGGTGCCGGTATCCACGTCAAGTTCCTGACCCAGGAATTGGCCAAGCTTTGCCATGTGGAAGCCCGCTGCTTTGGCGTGCAGAACGATGACGCCGACAATATCCGTGCTATCGGTTTTAGCCGTAAGTTGGGCCTGAATCCCAAGGATGATCGTTTCCAGAAGATTTTCAAGCCCCTGGATATTAACCTGCAGTGGGCAGCTACCATGGATGACATCGATGTCATTCATTGCCATACCTGGTACAGCCATTTCGGTGGCGTCCTGGCTTCCCGCCTTTTGCAGTGCCCCCTGATTTTGACCACCCACTCCCTGGAACCTCACCGCCCGTGGAAGGCTGAACAGCTGGGCGACGGTGGCTATGCCATGAGCTGCTGGATCGAAAAGACCGCCTACGAAGCCGCCGACGGTGTCATCGCCGTTAGCCAGGGCATGAAGCGCGACGTGATGAAGCTTTATGGCGTTCCCGAAGACCGTGTGAAGGTGATTTACAACGGTATCGATCCCGACTTCTACAAGCCCACCTTCAGCGAAGGCATCCTGGAAAAGTGGGGTGTAGACCCGAAGAAGCCTTTCGTGCTGTTTGTGGGCCGCATTACCCGTCAGAAGGGTATCAGCCAGCTGATCCAGGCAATTCCCCAGATCGACAAGAACGCCCAGGTGGTTCTCTGCGCTGGCGCCCCCGACACTCAGGAACTGGCCGACGAATGCAAGGCTCTCATTGAAGAAGTCCAGAAGACCCGCGAAGGTGTTGTATGGATCCAGGAACCGGTTCCTCATGAAGAACTCCGTGTGCTCTATAGCCACGCTACTGTCTTTGCAACTCCGTCCCTCTACGAACCTTTCGGTATCATCAACCTTGAAGCCATGAGCTGCGGTACTCCTGTGGTGGGTAGCGCCGTGGGTGGCATTCCCGAAATTATCGTGGATGGCGAAACTGGCTTCCTGGTTCCCCTGAAGGCTGTTTCCGAGACCAACTTCGAACCCGCCGACCCCAAGGCATTCCAGACCGATTTCGCAAACAAGCTGAACACCATTCTGGCCAACCCCGAAATGGCAAAGAAGATGGGCGAAGTGAGCCGCAAGCGCGCTATCGACGTCTTCAGCTGGAAGGCCATCGCTCAGCAGACCTATGAATTCTACCAGGAATGTATTGAGAAATATAAGAAGGAAGGCAAGCGCTAATTTTTAATGGGATCCCCGACAATGTCGGGGATTGCTTATAGAAATCGCAAAAAAGCCCGCGGTTTAAATCCCGCGGGCTTTTCTTATACGGAAAAAGGACTTTACTTGCCAGTAATCTTTTCGACGATGGCACCTGTGGTCAGCAGTTCCGGGAAGACAATCTGCTTGCTTGCATCGCCCTTGGGGTATACTGCATAAGCGGGTACGCCAGATTTTCCAAGACTGCGGAGCAATGCATTCACTTCCGGAGTTTCGCGGGTCCAGTCCGCCTTGACGCGGGCCACGTTCAGCTTGTTCATTGCGTCGGTAAATTCTTCGCGGTTAAGGACGGCGGCTTCGTTTGCCTTGCAGGTAATGCACCAGTCGGCGGAAACGTCGATGAATACGGTGCGCCCGGCGGCCTTGAATTCTTCTATGAGGGCGGGGCTGTAACGGAACCAGCCGTCTTCTGTCATCTGTTCTGCCATGCGGGCGTTGAAACGATCGACGACTACGTTTTCGTAGCGGGGTGCGAGAACGCCGAACCAGAGACCGGCAAGAATCACAATGGCGCCTGCGAATCCGACCACTTCACGGCTGAAGGCTACACCCGGCGGGGCGATTTTCCCGATGAGGGCGCTGGCCACTGCAGATACTACAGCGATAACTGCGAAGATTCCTACGCCTGCAGAACCTGCCTGCTCGTTCACGACCCAGAGAAGCCAGCAGACGGTGGCCAGAAGTAAAACACCCATGACCTTCTGCAGGTAGGTCATCCAGATTCCCGGCTTGGGCAAGTGTTTCTGAACGGCGGGGAAGAAACTGACCAGGAGATAGGGGAGGGCAAGTCCGATGCCTGCTGCCGTAAAGAATAGGAACAGTACCGGCAGGCTTGCGGTAAAGGCGAATCCCATGGCGGTTCCCAGGAAGGGTGCGGAACAGGGGGTGCTGAGCAAAACAAGCAGCGCTCCCGTAAAGAAGGCGCCTGCCAGGCCGCCCTTGCTGCCGGCGGCATCCATCTTGGTGGTGGCACCCCAGGGGAGCCACACTTCAAACAGTCCGAAGAAACTCATGGCGAAGGCGGTGAGGATCACCACCATGAAGGCGATAAAGCCTGCGCTCTGGAACTGCATTCCCCAGCCGGCATTTCCGCCGCCAATCTTGATGACGCTGATGATGGCTGCCAGCACCCAGAAACTGCAGAGGATGCCTGCGGTGGTGCTGAGTCCCGATGCCAGCAGGCGGCTGCGGGATTCCCCGGCCTGCTTGACGAGGCTGAAAATTTTCAACGAAAGCACCGGCAAAACACAGGGCATCAGATTCAGGATGATGCCACCGACGAAGGCGAAGAACAGGAGGGCTAGGGTGCCGGCGAAACCTGCGGCGGAGTCTGCGGCACTTTCTCCAACGGCGGCGACTTCAGCGGCGCTTTCTTCTGCGGCGGTCTGCGGTTCGCTTGCGGTGCCTTCGTTTGCCGTGGCTTCACTTGCGACGGTTTTGGCGTCTGTTCCAGCGTTTTCTTCCTGCTGGAATTCCATGATGATGTCGAATTTTTCTTCCGTAGCGTTTACCTGCTGCGGCTCATCCCCGTCTTTACCATTTTTTTTTAGGTTAGCGTCCCCGTTGCCTGCGTTCCCCTTTCCAAAAGTATTCCCGTCCAGCGATATGGTCTTTTGGGCGGGTGCCAGGCAGATGGAATTGTCGCATGCCTGGTAGTGGAAGGTGATGGTGGTGGAGAGGCTGTCGAAGTTCTTTTCTACGCTGTCGATGGGGAGGATGACCTGGAACTCGCCGCGGAATACCAGGTTTTCAAGGTCCAGAGCCTCGCTGTATTCCTTGATGGGGGCGGGCCAGACGGGTTCGCCAAAGAAAATTCCTTGGGCGGAGACGTCAATGGACGAGGGTTTCAGGAATTCGTCGGCGGCAATGTTGGCGTTTACGTGCCAGTTGTCGGGAATGGTGATTTTGACGGTAAGTTTTGATCCTGCAGCCAGTTCCCCTGCCGAATAGGTCATGCTCATGTCCGGAGGGGGCATGTTGTTCATGTTGAATTCTTCGGCGAAGCTTGTCAAGGGTAAAGTCAGTAGCAAAATGCAAAATGAAGCATTTTGCAAACAGTTGTTGACAAAATAATCAAGAATCGGTTTTTTACGCATAGGGTTTCCTAGATTTGACTTCAACTGAAAACACTCTGTCAAAATTCCCGTTCTGACTATGGAAAATACGCGAATTTTTTCAGAAGAAGTATCCATTCGGCTAGAGAATATCTGGCGCAAGAATGCCCCACAAATTTACAAACTATGTTGCAAGCGGAGTAGTACAAAAGAGGCCGCAGACGATCTTTTTCAGGAGGTTGCGCTGAAGTTTTGCAAATATGCGAAAAATCTTAATTTGGATACCGCACTTTGGCCCTGGTTTTATAGGGTAACGTTGTGTACCCACTTCGATCTTTACCGTCGGGAGAAAATGGTTCTGCCCTTTTCTGTGCTGAGGGAAAATCAGGCGGCGTACGATGTTTATCCCGAACAGTCTTCGGTCCATTTTCGTAATGAATCCCGCGAGAACAAGGCTGCCGCGCTGCTCAAGACTTTTATGCAGGTGCTCAATCCAGAAGAAGCCCTCGTTACGGAACTGACGTATCTTGGAGGTTTTCTTTTGAAGGATGCGGCCCGGATTCTGACGAGAAATAGGGGGTACCTAAGCAAGCTTCGCTGCAGGGCTGTAAATAAAATGCGCAAAGAAAAGCGGCAAAGGGATGCCATCCTTGAAAAGATTGATGCTCCAATGGTTCTTTTGGAGGATTTGCTTACGAGGAACAATGAAATTTCGTAATTTTGTAATGTGAAGTTCTATACCTTACTACTGATTGTCTTTCTGACTGTTGCCCAGGCTTTTGCCGCGGAGAGCTGGCTTACTTTTTCTAAGCCCTTTCCTGTTAGAAGTTGCATCCCCTATGGTGGGGGTATTCTTTTGGCGACTGACGGAGGTATCCGTTACCGCGCCATAGACGGTGATCGCGTATTTCATTCTGAAGACGGATTGGAAGAGGCCATATTCCACGCCATTGTCGGCTATGAAGAACGGATTTATGCCATTTCCAAGTTCGGTCTGATTGCCGCATTGGACGCCCAAAGAAATGTTTGGGGAGTACTGAATAGGTCTTACGTCGCCAATAAGTCTAGAGTGCTGCCTGATGGAGCCGCTCTTGCCGATTCCATCATTGTTATTGCATTTGAAGACCGTCTGGCCTTTTTTGACTTGATTACGAAAACCTCTATTGCAACAATCGACAGAATTGGTGAATACAATCTGTCTGCAGATAATATCCAGAAACTTGTGGTTCACGGAGATTCTCTTTACGTGAATGTTGGCGAACAGTCCTATGTTCGCGAAATGGACTGGTATGATGTGGGCGGGGATGCTAAACTTTTTGATCCTTTGTCATGGAGCAAGGTTAAAGATCCGTCTCTGGTGAATGGATTGGTCGAAAAGGACTCCAACCTTATAAATATCGAAGGGGATATCATTGATGACCCCAGCTATACAATTAGTGCGACTCCCATTGACACTATCGAGGTTGCGGGAAACCAGGAGATTATTTACGATACTACCGTCGTCAGAAAGACTCGATGGATCGAGAAGGCCCAAGACAAGTATTTCCTGGTTGGCGATGAGGCTGTCTTCCTTTATGACCCTAGCCTTAACTCCCTAACAGACCTGTCACTGTTCAATGATTTCCCGCTGGGGGAACCCTATGAAGTTCATGCCGTGCCTACCGGTGGTGTCGTTGTTGGTACTACGGAAGGCGGGATTAGCTATGGGGGTGTTGCACCGTGGAGCGACCTGTCTTATCCTCTGCCTGGGATCGGTAGTCAATCTGCTGCATTTGATGCCCGCATCAAGTCCATATCGGTGCTGCCCGATGGCCATACCTTTTTCCACATCTGGGGTTTCGGCTTCTTCATGTTCATAAATTGGGGGCTGGATCAGCAGTTCTCCGTTGGGCTGAATAGCGGCGCCTGCCTGGATAACTACTTTGAAGGCCGTTATGATGACCTCGGAAATCCCTTGCAGTATGTTATTTCTGTCGGGTCGACACCTGCGCCGGACAGTTCCGGTTTCTTGACGACGACCTCCAACGGAAAGAAGTACAGCATAAACTATTTCAAGACCAATGGCGAAGTTTATTGTGCAAGCCAGGTGGGGCAAACTTCAATGGCTGGCCCTCTCTACGCAACGATCGATGAAGATGGTTCATGGCTTCTGTATGTGGGTTCAAGACAGGGCACGGCGATCGCTGCCGATGGCGGGCTTGACATCATTCGAATTCCTTCTCCCAAGAACAATGGGGGTGAACTGTCCGGTGCTACCATAGAAACATCTATCCCCCTGGAATCTACTCCCGTGGATATGGTTTACGATTCTATTGGGGATCGCCTGTGGGTGATTACGAAATCATCGCTCTACTATCTGGACAAGAATGAAAAAGACAAGGATACGCTTGTGTCGCCCAAGTCGACGAACGGTCTGCGTGCTTCCGAATATTCTGCCATTGACGTGGATATTCATGGCAACCTGTGGTTAGGTACGACAGACCAGGGCGCCTATCGTCTGTCCCTGAAAAACAAGTCTCCCGACACGCTGACGGTCAAGTCCTACAATGTAAAGAGCGGTATGTTGTCCAATGACGTAACGGACCTTTCCATTGACCATACCCTTGGGGTGGTCTGGTTTACTCATGCCAGTGGCGTCAGCCGTTATTACAACAAGAATCTCAAGTACTCCTCGAAGAACATGACCGATTCGGCAAAGGCCGACGTTTATGCCTATCCCGTTCCCTTCAGGCCTGCTGTCCATAACCGATTCGTTATTGCGAATATTGCAGAAGGCGCATCTGTTAGCATCTATAACCGTGGCGGTTCCCTGATTCGTTCCTTCCGAAAAGATGATACACTGGGGGGCAGCGTTGAATGGGATGGTCGCGGATTAGACGGAAATCTGGTGGCACCTGGCGTGTATTATTATGTTGTAAAAAATTCTTCAAAGGTGAAGAAGGGCAAGTTCATTATTATCCATTAGAGGGTTTGCTGGATGGTACGTCTGATTTTTTTGTTGTTCGTGATAAGTGTACTGCTGAATGCTTGCGCAGGGGAACGTCAAGGTCTCGTGTGCGAAGAAATGGAATATCGTCTGAATACCATGGCCTATTCTCCTGACCAGCGAGCTTATGCAGAAGAAGAACTTCGTGTCTGCCGTGAAGAGGAAGCCTTGAAAAAGGCAGATGGAGCCGCATCTCGTAAAAGCATTTATGACCGCTTTGCCGCAACGGATTCGACAAAGTCTGCTGAGTCTAGAACTGCCGCGGCTGACGAATCCCCTCGTGAAATTTCTGTTTCAGATGCATTGGGTGATTCGTCAGGGCAGGAAACGGTGAGCATCTATGACCGCTACGGAAGCAAGACTGTTCCGTCCGAAAGTGCAGGAACCGCTCCGTCTGCGGATGAGGTACCTGCCGATACTTCTGCAAGTGATGTTTCCAACTTCCAGTAGGGTGATTCATGGCCACAGTGCAAACTCTTTCGGGTGAAACTTTTGAACCGGGCCTGCCCCAGCGTTTATTGAAAATTGCGGGCGAAATTCGCGAGGCCGGTGGTCGTGCCTACTTGGTGGGCGGTTGGGTCCGCGATGCCATGCTGGGCGGTAACTGCCGTGACTACGACATCGAAGTGTATGATATGGAGCAGGATGACTTGATTGCCATTCTGTCCAAGTTTGGTCGTTGCAATTTGATTGGCAAGGCTTTTGGTGTCATCCATCTCGCCATGAAAGGGGAGTCTCTCGATTTCTCTTTCCCCCGTACCGAAAGCAAGGTGGGTTACGGACATCGCGGTTTTGTGGTCAAGACCGATGCCCGTCTGACTTTCAAGGAAGCCGCCCTCCGTCGCGACTTTACCATCAACGCCATGGGCATGGAACTGCCGGATCTGACTCTTTGCGATCCTTATAATGGTGTGGAAGATCTTAAGGCCGGCCTTCTTCGTCATGTGGGGCCCGCCTTTGCCGAAGATTCCTTGCGTATTCTTCGCGGAGTGCAGTTTGCTAGCCGCTTCAAGCTTAAGCTAGCTCCCGAAACGGTTGAAATGTGCCGCACCCTTTCGCTTGATGACTTGTCCATCGAACGTCTTTTCGAAGAATTCAAGAAGTGGTTGCTGAAACCCGGTAAGCCCTCTCTCGGCCTTCGCGCTTTCCTCGACATTAAGCTGGATGAATACTTCCCCGAAATTCGTCCCCTGTCCTTGAATGGCGCTGCAGATGATTCTAGCTGGGAAACTCTTGGCGAATTCCTCAACAATCTTTCCGCCGTCCAGGATCTTTCCGACGAAGAACGGATGGTCCTGATGTTTGCCGGTTTGCTTGCCGGTAATGCGTCCGCTGCTTCTGATGAGAAGTCCTGCGAAGAAGCGGTTCTTAAGTTCCTGGCTCGCATTACCAACGAAATCAAATTGGTTCGCGGTGTTCCCCTGCTGTTAAAAAATGCCTTCAGGTATGAGCCTGGCGAAAGCATTCCCCGGGATTCCGAAATCCGTCGTCTGTCGGTGGAACTTTCCGGACTCCGCCTGTATATCGCTTTCTTGCAGAGTAATACCCTGTACGCCGAAGAAACTCGGAACACCTACGCACAGGCCTTCAGGGTCCGCGCCGAAGAACTGGGTGTCTACGAAAAGGCGCCTACGGCCTATCTCACTGGCAAGATGCTGATGGATCTGGGTGTAAAGCCCGGCAAGCAAATGGGCGAGCTGATCAAGAAAAGTTTTGAACTGCAGTTGGATGGCGAAATCGCCGATGCCGATGCCGCCCAGTCCTGGGCCCGCGAGCGGTTGCAATAAACATTTGGTCCCGTGAACAACTGACGTAAAACTGCGAGCAGTTTTACCTCTAAGGATTTATTTCCACCTGAATAGTCCGGTAATTCCTGCTGGCACGCAGAACACGATCATAGGAATCTGGATCAGTTCCGTGGGGATAAACGCAAGCATCTTGCGCTTGCTATGCAACTTCCAGGATGCAATTCCCAGGAAGATAAAGTCGATGACAATCTTCGGCAAGATGCTGAACACGCACCACTGCCAGGGGCAATCGAAGAACACCACGCACCAGGGGCTGATAAACATCCAGATGTAATAGGTGTAAATCAAGGTCAGCATCAAAATGTACGGCTTGCTTTCGTAGCTGGTGCCGTTGCTGCTCCAGCGGGCGCGCTGGTTAAAGAGCTGCTTCCACGTGTGAACCGGTTCCGTCTCGATAACCGCTTCCCTGTCCAGGTTGTAGCAGACCTTGGTTCCCGGAATTTTCATCATCTTGTGGATGAGCATGTCATCGTCACCGCTGCTCAAATTAATCAGGTCGCCGAATCCGCCCACTTCAAAGAACAGGTCCTTCTTGTAGGCCAGGCAGGCAGCACTTGCCACGATGGGGTGTCCCCAGCTGAAACCGGCGGCTTCCATGGCGGTGTAGCCCAGGGTTTCCAGTTTCTGGAAAAGGTGGGGCATGGTGCGGGTGCCGTTATTCTGTTTCGGACCTTGGACAATGCAGATTCCGTCTACGAAGCGGCCCGCCATGGCGGTAATCCAGCTCTTGCGGGGAATGCAGTCGGCATCCATGGTCAAGAGCACTTCGTACTTTGCAATCTTGAAGGCGCTTTCCAGGGCTCGCTTCTTGGGGCTTGCGATTTGGGGCAGGTTCGGGTCCAGCGAAAGCACACGGAATCGCGGATGGTCTGCGGCAAACTTCTCGAGAATCTCCCTGGTAGAATCCGTAGAACGGTCGTCTACGCAGATTACTTCCCATTCCCCCACATAATCCTGGACCGCCAGGGCCTCCAGGGTGCGCAGGGCAAATTCCTCTTCATTACGCATGGGGACCACCACAGAAACGGTGGGAGTGGCCTTCACACCCTTGTAACGGTGCGTCTTCAACAGCCCTATTACAAAGAATAGGAACAGGAGCACATAGAGTGCAGTGAGGCTGCCGATAATTACACTACCCATGGTGTTCGCAAATTTAGGAAATTTCTACTTTTTTGCCATGATTCACGTTTCCGCATTTGTCCATCCTTCTGTAAAAATCCCCGATTCTGCTGTTGTCGGGCCCTGGTGCCTGGTAGATGAAGGGGCTGAAATCGGAGAAGGCGTGGTCCTGGAATCCAGGGTACATGTGTATGGCGGAGTGAACATCAAACCTGAAACCCATGTGTATGATGGTGCCGTTCTGGGGGCGCCCCCACAAGACCTGAAGTACGCCGGGGAAGAAACCCGCCTAGAAATCGGCGCCCACTGCACCATCCGCGAATACTGTACGTTAAACCGCGGAACCGTCCAGGGGGGAGGTTGCACCCGCGTCGGCGACCAGGTTCTGATCATGGCCTATTCCCACATCGGTCACGACTGCCAGATTGGCCGCGGTGCCGTTATCGCCAATGGTTGCCAGTTTGGCGGTCATGTTCGCATCGGTGAGTTCGCTACCATCGGTGGCGTTACTGCCATCCAGCAGCGCAACCAGGTGGGTGCATACGCTTTCGTGGGCGGAACCTATAAGGTGGACCGCGACGTCCCTCCGTGTACCAAGGCATCGGGAACCCCTATCCGTTATTGTGGTCTTAATCTCCATGCTCTCCGCCTCCATCCCGAAGAATTCCCCGAAGAACGTATCCGCAACCTGGAACAGGCCTACCGTATGCTGTACCGTAGCGGCCGCCCCGCCTCCGAAGTCATCGAGGAATTGAAAAAAGGCCCGGAACATCTGTTCCAAGCCTTCTTTGACGATCATTGGGCCGGTTCTATCGTTCGACCGTAGATTATTACATATTCTTCTGAAGAACTTCCAGAATCTTGGGGTACCATTCGCCGGCACCCTTGTCGTAGATGTCGAACTGAACTCCGGTAAAGCCCCAGATGGCCCAGGTATAGCCCAGCTGGTTGGCGACTTCCACGATAGCCTTGATATAATAGGATCTGTTTTCGTCGTCTACGCCTTCGGCTTCGCAGGCGGAAGAGGCGCCAAATTCACCGATGTACAGGGGGGCGTAGGTTCCGTTCTTGCCGGGGAAGGTTTTCTTTGCCAGCTGGACGTAATTCTTCAAGTCGGCGACGATGGAGAGAGCTGCGGTCTGGTCGATGGGCTTCCAGAGGGAGCCGCATGCGCCGTTGTGTCCCTGGTGGCTGTAGCTATAAGGTTCATAGTAGTGACCGTCGATAATGATGTTGCTGTCCTTGATATCGGCGAAATCGCCCATCAGATCGAACTTACCGTAGTTACCCGGGTCAATCATGATGGTTCTGCCCGGATTGGTCTTGCGGATGATCTTGATGGCGCTGTCAGTCATCTGGGCCAGGATTTTATCCGACTTTCCGCGAGATTCGTTCAGGACTTCGAAAACCAGGGAGTCGTTGCTGTAATCCTTGAATTCTTCGGCAATCTGTTCCCAGATGGCGTAGAACTGCGGCAAGTACTTGTCGGGGTTTTCATAAAGTTCGTTAAAGTGGTGCTGGTTGATGACCACGGGCATGCCGAGGCTGTTGGCCACGTCAATATGGTGCTTCACACCGGCTACGCGTTCCGCCTGGATAGTGTAGGGAGGTTCCTGCAGGGCGGTCTGGTTCCAACGAACCGGCAGACGGATAGACTGGAAACCTGCGTCCTTGGCAATCTTGAACCATTCGTCATCAATGGGGTTGTTCCACTTTTCGTCCAGGTAGTCGTAGACCTTGCCTTCTGTGTAGCACCAGTCGTTTTCCTTGCCTTCTTCGCACTTTTTCTGGGGATCGATGCCGGAATCCCAGGAGTTACCGAAGTTGATGCCGTGTCCCAGCATCTTGTTGACGGCGATGGCGCGGCTGTAATCCGGAAGCGAGGACTGACCTGTGGGTTCGTCCTCATCGATGCCTGCGCTACTGGTGGGAAGTGCAGACGCGGAGGAGCCCGGTTCCTCGCTGGAACTGGCCGGATCGTCGGAACAAGCCTGCCAAATTAGGGCAGAAGATACAATGGCGAGAGTGGACAGAATTCGTTTCATAAAACCTTTCCCGTAGTGTAAAAGTCGGTATTGTAAACATAAATTTAATTCGTTGAGGGTCATATTGATAAAATGTTTTTTTTGTTTACATCGGAAAACATGTTTTTTTGAGAAACTGGTATTCGTAGTGCATATAAAAATGTTATTTTTGGGCTTGTATTCAAATTTGATTATATTTGAGCACCGTCCGTTTTTGGAGACTCCTTAGGATATGAAATATATGAGAATCTCGTCGTTACTGAAGTGTGCCTTGGGCATGCTTCTTGCCGTTTCCCTAGCTGATGCGGCTTCCTTTAGCAGCTATCGCGATCGCGATGCTGGTCGTTTTGTCCTTAAAGAAGGCAAGTCCTTCCGCCCGGATAAGGATGTTGTAACCGTCATCATGCGTGAAGCAATTCCCCGTGGTGGTGGATATACCTACCAGTATCCCCGTGAAAACCCCGAACCGGTCCTCACGGATAAGTACGCCATGGAAGGCGCTCTTTCCATGGAAATGGAATTGATCGCTAGCGACTACTCCGGTATCGCAATCTGTATTGCCGGTTCCGTAGACCTGGCTCCGTACCTGGAAGACGGCGTCCTGGAGTTCTGGATCAAGGGTGCCCAGGGTGGTGAAAACGCTCTGTTCGTGCTTGTGGATGATGGCGTTAAGAGTAACGGTGAATCCCTGCAGGTCAAGCTCCGTTCCAAGGGTCTCGGTGAAATTACCACCGAATGGACCCGCTTTAGCATTCCTCTGAAGCTTTTCGGTACCACTGGTGTGTACTGGGATGCCAAGAATACTCGCGAAGTGATGCTCCCCTTCAACTGGTCTAATTTCAAGGGCTTCCGCCTCGAAGTTCGTAAGGACGAAAACGAATCCTTCAAGGTCTGGATGGACGATATTGTTATTAAGAAGCATGGCAAGGCTTACGAGGGTCCTGCCTACTATCCGTTCCGCAATGAGATCTAAGAGGACTAGGATTATATGCGCAAATTATCTCTATTAGCAACAACCCTGCTTTGCTCCTCTCTTGCTCTTGCTCAAGAGGATGATTATTCCGATTACGGTTCCGAAGCTTCCGCTGTAGAAGCTCCCGCAGAAGAAAGCGTTTCTGAAGAAAGCTCTTCCAACGAATCTTCCTACGATGCATACTCTTCTGATACCTATGGCTCCGATTCTTATGCTTCCGAAGCCGAACCGGCTACTGAGGTTGAACCTGCTGTTGCAGAGGAACCTGCCGAAGAAGTGGCCGCTGCCGAAGAAGTTCAGCCTCTCGGCGGTGCCAATGTTGAAAAGGCTCCCGCAAAGGTTGCTCCCGAAGCCAAGGTCTATATTCCTAAGGACCTGACCGCCGAACAGCGCGTTGCCGCCATCCAGGAAAACCTGGATACCCTGGCCAACGACATGGAATCTACCCTCATGGGTAAGGACGATGTTCCGCTGGCTGTCTCCGGTTACATGGCCTTCCGCGTCAAGAATTTCGACTACACCGAAATCGCTCCGGTGTACGGCGACGACAAGGCTCGTACCGCTGTTGACGCTACCCTCAAGATGAATATGGTGTTGATGCCCAACTCCTATATGACCTTGTGGACCAATATGACTTTCCCCTTCGACCTGACCGGTTTGTATACAAACTATATGGCCGAAAAACCCAACAACAATCCCAGCTACAACTGGACTCGTGTGATGTTTGACCACAACACCGACTACGCTGCAGCTGGCGTTGAAGAAGAAATGAACTTCGGTATCGATATTCGTTCTTCTGTGTTTGGCGCCTACGTGACCGCAGGTGGTGTTATCTGGGCTTGCGCATCTCCCCTTACCATGTGGGAACGCGAAACCATGCCCCGCTTTGCATGGCAGTACGAAACCTTCGAAGAAGAAAAGACTGTCAGCACCTACTATAAGGAAAAGTCCTTTAAGCCCGTCAAGGAAGGTGGTCGTGCATTCTGGACCAACCGTTCTTTCGGTGGCGTGTTCATGAACGTGTACAACATGCCCTTTGGCATGACCGCACAGGCCATGATTTCTCAGCCCAAGGATATGGACGCCGGTACTCGTGACGGTCTCCGCCTCTACGGTGGTCAGCCCAGCGAACTGGAAATGTCCGGTAACTACGACTTCCGTGGCGACGTGATTCACGGCCGTCTGGCAAAGAACAAGCTCTTCGACGGTATGACTCTCGGTGCCAACTACCTGGGTGTCTTCTACGATGAAGGTCTTATTGACGAAGATGAATTTGCCGGCCCCTGGACAAAGAACGCCTTTGAAGGTGACCCGCACTTTGAAAACAATCAGATCGTTTCCTTGGACATCAAGGGTAACATCGTTCCCAAGTTCTACTTGATGGCTGATGTGGCCATTAGCTGGGATGATTCCACTACCTTCCAGGATGTGGACACCACTAGCAAGAGAGCTTACACTCGCGATGCAACGACTTCCAGTGTTTCCGCTCCGTCTCTGGGTGTTTATGTCAAGATTCAGGACAAGCATCTTGATTGGCTGCCCACTACTGTTGAAGCCGTCTACTTCGGAAAGGATTTCTTCTCTCCCTACGGCATTACCGATCCGTCTCGTCTCCGCAGCTGGCGCAAGGACGAATTCTACCTGAATGGTGGTGCTATGCGTTATGGCCCCAACATGGCTGGTCTTAACTTCAAGTTCGAACCGGAATTCAACCGTGGCCGTCTCGGTGTTCAGTACGCCCAGCATCGCCAGATTGAAGCCGGTGATGACGTCATCCTCTTCAACTACCGCCTGAATGGCCGTAACATGTGGGAAAGCACCAACTCCTGGACCAAGTTTAACGCCTTGTTCTGGGCTGACTCCGGTAACGCAATTGCAAAGAATGGTTACTACAACCGTGCAGGTGTTCTCACCAACCAGCGTAAGATGGAACGCCAGCGTGGCGGTCTCTATGGTGGTACCTGGGAACTGTGGGAATCTTTCGTAGCTTACGAAAATGCTGACCAGATGAAGAAGGAAGAAGTTCCGTCTCATATCAAGTGGTCTTCCTACCTCTCCATCGACGGTGGTTATGACATTGGCCACTGGTTCGGTACCGATCGCAACCTGATGATGAGCGGCTACGCTTCCATTTCCGGTGTGTCCAAGACTTTCGCTCCTATCGCCTATAGCGAATCTCAGAGCGACATGCTTCTGTGGAGCTTCTACGGCTTGTTCGAACCTACCTTTGCCCTGACTCCGACTATCCACTTGGTTGGTCACCTCGGCTTTGAAAACTGGAAGTCTGAATACGGCTACCAGGTAGAAGATGTGTCAGTTTCCTCTAAGGTTACCAATGCTAGCGGCCCGTACGGTCTCCTGATCCCGACTAGCCAGGCTACCTATAAGAAGGCTCCTGTGGACTACTACCAGACTGCAATCGGTCTTGGCGTCGACTGGGACTTCTCTCCTCGCGCAGGTCTCCACCTCCGTTACAAGTATGCAACTCATACAGACAATTACATTTCAGAAAACGACTGGACCGGCCACTTCATTACGGCTGAAACCAAGGTCTGGTTCTAAGGGGATTAAGGTATAACTATGATGCATAAAGTTTTAGTATCCCTGCTTTTTGTAGCTTCTGCCGCCTCTGTCGCTTCTGCAGTGTCCGAAGCTGAACTGGATCGACAGCTCCAGGCTAAGGAAGATTCCCTTTCTTCCAAGCGCGGTTTTGAAGTTGGTGGCCGCATTACTGGCGTGCTCAATAACGCTTACATGTCTTCTGACCAGGAAGACAGCAAGCTCAACAAGATGCCCAACACCGAAAGATCCCAGTTTGTTTCTGCAGACTTGGATTTCCACTTCCGTCCTTACGAAGCTGTCCGCTTTAACGCAACACTCCGTATGGAAGCAGGCATGCAGAACTACTTTGCTACTTCCGCAAAGTCCCTGACTGCAAACTGGCTGAATATGGAAGGCAATGTCGGTAAGGACCTGTATTGGATTGTCGGTGACTTCCGTCAGCAGTACAGCCCCCTGACCCTTTTCGCCCCCACCGGTCTTGATGGCATTCTCTATGAACCGCTGATCTTTGCTCGCGCCCGTGAAATGGCTATGCAAGAAGCCATGATCGTTGGGAACCAGCGCAACCTGCAGGGTGTGAACCTCCAGTTCCGCCACGATTTCGGTGGCATGGCTGGTGAAATCCGTGCAGAAGGTATTTTTGCCCGCGTTCGCCGCGTCCAGCTCCTGGACTTCTCCGGTTCCAACGGCAACCTTCTTGCTAACGGCTATAACAGCTTGCTGAATGACGGTGCTATTTATCCGGGTTCCTCCATGGCATCCAATATGGATAAGTGGTTGCTTAGTGCAAACGTCGAATACCTGCCTGTAGACAAGAACGTCTTCCTCGGCTTTACTGGTATGTTGGTCTTTGATGATAGCGCAAGCTTCACCAATACCTACCGTACTCAGTATCAGGAAGTCATCTACAATGGTCAGCTGAGCTATTACAACACCGAAACTGGTGAATTGGAAGGCCCGATTCTTAACCCCAGTACTTTCGAAGATGGTGGCTATACTGTGTATCAGCCCATCAACCCGTATGAAACTGATCCGCAGAACACCTCGATCATTTCTGCTCGCGCCGGTGCCGACATTGCTGGCATTCTCGGCAACAAGAGCCTGACCTTGGATGTGATGGGTGAATACGCCATGTCCAGCGATGAACAGCGCCACTTTGAGCCTGCTTTCGATGAATTCGGCAATGTAGTCGCCTATAACGAAGTTACCGAAGATGACAACGGTTCTGCATTGAATATTTCCTTCAATGCTGGTTACAAGCTCCCCGTCGGTCTGGACATCCAGTTGGCAGCTAACTACGTGATGAATGACAGCAACTGGTTCAACAACCTTGCTCAGTCTCCGCAGTTCTTCGCTACCCGTACTCTGAACTCCGATAAGGACGGTAACGTTAGCCGCTACGGTGTTAACTCTCCGCTCTACTCCACCTTCAGTTCTCTGTACTACTACGATCCGAAGTTTACTCCGGTGGGAACCCAGTTGGCTAATACCGATGACCCGACCATTAAGGGTCAGACCAACAGCTACAACATCGCTCCGATCCAGAGAAATGCCTATAGCACTTCTGTTTACACCCGCAGGGAATTGGCTTTGATGAGCTTCATGCTCGATAAGTCTGTTCAGATGAGCTTGCCCAATGGCTTTGCTACTCCGAACCGCAGTGGTTTCAACATCGACATGAAGTTTGGCTTCCAGGATTTCGCCGAAGCAAACGCCATCTTCTCTATGCTGAAGCAGAAGAAGAGCGACAACGTCTTCATGAAGGAAGCTGAATTCCAGGAATTCGGTGCAGGTCTTAAGGTGGATGTGTTCAAGATGCTTGGCTTCTCTCTGCCTCTTGAACTGTCCGGCAGCTACAAGCATGCTGTAAAGACTCAGGAACTCACTGATGAATTCAAGCCCTATTTCGCTGACAAGGGTGAACTGAGCATGGACTTCATCAACGCAGGCCTCTACGTTCAGTACATGCCGCGTCTCGGTATTAACGCTGGTCTCCAGATGATTAACACCACATTTGATGCTGTATCTTCTAGTCCGATACTCAACGTTGCTCCGGGTTACGAGACTCCGTTGCTGAAGGGTAAGCAGATGCAGTGGATGGTGGGTCTCGACTACACTGTCGCAGAAGGTGTCTATCTCGAGCTGAACTATGGTATGATTAATGTTGAAAACACATATAATACCACAGAAGGTGCTGGATCCAATGTGCCTAACTATGCCGATGTAACGGTTACAGATGTCGATGGCAATACCCAGAACCTTGCCGAATACACTCATAAATTCTCCCAGGCTGTTGTTCAGGCCATCTTGAACGTGAATTTCTAAGGGAGGCGCAAGATGAAAATGAATAAGGATATGTTTAAGATGACTTCCAGAATCTCGCTTCTTCTTTGCGGAGCCGCAGTATACGCTGCCGCTGCAGATTCGACCTTGGTCGAACGTCAGCAGAGCCTCCTCAATACTCTTGATTCTATGAATTCTTCAGTCTTGGGTCTTCGCATTGGCGGTACGGCTAAGGGTGGGGTTCTTTCTTCCACCATGAGTTCCGATCAGCTTTACAACGAAGCTGACCAGCGTGAAAACCAGGCCTACACCGACGTAAACCTCAAGGTTAACGCTCGTCCCAGTGCAGAAACTGAAGCTCGAGTAGAACTCCGTCTCCACAAGGATTGGCAGAGCGCTTACGACGAACCGATCAACCCTGTGATCGGTCACTGGTTTAGCTACGATGGCAAGATTCTCGACAAGCACGTCGACTTCAATCTTGGCTACATGAGAGTTGGTTATACTCCTCTCACCATTTACGTGCCCCAGGCTGAAATTCTGCAGGAACCGGAAATCTTCTTTGCCAAGCGTCAGGAAGCTCTTGCTTTGCGCAACTTGGATACCTCTTCCAATCGTTTGCTGCAGGGCTTGAACTTCAAGTACAATAGCTTCGATATGGGCCCCCTGTCCAACCTTTACGTCCAGATGACTGGTGCCCGTATCCGCAATATCGCCAAGAAGGCCGATGAAGTCTTCTTCGACTTTGACTGGAGCGACCGCTACCTCTATGGCGCAAACCTGGGCGTTGAAGCCTTTGGCGCAACCATCGGTGGTAACTTCGTCTACACCTTTGACCGTCAGAAGTCTTCCCGTTCCAAGGAAGATGCTGCTATCAAGAACCTGTACTACGAAGACAACATGGTCTACACCGGTGTTATTGGTTATGACACCAAGGACATGATCATGGACGGTAAGATCCGCGCTGGTATCGATGCTGAAATCGGTGGCTCCAAGTGGACCTTGTCCCGCGACTCCCTGGTTCTCGATACCATCCACAACTATAAGGTTGAGAGCTACGATTACCCCGTGTTCGATGAAAACGGCAAGGCTCTTGACGACAACGGCAAGGACTCTGTTTTCCAGACTAAGTTCTATGTGGCCGACGGTATGACTTTCGGTAAGCACTGGAGCGACGAAGAAATTGAAAACGTTTCTGGCATGGCTCTGCATGTGTCTCCCTATGTAAACGGTGACATTGCTGGTGTTAACTTTGATGTTAAGGCTACCATCGTCAAGAACGACGAAAAGTTCTGGTCTGAACAGGCTGCTTCTGCCTACTATGTTGGCGGTGCAACGATCCTGAATGGCGATGCTAACATTTCTGGCGCCGACGCTGATGTGGTCAGCCGCTTCCGTTCCGGTAGCCTTGAAAACATGTACTTCAGCATTTACAATGTCAACGTTTTGCAGCAGCAGAACTTGATGACTAAGTCTGAAGACGCTGAAACCCCGATCTTGAATGGTTCCTCTGTTGACTCCTACTATGCATTCGGTCGTCTGGCTAACAACTACAGACTGGGCCACTTCTACAAGAATGGTTACGAAGCTGTTGCTAGCAAGCAGTTGGAATACGCTAGCTATTCTGAATTTGTCGATCCTTCTGTCAACATGGCTATGCCCATGGGTCTGGCAACTCCCGACCGTGTAGGTTTCGCCCTGAACGCTAACGTGGCTTGGAACGATGCCATTACCATTAATGGTCGTTTCTCTCAGTATAGCCATAGCAGCGATGTCGATAACGACTATACCACTATCGGTGCAGGTCTTGGCCTGAATGTGGCTCCGTTCCTCGGTCTGAACCGCCGACTCATTCTGCAGGGATCCTTCGAATCCGCAGAAGAAAGCAACTACCTGAAGCGTAAGACTTCCCGCGTTGTTGCTGGCCTTACCGCAGACGTTTGGGGCCCCTTCACTATCCTCGGCGGCATGCAGATGCTGACTAAGGAATTTGGTAGCGGTCTGCCTCTGTCTGAAACAGTCATTGTTAATGACATTGATGAAATGCTGGCCATGGGTGGCTTGCAGATTAAGTTGGGCCCCGGTGCGGTCCTGGATCTCCAGGGAGGTCTCCTGACCAACACTGTTAACTACACGGGCATTGCCGTAGATGAAAACGGAGTCGCTTTTGCTCAGCCTAGCGAATTGAGCCTGAGCAAGCTCTTGATTGCCGGTAACATTACGGTTCTGTTCTAGGAGGTTATCATGAATAAGATGTTTAAGTATGGCATGGGCCTCGCTGCAGCAATCGCTTTGGTTGCCTGCTCTGCAGATAGCATTAGCAATAGCGACGCTGAAAACTGGCCCTCTGATTTTAGTGTGTCTGAATATGCAAGAGTCAATCCGGACCTGGGAACCTATCAGGCCCTGTCTGCCGTGGCTGATTCCAATGCTGTTCTTCGTAATCTGATTACCGAGCAGCTGACTCAGGCTGCTATCGAGGCCGACTCTTCCGATAAGACCTATGAACAAAAGCTCGCCTCTGCCAAGACCAAGGCAGAACAGCAGGTCAAGAAGACTTATGTCACCGGTATCATCCTCAACGACGATGCCGAATGGACTGCCTATTTTGATGATTCTACCGCAGTAAAGGAAATCTTCCTTAACTATGCTGGTCTTAGCGAAAGTTACTGGCCTGGTTCTGCCGCATTCCTGAACGGTATGTACAATCCGGACTCTTCCATCAACATCTTCGGTCAGACCGCGATGCAGTACCGCCTGGCCTTGAATCCGTACCACATTTACGGAAACAAGGCTTCTGCAGACCTGGCTTTCCTGAAGTCTGTTCCTGTTGATTCCAACTTGATCAAGTATCAGTACATTCGTGCTGGCCGTTATGAAGGTCGTGCCTACCGTTTCTGCCGTGCAGGCGATAACGCTGTCATCAAGCAGCTGGACGTTACGGTTACCCGCTATGATACCACTGTAACGGTTTACGACACTACTTGGAGCGTAACCGAACGAGCCGATACTACTCACTCCGCAACTAAGATTAGTTATGTGGATGCTGACGGCAAGGATACCACAATGTTGCTTTCCTCCTATCAGAAGCATCTTGCAGAAGGCGATTCTTCTATCGTTCCGAAGGATACTATCTACACCATTGAAACTAAAGAAGTTAAGGATTATGTAGACCGTGCTCCGAGAGACAGTATTTACCAGAAGAAGAAGACGTCTACTCAGGCCATGAGCCCCAATGCTGCACCTGTTGGCAACACTGGTGAAGTTTGGGATTTCTCCGCTGATCTTTACTGCAAGTCCGAAGTTGACGGTGAAGTTTATTTAATCGGTAATCCGTAGCGAGGTTTTTATGAAAAAGCTTTCTTTTATCGCTTTAGCTTCTCTTGTTGCTGCTGCCGTTGCGGCTCCTTTTAAGGTTGTTGGATACTACCCGTCCTGGGCTCAGTATAGCCAGTTCTTCCCGAAGGATGTTCGTTACCAGTTCGTGACAGATATCCATTATGCCTCTTTGGCTCCGGCTGAAGACGGTAGCATTGCCTACGCAGACGAAAGCGATGCCGCTAACTTCGAAGAGTTGGCCAAGCTTTCTTCTGAAAATGGCGTTTCCCTGGTGGCATCCATCGGTGGCTTCGAAAACGAAGGCAATTTGAAGGCTATCGCCGGTGACGATTCCAAGCTTTCCGCTTTCTGCGATGCTGCTATGGAATGGGTCGAAAAGTATAATCTTGGTGGTGTGGAACTGGACTGGACCAATGCAACTGGCGATGATGCCGCCGACATTGGCAAGCTGGTTTCCGCTCTCAAGGATAAGCTGGGTTCCAAGTCTGTTTCCGTGATGGCCTATGCTGCAACCATGGATGCCTATTCCGATGCAATCAGCCAGGCTGACTATGTCACACTGTCTGTAGGCGACCAGATGGACGAATCTGCAGAATCCGTCAAGCCCAACCTTTCTAAGCAGGACGTGGAATCCGCTGTTCGCGCTCTGTCTGGCAAGGGTGTCTCCAGCGACAAGATCGTTCCCATTGTTCCCATGTATGGTAAGTCCTTTGCCGGTGCAAGCGGCCTGGGTTCTTCTCATCAGGGTGTAGGTAGCGGTAACGAAGGTTACTTGGCCTATAAGGAACTGATGAAGAAGTTCGAAGCTCCGGACTACAAGGTGAACTTTGATGAAGAATCTTCCTCTGAAGTGGCTGTAAGCAACTCTGAAACCATTGTCTTCATGGGTATTCCTTCTGTGAAGGCTATTAGCATGATGGTTAAGGATGAAAGCTTGGCTGGTGTCGCCATGTACGATATTAGTCAGGATCATGACGAAAACATCGTGTCTTTGATGGTGACTGCCGGTCTGGTTCTCCGTCCGGAAGTGAATTACGCCCCGAAGAAGAAAAAGTAGTGTAAAAAAATACTAACATACGCTTTTTTACACTAAAAAAATTACTATTCCAAAAAAAAGTATATATATTTCAACCAAACCCCTTCCCGGTGTCGGGAAAAAAAAGAGAGAGATACTATGAATAAGAAACTTATTGCACTTTCTGCAGTTTCCATGGCTGCAATGGCATCCGCTGCCGTTAACCTCGAAATTTGGTTCGATGGCACCAACCAGCAGGTTAACACTGGTGGAGACTGCATGTACGAATACCAGGTTTGCGAAGAAACCACTATGGGTTACTGGTACGACTATGATGACCGTAAGAACGACAAGGGTGGTTCCTACGCTATCTATCCGTACGAAGCTGACCAGTACGAATCCCTCGTTCAGCCGATGATTGAAAACCTCGGTTATGCAACCATCAAGTACGTTCTCGTCGACCCGACCACTACCGGTCAGACCGCTGAATATCCGTACAACTTCGTTGGCTTCGGCTTCAACACTGTTGGTGCTAGCCAGGATCCGATGGACATCACCGCTGCTGGTGGTCTCTGCGCTACCTATACTTCTGACCTCGCTGTGACTCTCGAAGTTGCAACTCCGGAGGCAGGCGACGCTTCTTGTAGCGTGACCCTCACCAAGGCTGCTACTCCGACCAAGGCTGACAAGGCTATCGCAGACTTCAAGCAGCCCACTTGGGCAGATAAAAAGCTGCCGGGCGGTTGCGCTGACGCTTTCGCTGCAGCTACCGCTGTTAAGTTCAAGCTGGATGGTCAGGCTTCTGACGCTCAGGGTCAGCTCCGTATTTTCGAAGTCGGTCCTAAGGGTACCTGCTCTGGTGCAAAGTCTGCTGCTGCTGAACCTGCATTCACTTGCAAGTCCAACGGTTCTGGCGCTGCTGTATGCTCCGGCGACGCCGCTATCAACACTGTTAAGGCTGCAAGCGCAGTTAAGGCAACCCTCGCTGGCCGCACCCTCTCCTTCGGTGTGACCGTTGCTAAGGCTGAAATCGTTAACCTCCAGGGTCAGGTTGTTATGACCGCTTCCTCCGTGAAGACCATGGACCTCTCCAAGGTTCAGGCTGGTGTCTATATGGTTCGCGCTGCTGGCAAGTCCGCTGTCATGAACCAGAAGATCCTCGTGAAGTAATTTAACTCACAAGATTCTAGAAAAGGGGAATTTCGCTTGACGGAATTCCCCTTTTTATTATATATTAGGACTACTCAAAAAATGAGGTGCTCATGAATATTTCGAAAGCTTTCCTTGCATTGCCTATAGCTTTTGCTTTATATGCTTGTGGTGATGATTCCTCTGCCGGTTCCGATCCTGTTGTCAATCCGGATGATCCGTCTGTTATTGTTTCTTCTGACTCTCAGGGTTCTATGGACCCCACTAGCTCTCCCGTTGGAGGCAATGAAGGTGGCGAGTCCTCTCCGGAACAGCCCGCATCTTCTGCCGCAGCTGCTGTTTCTACTGTCGCACTGCCTGCAGGAGCATCTCCCGCAGTTTCCGACGCGTTCTACGAAACTTGGAAAAAGCGCTGGATTATTTATCTTAATGATGAAGTTGCCGGTGGTTCTACCCTCAACTACGAAATGTTCACCGGTTCCCAGGGACAGTATATTATGACTGCCAAGATGGGTGCCCCTCATCCGAATCCGGCCCGAGTGATTTGGGATGGCGGTACGGGCGAACAGTGCGAACTTACCGATATGCAATCTTGGAATGGCGTGAACTTTACGGTGGCTCTCCGTCGTAAGTTGGGTTGTACCGTTTCTGAAGGTATCGGCTATGGTATGTTGCTCGCTGTCCTTCACAACGATAAGGACCTGTACAACGCTCTGTGGGCTTACAACGTGGTGGCCCGTGACTACAATACCGCTGGCTTGATGCCCTGGGAACTGCAGTCTTTCAGCAATACCGTTTCTAACTCTGCCGCTCTGGATGCTGACCTTGATGTGGCTACCTCTCTGATTCTTGCAGAAAGCAAGTGGGGCGGTGGATACTATCTGGCTGACGCTCTTGTCTTGCTGGATGCCGTTAAGCTCAAGGGTATCAATCCCGAAAATCTGTTGATCCGTCCGGGTGACACCTGGGCAAACAAGGACGTCTATAACCTGAGCTACCTTTCCCCGGCTGCAATCCGCCTGTTTGATGCCGTTCAGCCCGAAGGTAAATGGTTGGACATCCTGGCTGCAAACTACAAGTACATGATGGATGTTCAGGATAAGGGCGCTATCCCTCTGTTCCCGGATTGGTCTAACGCAGCCGCAGAAGCTACTGACCCGAAGAATGGATCTGCCGCCAAGTCCTATATGCTGTTCGATAAGGAATCTGTGCGTATTCCCTGGCGTATTGCCTGGGATTACTACTGGAATCAGAGTGCAGAAGCGCAGACTATCTTGACCAAGATGTCTACCTTCATCTCTACTGCAACTGCAGGCGATCCTAACGCCCTTTCTGATTACTCCTATAACTATCTTACTGGCGAACTTTCTACCAGTTCTATTAAGGGTACCCACTTTATCGGTGCTTACTGCTTGATGGGTATGGGTGTAAATCAGCCCTGGCTGGATGCTTGCTACGCTAGATTCAACAACGAAATGGCAGGCTACAATCCGGTGGGATACACTGGTACTTACTTCAAGGAAATCTTGATGAACTTGTTTGCAACGTTGCTGAATGGCGGTTTTGTTAAGTAGTTGACTGTCAATGTGGTAAACTATTGTAAACGAAACGTAGTCTAAAACGTGCAGAATATCACAGGCCCGCCTCTGGCGGGCTTTTTGTCTACCTATGTAAACAAAAAATAGCTAGTTCAAGGGTTATAAAACTAGGCATAGTAAATTAACTTTACTATTGGGATGGTAAATATTTTAGCCGGAGAGTTTTTAGTATGAAAAAGTTATTGTCGACACTACTTTTGTCCTGCGCAGTTTCCTTTGCTGCAGGAGTCTACGATGGAGCTAAGCCGCTCCGTGTCGGTCCCGTTTCTGCCTATGGTGCTTTGGGTACCAGTGGTAGCAAGGTTGTTAGCATTTCCAGCGGAAAGCAGGTGACCCTCCGCGGTATGAGCCTGTTCTGGTCCGATGCTACCGGCTCCCCCTATTACAATTCCGAAGTGATCAGCTGGGCTGCCGAAAAGCTTGGCATCGATGTTTTCCGTTTTGCCATGGCAATTGATTGCTATAAGGAAAGCGACTGCAGTAACAATAGCGACGAAAAGGTTGCCGCATCCTATAAGAGCAATCCGTCTGGCTTGGAAGCTAAGCTGGACAACATGGTGAAGGTCGCCATTGAAAACGATATCTACATCATCGTTGACTGGCATAGCCATCGCGCAAGAAGCGAACAGGCTTTGGCAACGGATTTCTTTGGCCGTATGGCTGCAAAGTATGCCAACGTTCCCAATATCATCTGGGAAGTGTTCAACGAACCTGTTAATGATGGCATGGGTGAAATTGCTTCCTATGCAAACACCGTTATCAGCGCCATCCGTACAAATGGCTCCCCGAACCTGGCCCTGGTGGGCACCCCCTTCTACTCCCAGATGGGTAGCTGCGGTGGCGTTAACCAGACCAACGTAGGCTACGTGTTCCATTTCTACGCAGCAACACATACCTTGGGGGCTTTCAAGAATGCCATTGAAGGTTGCTTGAGCAACAATGCCGTGTTTGTTACCGAATGGGGTACTACCGAAGCTTCTGGTGCCGGTAGCATTAGCGAAGGCAGCTCTAAGGAATGGCTGGACTACCTGGATGGTAAGGGTATTTCCAACTGTAACTGGTCTCTGCGTCACGAAACTGTCGGCAATAAGCCTGAAGCTTCTGCCATGTTCAAGGGTAGCACCGTGTTGAATTCCAAGGCTGCCTTGAATGAAGCTAGCTACACCACTTCTGGCACTATCGTCAAGAACTATCTTACCTCTAAGTCTAGAGTAGGCACCTGGGCAGACTCTATTACTGCCGGTAAGCACACTGGTGCTTGCGCCTTCGCTCACGCTTCTGCTTCTGAAATGGAAACTTCCATTGAAGGCAAGGCTAGCGCTTCCTGTACTTATACTTCTAGCGATGAATCTGTTGCTACTATCGAAGCTGGTTCCATCAAGATTCATGGTGCCGGTGTGGCAATTATGACTGGTAACGACGGTTCTCAGACTGTGGTGAACATTACCGCTATGCCGAACCAGACCTTTACCCAGCCCAATGTGACCTGCCGTCTGAGTGGTAGCGGTTGCCAGAACTTCTCCGGTGATTCCAAGATGCAGCAGAAGATGAACGAAACTGTTACTATCGAAGGTAGCCCCATTACTTACACCTCTGACAATCCGGATGTGGTTTCTGTTGAGAAGATGACCTGTACTTCTGCAAACTGCTATTCCTACAAGAATCAGCAGGTCTGGATCGCTTCCTTCAAGAGTGTCGGTGTTGCCCATATCCGCGCTACTGCAGCTGCTGTTCCCGGTTATCGCGCTCTTGATACTACCGTGACCTTTACCTATGCAAAGAATGTGAACTCCCTGAATACCAAGTATTTCAAGAACCAGACTGTTGCATTGGGTTCCACGACTCAGGTGTTTACTGTTGAAGCTCATAAGGTTCCTGTGACCTATACCATTACTCCGGAAGGTTATGCAACTCAGGACGGTGAAATGCTGGTGGCTGGTAATGTCGATGCTACCATTACCATTCACGCTGTTGCCCCCGAAGCTGAAACTTATGAAGCTATTGACGAAACAATCATGATCAATATCGGTGCTGGCAACCTGTCCATGATTGAAGGTATCTCTCCTAAGACTATGGCTAACGTGAGCATGAACGCTCGTATGAACGGCAATAAGCTTGTGATGACTGCAAAGCATTCTGGCTTTGTTACCGTGCAGGTTGTTGATATGGCTGGACGTACCGTAAAGAACGTCGTTAAGTACGTATCTGCTGGCTCTAACGTGATGGATTTGGGTGAAGTCGCTCACGGCAACTATTTCGTGAATGTTAAACAGTCTTCCATGGTGAAGACTATTCCTTGGAGCAATAAGTAATGATTAAACATTTAGCTCTTATTGGTCTTGCTGCAGCTACGGTTGCTTCCGCTGCTGTAAAGTTCCCCTATCCTCAGGCTCATGGCTATCCGCATACCAGTGTTATTGCCGATGTCTGGAACTGCGCTGGTCAGACTGCTTCTACCATGCTTAAGAACCAGTTTGTCACCTACCTGAAGGAATACTACGAAGAACAGGGTGATCTCGCCCGTATCAAGTTCGATGACAAGGCTCGTACTGTCTCTGAAGGTATTGGCTACGGCATGCTCATGTGCGTGTATTTCAGTGACAATCAGACCAGCTACGAAAGCCAATTCAAGAAGCTCTGGAATTACTACAAGAAGAACATGAACGGTAACGGCATCATGAACTGGAACATCCAGGGATTCGGTGGCGCTATTGGTACCGGTGGTGCTACTGATGCCGAAGAAGATGTGGCTGTGGCCTTGATCATGGCTTATTACCAGTTCGGTAATTCCCAGTACTTGTCTGACGCAGCAACCTTGGTTGCCAACATGCGTAAGAGCGAATTCTCCAGCAATGGTATGCACAAGCTGGGTGACCAGTGGGATCCGTACAAGAACCCCAGCTATGTTAGCCCTGCCGCTTACGAATTGTTCAAGGATGTGGATACCGGTAACAGCAGCTTCTGGGCATCCGCTATCACTACCAACTACAATTTGCTGAAGAAGAATCAGAACGCTAGCACGGGTATTCCCTCTGGTTGGGCAGACAATAACACTTTCCAGCCCATTGTCGGTAATAACGGCTACAACTTCGCCGGTTACGACTATGATGCTGTCCGCGCTCCTTGGCGTTGGGCCTGGAGTTATGCCTGGTATGGTCACTCCGATGCAAAGGAACTTTCTACCAAGTTGGCAGCCTGGGTAAGCACCAGGAACAATGGTCAGCTCTATATCAATATGAAGCCTGATGGTACGATTAACCAGAATGGTGAACCTTGTAAGTCCAATGGTTGCAAGGCCAATGGTTCTTCTATTGGTACCTTGAGCTCCGTTCTTATCGTAGACGAAAAGTATAAGGACCTTCTGAATACCAACTATGGTGCTCTTATGTCTCAGCAGCAGGGATACTTCCATTCTTCCCTCCGTTTGCTGACCGGCTTGCTGATGTCTGGTAACATGCAGAACCTTGCCAAGGCAACTCCGGTTGAACCTCAGACCTTTACTATTCCTGAAGACGCCTGTAAGGATACTACCACCTACTACGAAAACTCCGGTGCTTACGGTTGGAACTCTACCTCTGTGGAACTTTCCGACGAATCCAACACTGGCGTTTACATGGGTAAGCTGATTAAGGGCGACAAGCGCGAAGTCTATCGAAAGGTAGAAAGCGTTGAAGCCGGCAAGGCTTATGTCATGAGTTGGGACGCTACCCAGTCCGAAGGTTCTAACTTGTGGCTGACTTACGCCGTGTATGCTGATGAAACTATGACTGAGCAGCTGTGCGGAGCCATGAAGAAGCTTGTTGGCGGCCAGACCGTTGCTCAGACCTGCGAATTCACTGCTACCCAGTCTGGTGGTGTTTACCTGGCCCTTGTCTTGAATAACTGGGATGAACCTCAGGTGGCTATTTCTAATCTGGCCTTGAAGTCCGCTGATGGCCAGGCTGTTGAAATTGTCGATCCGGGTCCGGTTGATGGCATTGCCGAAGTGGCTCAGGCTCAGCAGATGAAGATCAGCGTTTCTGAAAAGATCGCCTATGTCCAGCTGACTAACGCCGCACGCGTGTCTGTGATGGATATGCAGGGCCGCGTGGTTGTTCCCGCTGTAAAGGCAGAAGCTGGTATGACTCAGATCCAGCTGAATGGCCTGACTGCAGGCAACTATCTGGTTGTGGTCAAGCAGTCTTCTGGCATGAAGGTTCAGCAGATTCATATCGCTGACTAATTGCTGCTCTAGCGAGTCATTGAAGAGGGATCCGTCGTTAAGGCGGACCCTTCTTTTTTTATAAAGTATGGACAAACCCCATCCATATTGATTTTTGTATATTCTGCGGTATGGAAAATGATTCTTTGAATGTGGAGGCGGCCCAGGATAGTGCTGCGGTAGAAGAAATTCAGATGCCCTCTGCGGAACAGTTGGGGATTACCGTTGTGGCAGGGGTTCATTCCCAGGATGGGACTTTGTTGCCCATGAATGCTGTTGTGGGGGATACCATTGACTTTCCGGTGACGGTGAGCTGGAGTGTTAGCGGAAGCGCCTTGCTGGTATTGCCTACGAACTCAGCCACCGCAAAGGGGTTGGAGCAGATTGGCGTTAGCCAGGAATCGGCCCGCTCCGTTAAGGACGGGAAGGAAATCGCTTCCATTACTTTTAACTATAAGATTTTGGCTCAAGATACGGGGAATCTGAATATTCCCGTGTTGAAGTACGATATTCCCACTCAGATGGGGATGCCCTTGACCTTGCGAACCGAAAGCGTGCCCTTGCGTGTGGATGCTCCTGCCAGTGTGCTGCCTGTGATGATTGGCGTTATGGTGGCGGTTGTCGTGCTTTTGGCTGGGATGCTACGGATGAAACGCCGTGCCTCGAACCGTGCTGCCATGACGGCTAAAAAGGCTGCCGAAAGTGAATTGCTGGGGAAGATGACTGTTCTGAAACAGCGTGTGAATTCGGCTGATAGTCGCCAGTGGCTTTTGGATCTGGAGGCGATCTGCAAGGAATATGCGGCTGAACGTTTTTACCTAGATGCAGAAAAGGTTAACTTGGAAGTGCTGCAGAAGCAGGGCGATCTGGAAGGATGGGAATCCCTGTTGGAAGAATTCTCCCATGCCCGCTATGGTGGCGGCAAACGTGACGGCTTTGAAAACAGGGAAACCTGGAAACTGGCCATGAAACTAATGGGAATCAGGGAAGAGTGGTGAGTTATGAGCGGTGAGTGGTGATTCGTCTACGTGTCATTCTGAGCGGAGTGCGAAGCACGAAGTCGAAGAATCCAGGAAATTAGATATGAATTACGAATTAATAAGTTAGGCGTCTTCGGCGCGATTATAATAACTCGTATCTCGTATCTGATTTTTTCTCTCGTCTCTCGTACCTCATCCCTTTTATGAAATTTGCTAAATTCAGTTTGAAATAATTTGAGGAATAATAAAATGGATATTCAGGAACTTTCTGAAAAGATTCGTCAGCAGAGCGCTTTCTGTCAGAATCTGCTGCGTGAAGTGGAAGATACCGTCATTGGCCAGAAGGCCATGGTGGAAAGTATTTTGACTGGTATTCTTGCTGATGGTCACGTTCTTCTGGAAGGCCTTCCGGGTCTTGCAAAGACTACCGCGGTGAAGGCTTTTGCTGATGCCGTTTCTTTGGACTTCAAGCGAATCCAGTTCACTCCGGACTTGCTGCCGGCTGACTTGCTGGGTACTACAATCTATAACGCCCGCGAAGCTAAGTTTGAAACTCGCAAGGGCCCTCTGTTTACCAACCTGGTGCTGGCTGACGAAATCAACCGCGCTCCCAGTAAGGTTCAGAGTGCTTTGCTGGAAGCCATGCAGGAACGCCATATTACTATTGGCGACGAAACTTTCAAGCTGGATGAACCGTTCCTGGTTTTGGCTACCCAGAACCCCATCGAACAGGAAGGTACCTACCCGCTGCCCGAAGCCCAGGTGGACCGTTTCCTTTTGAAGGTGAAGGTTTCTTACCCCAACAAGGCCGATGAAATGCGCATCCTGGATGCTGTCGCCGGTGCTGGTCTCCGTCAGCCTAATGCTGTGGCCACCAAGGAAGATATCCTGAAGGCTCGTGAGCTTGTGAAGCAGGTTTATGTGGACGAACGTGTCCGCGAATATATCGTGAACCTGGTGTTGGCTACCCGTGATCCGGGCAGCATCAAGCGCGCTGATCTGGTGGGCTTCATTGAAGTGGGAGCTTCTCCCCGCGCCTCCATCGGTCTTGCCCAGGCTGCAAAGGCTCATGCCTTTATCCAGGGCCGTGCCTACGTGACTCCGGAAGATGTGAAGGCTGTGGCTATGGAAGTTCTCCGCCATCGTATCATCTTGAGCTATGAAGCTGAAGCGGAAGAAATTTCTGCAGAAACTGTAGTCCAGAAGATCCTGGATTCCGTAGACGTACCCTAGTTATTGGGTTTGAGGCTTGAGGTCGGTAGCTTTGCTACCTAGAGGTTTGAGCTGTTAACAATAAAAAAGGAACAGTGAAGTTCGACTTCACTGTTCCTTTTTTGCGGAGGAGGAATTTAGATATGAATTATGAGATACGAAAGAAGTGAACTGTGTGGACTGTCATTCTGAACTTGTTTCAGAATCCCATGAACGCACGAGACCCTGAGCGCCTTCAGGATGACAGCGCAAAGGCATGCGGCTCGTCGCTCACTACCTCATACCTCGCGCCTGTTACCTTGTCTGTACTTTCTGCTGTGGGGTGTTGCGGGGTGTCCCCGCTGGGTGGGGTAGCGGAAAACGGCTTTGCCGGTTGGAGCGAGGGGCGGTGCCCCGCCCTTTTTAGCTTAAAGGTTAAAGTTTAAAGTGTAAAGCAGGTTTTTATGCGTCATTTCTTTAGCCTTTATCCTTTCCGCTTTACGCTCTTTACTATCTTGTAGGCGAAAAAGGTCCCGGAGAAACGCTCTGGGTAGCTAATTTCCTGTTTAACTAATCGACCCGAATGGGTCATAAACAAAACGAAGGATATATGGCAAATCGTGTTGTAATCGGCTCCCAGTGGGGTGACGAAGGTAAGGCCAAGGTTGTGGATTTCTTGACTCTGGACGCAAATATCGTGGTGCGTTTCCAGGGCGGTGCAAACGCTGGTCACACTGTTGAAGTGGGTGACAAGAAGTTTGTGTTCCATCTGATTCCGTCTGGCATTATGCATGACGACAAGCTTTGCGTTATTGGTAACGGCGTTGTGCTGGATCCGATCCAGACTCTTGCAGAAATTGCCGACCTCCATACTAAGGGCATCAACCCGGAAGGCCACCTGTTCATTGCTGACAATGCTCAGGTCGTGCTGCCGTACCACTCTGCTCTGGACAAGGCCAAGGAAAAGAAGGCTGGCAAGGCTGCTATCGGTACTACCGGCCGCGGCATTGGCCCCTGCTACAGCGACAAGGTGAACCGTATCGGTGTTCGCGTCGGTGACTTGATGGACGAACGTGAACTGCGCCCCCGCGTCGAAGCTATGGCCAAGGTTCATAACGAAGAATTCAAGGTGATGTACGATGTTCCCGAAATTGATCCGGAAGTGGTGATCAAGGATTACCTGGAACTGGGTCAGAAGATCAAGCCGTTCGTCTGCGATACTAGCGCCCTCCTGTTCAAGGCTGTGAAGGAAGGCAAGAAGCTGGTGTTCGAAGGCGCTCAGGGCACCATCCTGGACGTGGACCAGGGTACTTACCCGTACGTGACCTCCAGCAACACTGTTGCTGGTTATGCAAGCTGCGGCGCAGGTATCGGCCCCACCGCTATCGACCAGGTCGTTGGTGTTGTCAAGGCTTATACCACTCGCGTTGGTAACGGTCCGTTCCCCACTGAACTTCTGGACGAAATGGGTGACACCCTCCGTAAGATCGGTAACGAATATGGTGCAACCACCGGTCGTAACCGTCGCTGCGGTTGGTTCGACGCTCCGGTTGTCCGCAAGGCTGCTATCGTTAACGGCCTGACTCACCTGGCTATCACCAAGCTTGACGTCCTGGATACTTTCGACACCATCAAGATCTGCACTCACTACGAATGCGATGGCGAAAAGATCGAAGTGTTCCCGAACCAGCTGTCCAAGGTCGGTCGTTGCGTGCCGGTTTACGAAGAAATGCCGGGCTGGAAGTGCGATACTACCAAGTGCCGCAAGATGGAAGATCTTCCGGAAAATGCTAAGAAGTACCTGAACCGTATGGCAGAACTGGTTGGCGTGAAGATCGGTATGATTTCTATCGGTGCTAAGCGCGATCAGAGCATTATCGTTGACATGGACTAATTGAAGCGGAAGGAGAAGTTCTTATGGACAATAACGTTGTTGGTTTGCTGAAGGGTGTGGAGCTCTTTTCTGAATTGAACGAGGATCAGCTTTCGATGCTGGCCAATCTGGTTGTTGTCCAGAACTATAACCGCGATGAAACCGTGGTGCTGGAGGGCGACGACTCGATGCAGGCTCTGTATCTGATCGCCTCCGGTTCCGTCCAGGTGTACATGACCGGCGTTGATGGTCGTGAGACGATTCTTTCGTTCCTGGAACGCGGTGACTTCTTTGGCGAAATGAGCTTGATTGACGGTGAACCTAGGTCTGCCTCTGTGCGTACGGTGACGGATGCCCAGATGATGATCATTCACCGTGAATCCTTCTTGACCCTGATTCGTCAGACTCCCGAAATTGCCATGGCGCTGCTGAGCGAAATTAGTAAGCGTCTGCGTAAGGCAAACAAGCAGATCGGTTCCTTGTCTACGATGTCTGTAAGCGGACGCGTGGCTGGAACTCTTCTGAACTTGATGGAAGAACGTGGTGTTCGCATTCATACTGATGCCGGCACTATGGTAACTGTTATTCACAACCGCCCCACCCAGCAACAGCTGGCCGACATGTCTGGTACTACCCGTGAAACGGTTAGCCGCATTTGCTCTATGTTGGTGAAGGCGAATGCTATTGCTATGACCGGCAAGGATATCGTCATCTTCGACGAAAACGCCCTGCAGGAAAAGGCTAGCAAGGGCTAATATGGATAAATTAAAATCCCTTGTGGGTCGTGTTGGCGGGTGGCTGAAAAAGGCTCCCGTGGTTAAGGCTATCGCTATCTGGATTGTCCTTTTGGTGTTTCTCGCCTTGGCTGTAGATAAAGTATTGATGCCCGCTTTTGCCGGTAAGTTTGCCAGCACGGGTGAGGTTCCCAATCTGGAAGGCATGAGTCAGGAGGCTGCCGAGGCTGCGCTGACAGATGCTGGTTTTAAGTTTGAATGGCTGGAAGAGGGGCGCTACAGTGCGACTATTGATTCCGGCAAGGTTCTTGTGCAGATTCCTGCTGCAGGCCGTGTGGCAAAGCTTGGTCGTACCGTGAAGCTGACCCGCAGCATGGGGCTCCGTCAGGTCGAGATTCCTGATCTTCGTGGCAAGAGCCAGAAGCAGGCTTCTATTTCTCTGGCCCGTGCCGGTCTTGTGCAGGGTGCCATTGTGAAGGGGGCCCACCAGAGCATTCCTCGCGGTGTGGTGATTCGTACGATTCCTATCGCAGGTGAAAAGGTCCGTATTGGCGATACCGTGAAGGTGGTGATTTCTGCCGGTGTGACTACCGGTAAGACCTTGTTGCCGAATTTTGCCGGTACTCCCATTGACGAAGTTTACCCGAAGCTTGAAAAGCTGGGTTTTGTGGTTGGACGTATCAAGCGCGCCAAGGCTCCCGAAGATATGGAAAATCCTGTTCCGGGTGCAGTGATCGAAACTTCTCCCAAGTATGGCGATTATCTGCCGCCGGATACCAAGATTAACTTTGTAATTGTCGAGTAGGTCTGTTTTGGTGAAGTCTTTCTTTTTGTCGCTGATGGTGGTGGCGGTGTTCTTGCTGAACGCCTGCAGTTCCGCTCCTGCGAAAAAGGAAGAGGCCGTTACCTTGAGCAAGGCGGATTCCCTGGCGATTGCCGCCGCTGTGGCAAAACAGATTGCTGAAGGCGGTGTGGCTGTAAGTGCCGAGGAACCGCGCCTTCCTGAAAATATCGATGCCGCCCATGAATCTTTTATCCGCGCTCTCGAAATGGAAATGCGTGGCGAAAAGACTCTGGCCAATGTGTTCTGGCAGCATGCCGCGGAGTCTGACCCTTACAACCGCTTCTTGACCTTCAAGTTGGCCGAAATGCTCATGGCCGAGGGCAATGATTCCCTGGCTTTGATTCAGGCCATGCGTGGCCAGAAGTTGAAGGGTAAGATTCTTGCCTCTCAGTTGTCCTTGCTGGCACACCTTTATGTGAAGGCGGGTGTGGCCGATTCCTGTCGTAAGTATTTCAAGGCAGCCCTTGATTCCAGCAAGTATCAGGACATGACCTTGCTTTACGATTATAGCTTGTTCCTGGAGGCCGTTCAGGATGCGGATGAACTGATCCGTGTTTATGACTTGCTGCTGCCCCAGGTGAACTATATGCCGTCCTTGTTACAGCGTCAGCTGAACTTGTTGCTGGAACATCATAAGGATTCTTCTGTAATCGATCTTTTTGGACGGGCTCACGATGCTACGGGCAACAAGGAATATTTGACCAAGATGGTTCAGGGACTTGTGTTCCAGCGCCGATTGCAGGAAGCCCGAGCTGTCGTAGATACTTTGACTGGCTCTAGCGAAGACAACGAATCCATGGTCGTTCTCCTGATGACGACTTTGGCGGAAACGGACCGTGCTGTTGCATATACCCTGCTCAAGAAGAAATACTATGAGGATGGTGTCCGTTCTCCTGTGCTGACAAACTTCCTGGGCCATTACGAGAATATTCATGGAGACGTCGATAGCGCCAAGGTTCACCTGCTGCAGGCGGCTGAATCGTTGGGCGACCAGAAGGTTTATGCGGCTAATGCTTACCACGCCCTGGCTGGAATCGCCGTCAAGGAAAAGCGCATGAACGATGCCGTGCTTTATGCCGAGAAGGCTGACTCTGTGTCGATGGGTGCAGAAAAGGCCATGTTGGCCATGATGTACGGCTCTGCAAAGATGTATGACAAGGCCTACAAGATGCTGGATTCCCTCATCGCCGTTTGGGATAAGTGGAGCCCGCTGGCCGGAGTGGCTGATTCTGTAACTTTGCGCAAGATGAACGCGGAAGTGGAACGGAACAAGTTGCAGTTCCGTAGCGTCTATGGACGTATTCTGGCTAATGAAGCCCAGGAAATTTTGCAGACCGATAAGTATGATTCTGCCAAGATCGCCCTTGCAAATGCGAAGCGTGCCAAGGCACAGGAATTTTACGAGGGAATTGCCGCCGTCGATTCGTTGAACATGGATGTGCGCATGCTGATGGCCATGAATCTGGAACGCATGGGACGCTATGAAGAATCCTTCAAGATGTTTGAATTCCTGTTGGATAGCGTTCGCGCCCGCAGTGTAGATCAGCCCGAAGTCCTGAATTATTATGGCTATACCTTGATTGACCTGAACCGCAACGCAGACGAAGTGGAAAAGGGTTTCCAGATGGTTTTGAAGGCTCTTGCCATGGAAAAGTCGGAAACTCCCACTGAGGCTTATCTGGATTCCAAGGCATGGGGGCAGTATCGCAAGGGCTTTTATGCAGAGGCCCTGAAGACCATGCAGGAAATCAAGGATCCGAAGTTTGATGAGGATGCCGTTTATTGGGAACATATGGCTGCCATTCAGGAAGCCCTTGGCAATAAGGCTGAAGCCACGGCTGCCTACAAGAAATTGCTGAAGCTTATTCCGAAGCATCCTGAAGCAAGGCGCTTCCTTAATATCAAGAAAAAGTAAAAGGCGGTTGCTTTATGCCGCTGTTTAGATTTCGCTCTCTTTTCTCTTTGCTGCCTGTCTGTGCCTTGGTACTGGCCATGTTTGTTGTTGCCGGCTGTACGGGGGGCAAGGTTCGCACAGACGCACCTGTGGCGGAAAAGGAAATTGCCCCTCAGGATAGTCTGCGGGCTAAGTTTAAGCTGACCATTGTCCAGAATGGTGAAAATCAGGAGCTGGATGCCGTCCTGTTTTCTGTACCTGGAAAACGTTATCGCATGGAGTTGACGGGCCCCATGGGCATTGGGGTTGCCTCGATGCTTTGGACGGAAGAAGGTTGGCTCATGACCTTCCCCACAGAAAAACTTTATGTGAAGGGCGTTGGCTATATGGTTGGGCTGCTCAATGACCGGAGCTTACCCCTGGTTCATATCCATCAGATTGCAGCTTTTTTTGAGGGTAAGTTACTTCCGGATAATTACGAGGATGTGGTGCCTGGCCACGAAGCCGTTGATGGGACGGGACGTCACTTTACCTATGAATTGCAGGATTCGCGAGTGGTTCAGCTAACCTATACGGGACGTGACGGAAAACCTGAAACGTTGAAGTTTTTCGGGTTCCGCGAATTTGAGGGAAATGTGTTACCCGAGACCATTGTTTTTGAACGTGGGGAAAAGCGATTCCTGGAAATAAAAATCAAGAAGGTGACCCACGGAAAGTCTTTTAGCGGTGGAACCTGGAAATTGAATGTTCCCCGGAGTTTTAAGCTTGTTGAACAGTAATTTTTTAGGTTGTGATTCCGGTGCGGCTGTTTTTGATTTTTGTAGATTGAGGTTGTGAAGATGAGTTTTTTTTATAAGATTAGCCTTTTGTTTGCCTTGGTTTTGTTCCAGGCGTCTTTTAGTTTTGCTGCAGATACCTTGGAGGTATTTGCGATTCGAGTTCAGTTTGCCGAAGAAAAGACTGACAATTCGTTGACCACGGGAAATGGAACTTTCGACTCTGACGAAAAGAAGAAGGATTCGTATAAGTTGGATCCGCCGGGCCGTCGCAATAGTGTGCCCTATTGGAAAAAGCATTTTGATTTTGCGAATGCCTATTACAAGGCTGCCAGTGGCGGAAATATTGTAATCAAGTCCAGAATTTTTCCGGAATCTTCCAGTGCTTACAAGCTGAAGAAGCAAATCATCGACTATAATCGAACCAGCAAGAGGGATGGCGAAAAGACTGCTGAATTTGATTCTTCCCGTGTTTGCGATTATATGCAGTTCGTGTACGATGCCGTAATGGCCGCTCATGAATCCAGCGATTCGCCCTTTAGCATTCCCCTTTCGAAAAATCCGAATACGAAACGTGCCTTTATGATTATCCATGCCGGTGCCAGCCGGTTGATGGATGGCGGTACCATGGGTTCGAACAATGCCGACACCCCTGCCGATTTTATAGACGCTTTTGTTAGCGGGGAGTATTGGCCGTTCCTGTCTGATACCTTGGCAAATGTTGCTCTAAAGGCTGATTCCTCTAGCAAGAAGTCTGTAGTTGACGGTCTTGCTCTTAAGGGGGCCTCTATCGATACCTTGCGCTCTATAATGGTCATGAGCGAAACCGCTTCCCAGGATGGTTTGAACTGGGGTGTAAACGGGATTCTGGTAAATCAGATAGGCCGTCAGCTTGGTATGCCCGATACCTATGATGTGGTGAAGGGAATTTCTCGCCTGGGTTATTTTGACTTGATGGACTTTGCCGGCTATAATGCAGGAAATGGATTCTTGCCTGCACTGCCTGCGGCCTGGGAACGAACCTATATGGGGTGGAGTTCCGTTCAGGAAGTTCGCCCCTCTGCAGGAAAGAAAATTTCTGTGGATGTGGCTGCAGCCGGTTCCGGGGCCTGCTCAAAATCCAAGAGTAAAAATGTCTGTACTGAAGTCCTGAAGGTGCCTCTCAGCGCATCTGAATACCTGCTTATAGAAAATCGTCAGCGTTCCTGGAACAAGGATGGCGAGGTGAGCGTGGTGCTGGGTGAACCTGACGAAAGTTCCGATACGACAATCAGGACCGTTCCCGTAGATAGTCTTGACCTTGTGTTCCAGGATAGCACTTGTGTCAAGGGGGAATGCAAGGTGAACAAGAAGAAGGCCCGTGGTGTCATTCTTGATGTAAGCTCCTTTGATGCGGGCATCCCTGCAAGCGGTATTGCCGTGTGGAAGGTGAACGAATGGTTCCTTCGTAGAAATTTGGAAGATGGTGTTGCCAACTATTGGGCCGGCGATGAATTCCGTGACCATCAGTTTGGACTTTCACTGATTGAAGCCGATGGCGTGCTGAGTATCGGAAAGACCTTTAAGAACGCCCTGGGCGAAGATACCTATGATTACGGAAGTGGTGCGGATTTGCTGCCTCATTTGCGCGTAGCGGACAAATCTTCAAAGCAGAAATTCGATACGGTAAAGACCATCAATCCCACCGGTTATGCGAATACCATGACGACCCAGGGCGGTTATACGGGTATCAAGATTTCTGTTTCCGTTCCCGAAGATTTCCGAAAGGAAAAGACGGCTAACGGCCTGATGGGGGATAGCGTCCTTAATTTTGCCTCGACTCTTATTACGGTGACCGTTTCTATTGATGATGGAAGTATTGAAGACAGCAAGTTCCCGAGAGAGGTTGGCCTGAACGGAATCGTCCGTGGCGCAGTCTTTGTGGATAATCCTGAAAAGAGCGGGGAGAAAATTGTTGTGTTCGGTGCAGACAATGGATCCCTGCAGGCATTTAGCGCTTTGGGTGATACCTTGTTTGATGCGGATACGGTCGTTGTTAAAAAACAGCTGACGAATAAGGGGACTGAAAAGGAAATTCCGCTTTATCGCATCGGTTCCAATTATGGTCCCCTGCTGGGTATGGCTAGCGATGGCAAATACGTTTATTCGCTTCACGAAAAGCATCTGGTCCGTACGCAGTTTGAAAGCGAATCCTACGTAAGTGAAACGGCGTTGGATGTGGACTCTGTGGTGGCTGGCCCCATGGTGGTTGGAAATGAACTGTGGTATGCGACTAGACATCAGATTCGAAATGTGAAAATTGGCGACGGAAAGTTCTCTAGGGGATTTGACGTCAAGGTGACTGCCGACGGAAATATTACAGATATGGCTTTCTGTGGTACGGATGAGGATGGCAATTCCAAGATTGCCTATGTTACGGACGAAGGTGAAGTGGGCTTCGGTTCCAAGGTGAATTCTGCTACCTATGAAAGTGAACCCGCAAAAGTTCACGGAACTGAAAAATTCTACCGCGTTTCCTGTACAGACATGGATCGCGACGGTGTTGAGGAAGCTATTGTCCTCGGCAGCCGTGGAACGGTGTCTGCTAGAAAACGGAATGGAAAGTCTGTTGTCTGGACCAAGAATTATGAGCGTGGAGCTGCTGGCTCCAGCGGCCTCTCTGATGAAACTTCTGGTATGGCCCTGGGTGACGTAAACGGAGATGGTTATCCTGAAATCGTATTCCTGGGAGATAACCTGGTTTATGCCCTCGATCGTTTTGGCTTGCCCGTTTCTGGATTCCCCGTGAAGATTTCAAAGGGTAGTCCTGTGTATGGATTCTTTAGCGACCCGTTGCTGGTTGATGTGACTGGTGATGATGTTCCGGAAATTCTTGTTCCTAACAATGACGGATTGATTTATGCCTATACGGGAAAGGCCAAGCGGGTTTCTGGACAGTTCCCCCTTGCTGCAGGTAGTTTTGAGTATGTGGACTCCCTGAGTGAATTGCAGCCTATGAGTATTTATGTAACGGACGCTGTTGGTAGTAGCAAGTCTGCTGGCCCGGAACTTTATGCCTTCCACAGAAGTAACGTTAGTGCATTCCGTTTGCAGAAGGCTGCTGAAGATGCTGCGGGTAATGCTGCCGCATGGACCTTGCCTGCCGGCGGTAACGAACGTACTGGCTATCTTGATGCCTCCAAGCTGAAGGATGTGAAGGCTTCTAAGTCTAAGGATGAAATTACGGAATTCTTCATGTTCCCCAATCCGGTGCGTGGCGGGGTGGCCAAGGCCCGTTTTGAAGTTGGTGCAGAAGCCAATTCCGCAACGATTGAATTGTATGACATAACGGGCCTCTGCGTGTTCAAGCAGAAAATGTCTGATGTTGTGGCTGGCCGCAATCAGTTTGAAAACCTTGACCTGAAAAAGCTAGGTTCGGACGTATACACCGCTCGCCTGCGTGTAGATTTCAAGTCTGGAAAGACTAAGCAGAAACTGTACCGTGTGGGAGTTATCCGCTGATGAGGTTCCGCTTATGCCTAGGGTTTCTTGCCATGGGTTTGATGGTGTCCTGCAGTTCTGTTGCTGGTGGGGCGCCTGAAGATCTGGACGAAACCTCCTCCAGTGGGCATGAACGTCAGTCTAGTGCCGTTGTCAAAAGTTCTTCTAGCCGATCGGAAAGCCCTGTTCAAGAGTCTTCGGGTTCTGCGGAACCTTCGTGTAGTTCTGCATTGAGCTCGGATTCCCTTTTGTCTTATTATGTAAGCTGGGTAAAGATTCCTGCGTCCTCTGTAAAAAGAGGCTCCATGTCTTTTTCTGTGAGTTCCTTTGAAATCGGGAAGACGGAGGTGACCCAGTCTTTGTATAGAACCATTATGGATTCCTTGCCGGCAATGGGTGTCTCTGGTGACAGTATTCCGGTGGCGAACGTAAACTGGTATGAGGCAATCTTGTTCTGCAATGCTCTATCGAAAAAGGTGGGGCTTGATACGGCCTATGTCTATGAGGCTGCCGAAAACGCACAATATCTGCAGAACTTGTATGTTGATTACAGCGTTGAGTCCGTGAGACTTCCTACGGAAATGGAATGGGAAGTCGCCTACCGTGCCGGAACGACTACGACATATTATTGGGATCGGGAAGAAGCTTCTAAATACGCTTATTATGTACAAAGTAGTGGCCCCACTGTCGTGGCTCAGTTTATGCCTAATGCCTATGGCCTTTATGATATGGCTGGCAATGTGGCGGAGTGGACTAACGACTGGTACGGAGTGAAACCGACAAAATCGCAGATGAATTATACCGGGGCGAAATCCGGCAGTTTGAAAGTCGTTCGTGGAGGTGGCTGGGGCGATAAAGTCAAGGCCCTTGCCGCCGATACTGTTGCTAAAAGGGAACCCCTTTATCGGGGTAAGGATTTGGGCCTTCGTTTGGTGCATTCGACTGGTTTTTAGATAATTTCTGTTAATGCCTAAACGGCTAATTTGTTAAATTGTAGCCATGAAGATTTCGAACTCCATGGCTTTTTCATTTGTAAGGTTTTTGCTTCCTGTTGGGATGGCATTGCTGATTTCTTCCTGCTCTGAAGAAAAGTCTGAACCTTTACCGGAACTTCCGCCTGTTGAATTGCCGAAGGATGTGACGGGCCTCTATTCGGGAAGTATGCCTTGTGATGATTGCACCATGAAGGCATTGCGCATAACCTTGAATGAAGACTCCACTGTTAATGCGGTGCAGACCCGTGTAACTGATTCCATGCAGGTGGATTCCCTGAAGGGTGTGTTTTCTGTAGTGGATAGTTCCATAAGGATTGTTTTGCCCTCTGCTTCTGAAAGTGCAGATAGTGTTCACTGGAATTTTAAACGCTCTGCATCTGGAAATCTGGTTTATATGAATTCTGCAGGTCAGGTCTATGAAGATGAAAATGGCCGTCGTGCAGAACTGTTTAGAATCATGACGGCTCCCGTCCAGAAATCCAAGGATCCGAAATGAAGGTCAAGACCTTAGTGATTGATGACGAGCCTTGGGCTCGTGCCCGCATCATCTCCATGTTGGAGGATTACGCGAGCGAGTTTGATATTCAGGGGGAGGCAGAATCTGGAGCTCAGGCAATCAAGGCTATTCAGGACCATCTTCCTGATGTCGTCTTTCTGGATATCCAGATGCCGGATATGGATGCATTTGATGTTCTGCATGCCTTGAATCCGGAGGAAGTCCCGTATGTGGTCTTTACGACCGCCTATGATGAGTTTGCCTTAAAGGCCTTTGAAGAAAATACGGTTGATTATTTGCTGAAACCCTTTGATTCGGAACGTTTGATGGCCACAGTTGAAAAACTGCGCAAGATATTTCCCGATGATGGTTTTAGTATTCCGGCGCCTCCTGATTTTACCTGGAAGAAGTTCCGTAACGTGGTAGACTTGAGCAATTTCTACCTGCAGCGAATTCAGGTTCGAAAAGGAGATCGTTGTATCTTTCTGAGTGTAGATGAAGTGGTCCGTTTTCAGACGGAAGGCCGTTTTACCATGGCCTATACGATGAACGAGATGCATATAGTCGATGTGTCGACCATGGAACTTGAGAAACGTCTGGATCCCATGCATTTTATACGCGTTAACCGTTCGACCATTGTTTCGATTGACCATATCGCAGAGTATCGCAAGGTGAACTCCCGCATTACCATGGTGCTTCGAGATAAGAGCAGGACTGAACTGGTAGTAAGCCAGGCCATGTTCAAAAAGATTCGCAGCCTGTAAAATTATAAGTCAGATTTTAATTTGGAAAATAAGATGAAGGACAACTTGCAAGAGAAGAAAGTTTTTTCTGTGAAGGGTTTTGTGAAGGGCTTGTTTAGGGAAATAATTGTTCCCATTGCTCTGGCGTTGATTGTAATCCAATATGTGATTCAGGCATTCCAGATTCCTAGCGGATCTATGGAAGATACGCTGAAAACAGGAGACTTCCTTCTCGGTTTGAAGTTTACCTATGGCTCTCCCATACCTTTTGGAAATCAGAAGTTCCCAGCTATTACCGATCCCGTGCCTGGGGATGTGGCAATTTTCCGTTATCCCGGGGAACCTGAATATCCCGATGGTAATCCTCGCCGCTATACTCATCTCTTTAACGCCTTGATGCTTGGCAATTTCTACTGGGATCATGAACCTGAAGAGGGACAGCCTCACTTGGTTCATTATGGCGATGGTCCGAAGGATTACATCAAGCGCTGTGTGGCCGTGAGTGGCGATACGGTTGCCGTTCATGGCGGTCGTCTTTATGTGAATGGCGTTAAGCAGGATACCTTGCCCGGACGTGGTAAATGGACTAGTACGGTTCGAACCATGTCTCCTCGTGACGAACGAGAACCTTTTGTTGTGCCGTCTGTAGGTGATACTCTGTATGTGGATTCCCTGCCGTTGGATAAGCTCTGGTGGTTGCGTTCCCTTGTCGCCCAGGAAAATCCGGATGACTCCGTCAAGCTTGATATTTCTCTGTGGAAGGATGGTGTCGAAAGCAATAACTACGATTTCGAGAACTTCCGCATACCGGTAGAAAATGACCGCGGGCTGGCCATGAATGAACTGTTCCGCCGCAATCGTACTATCCTTCAGCAGCGTGTGACCCAGGGGGACACCGTTTCTGGGGTGATGAGCTTCGCCTATTTCAGGGAACTGGCCCGTATCTGCTATTTGCCTATGCTGGATCCCCATGCCAAGGGTGGGCTGATGCGCGAAGTTAGCTACATCGGTTTCGAAGCTTCTATGTTGAAGGATCTGGAAGACAATGTGAACGCTTTAAATGCATCGGCTGTTAGTGCCGCTGTCGTCGATTCTGCGGTTACGGATTCCGTTGTTGCTGATTCCCTGGCTGATTCGCTGAAGGCTGATGTGGCTCGTTCTCCTGTTTTTGAAATCAGGAAGAACTTGACTCTCGGCGGTAAAAAAATGGATTACTATGTGGTTCAGACTCCTCAGTATTTCATGATGGGTGACAACCGTGATAATTCCGCAGATAGTCGTTATTGGGGATATGTGTCGCTCCGTAATATGCGCGCCAAGGCTTTTGTCATTTACTTCTCTTTTGAAAATGAAGATGAGTCTTTCGCCTTGTCCAATCCCTTTACCTGGTGGCGTCTGCCCTTCAAGATCCGCTGGAGCCGACTGGGCAAGATTATCCACTTGATTGATTAAGTCTGAAAGTGTTGTTAGGATGAAATTTTTTAAGACCGTATACGTTCTAGGTGCGATTGTTGCGAGCTTGCTTGTGGCCTGTGCGACGCAGGTGGCTCCGTCCGGTGGCCCCGAAGATAAGTTGCCTCCGCGTGTGGCGGGGGTGTATCCAGCTCCGTATACGACAAACCATCCTAACGAACTTTATGTAAAGCTTGAATTTGACGAATGGATTAACGCCTCTATTCCCAGGAGCGCTGTTTCTATTTCTCCGCCGATTGATAAAAGAGTGCGGTTTGACGTCAGCGGCAAAACTCTGGAGTTGTCGTCTCGTGCAGAGCTTGATTCTGGAACGACGTACACAGTAACGTTTGCGGGTGGTATCAAGGATTTGCGCGGCAATGCTCTTGCAAAGCCTTTCCAGGTTGTGTTCTCGACGGGAGCCTATATTGACTCGTTGACTCTTTCGGGCCGAGTTCTTGTGAATGCGGCTATGGCAAAGAAGAAGGAATTTCCCAGTGTGGGTTTGTTCCTGATGGGTGCAGATCGTGAAACGAAACATTATCTGGATAAGTACCGCGATTCTGTAACCAAGGCGCTGGACTCCCTGCCTATGATTCTTAAGGAACCGCCCCTGTATGTGACTCGAGCCGATAGTGCGGGGCATTTTACCTTGACGGGTCTTAAGGCGGGAATGTATCGTGTCGTAGCCTTTGTGGATGGCAATGGTAACCAGAAGGTGGAACTGGCAACGGAACAGGCTGGCGTTTGGACCCAGGATATTCACCTGACTGCAGAGACAACGGATACCTTATGGATTGCCGTGGCAGATATGGACTCGTCTCATCTGGAACTGGAATCTGTATCTCAGCCCTTTGCAAATGTGCTGGAAGCGAACTTTACACGAAACGTCTATTTTGATTCCCTGTTTAGAGATTCTGCCAACTGCTTCCTGACTTCTCCTGAAAATGAGAAGGTGTATCCGAAGCTTGTTTATTTGGGAGCATCTTCCAATAAGCCGCAGTTCTATTTTGATCCGGCACCCAAAAGTGAAATTCTTTACAAGTTTACTTGTCTTGCCGGAAAGGATTCGCTTTATCGAACTTTGGATACGGCAAGAAATGAAGTGGAATGGGAATGGAAGAAGATGGAGTCCGATACGCTTCCGCCTGCGGTAAGTACGGTGAAGGCTGTCTCGAAGTCAAAGAACCTGTTCCCTGACGATTCCCTGATCGTCTTGTTTAATAAGCCCAAACTGGATTCTGTAGAAGAATCCTTCTATGTGGCGGTTAACAAGGATACGACCGAGGTTCAGGTCAAGCAAATCGATCCGGTGCGTTTTGTGGTATTGAATTCTGACCCGTGGGGAACGGACCTTACGATGAACTTCTTGATGGGGTATAACGATACGACGTTGGCGGCTGCCGACAGTAATGGCGTTCGTGATACCGTTGTTGAACTGAAGTACAAGAAACTGCAGAAATTTGAAACGGTGGCGAAGTTGAAACTTGCAACGTTGCAGGGTGCTGTCCCCGGTGCAAAGGTAGGTGCCCTGGTCCGTCTGCATTCCATCGAGTCTGATAAGGATTTTATAGAACCTTGTGATAATGCGGGCCGCTTTAAGTTTAACGGACTGGTCGAAGGGTCCTATTTTATGGACTACTATTATCCCCAGGAAGGAAAGAATATTCCTGATGGAGGTTCCATTGAACCTTTCCGTTATGGGTCTCCCTGGAGAGCGATTAACGATACATTGAAGCTGAAGAATGGTGAAAATAATCTAGACCAGTTGCAGGCTGCAATTCCGTCTCTGCATTAGAATTTTGGTGAGGATAAATATGGGAAATATTCCGACTTTTGTTGCGATTGATCTTGAGACAACGGGTCTTGATTTTGAAAAAGATGAAATTATCGAAGTCGCGTTGGTCCGTTTTGAAAATGGGGTCCCTGTTGAAGATGTGGATTATCTGGTCAAGCCAACGACGGCTTCCTTGCGCCCCTTTATTGAAAATCTGACTGGAATATACAAGAGCGATCTTGAAAATGCAGAATCATTTGCAGGTGTGGCAGGCAAGATTTATTCCTTTATCGGAGATTATCCCATTGTTGCTCATAATGCCGCATTTGATTCGAAGTTTCTGACCCAGACTTTTGCAAAGGTCGGTATTTCCTTTGAAAACCATATGGTGTGGGATTCCTTGACGGTTTCTCGTATCGCCTTCCAGAATGTTCCTAATCATCGCTTGGATACCCTGGTCCAGGAATTGAATATTCCCAGGAGCCGGGCACACCGCGCGTTGCCTGATGCCGATGCCTGCGGCAGACTTTTTGTGATGTCCCTGGAAAAAATTCAGGGTGAAGACCGCTGGCTGTATAACGCCCTTTCCAAGGTTGCAGTCAATTCCAACTGGTCTGCAATCTGGCCCGTTTCTGGTGAATCCGGAAATGAATTTTCTTACAAGTTGCCGGAAGTCCCCCTGGAAGAGGTTCCTGTAAAGAACCACGTTCCTCGTGTGGGAGAATTCTTCCAGGAAGGCGGCATTCTTGCCAAGAATATGGCTGGGTATCAGCCCCGTTCTAACCAGCAGGATTTGGCCGCTGTGGTGGAACGCAATATGCATAAGGGTGGGCTTTGCGTCATCGAGGCTCCTACGGGTTCTGGAAAATCGCTTGCGTATTTAGTGGCCGCTGCTAACAAGGCTGCATCCGGTGAACGAGTCGTCATTAGTACGGCAACCCGTGCGCTTCAGGAACAATTGTGGAATCGCGATATTCCCCAGCTGTCCTGCTTGTACAATGGCAAGTTGAAGGCTTCTGTTTTGAAAGGGCGCGAAAATTATTTGTGCCTAAGAAAGTTTGAGGCAATTCTTGCGTCCCCCGAAAATATGCTCTTGCCGGAAGAAAGAGATTCCTTCATGGCTATTATACCTTGGGTCTATACGACGACAACTGGTGACGTGAATGAATGCTCTTCTTTTAGTCAGGGACGTAATCGTGTGCTTTGGTCCAAGATGGCAAGTTCTGCAAAGTCTTGCCTTGGAGAAAAGTGCCCGAATTATGGCAGGTGCCCAGCCCTTGCCGCAAAGCGCCGTGCCATGAATTCCAATTTGCTGCTGGTAAACCATTCTCTGTTCCTGGCAGACATGTCATTGGATTTTGCGCTGCTTCCGCTTTACGAACATATTGTGTTTGATGAAGCTCACCGTCTGCCTGAAATCAGCAACCAGTCGCTGTGCCGTACGGTGTCGTTCTTTGGCCTGCGTAATGTCATTAAGACTATGGTTCCGTCCCGCACTAAAAAGGATGGCCTCGTTGTAGAAATCGAGGCTGGAATTCCGGCGGAGTGTACTGAAGCCCATGAGGTATGCGCTAATTTGGTTGAAAGCCTGGGCGAATTGGAAAAGGCCTTGCATCGTTTCTTTATGAAGATCGGCAAGAAGCTGACAAAGCAGAAAAATAAGAATGGCTTCTCGTATTCTTCTAGCATGATGGCAGAATATGATGCCGATCCTGCAGGCTTTATGGACCAGTATGCCAAGGTTCAGAAACTGGTAGAAAAACTTTCCGCCATGGCTTCCAGGGTCAATGAATCTGTTTCTGGATTGGTGCATGATCTGAATGGCCGAATGACGGAGATCGAAAGATTCGTTTCTGATTTTGAGTTCCTGACCAAGGGCGCTCGCGAAGACTGGATCTTCTTTATGGAGGAACCTTTTAATCCTCATACCATAAAGCTTCATGCCTACCCGTTGAATTTCGGTACTATCTGGAAAGAAAAGTTCTATCCTTGGATCAAGTCTGCTACCTTTACTTCTGCGACCTTGGCGGTACAGGGTGACTTGACTTACTTTGTTGAAAGAATGGGCTTGAACGTCCAGGATCCAAAGAGGGCCCCCTTCCTTAGAGTGTATAACGAATCGTCTACAAAGGATGCTCGCCAGTCTGTAATGGTGGCTAAATATTTGCCGAAACCTTCTGCACCGGAATATAACGAGGCTTTGAACGATACCCTATGTCAGTTCTTGCCGGAGGTGGAAGAAAATGCCATGGTTCTCTTTACCAGCGTTTCGGCGATGATGAAGGCCCAGGCGGCACTTGCTCCGCTGTTTGCGCAAAAGGGCAAACTGCTTCTTTGCCAACATGTCGACGGTGCTCTGGATGGACTGATTGCCATGTTCCGCAAGGAAAGGGGCGCTTGCCTTTTGGGCTGTCAAAGCTTGTGGGAAGGTGTTGATTTCCCGGGTGACGCCTTGAAACTTCTGGTGATTCCTAAGCTTCCGTTCCCAAATCCCATGGATCCTCTTGTTGCGGGAATTTCTGCCAAGATGAAATCCGACGGTAAGAATTCCTTTAAGGATTATTATGTGCCGGAAGCCTATATGGAATTGCGTCAGGGGCTGGGACGTCTGATTCGTTCTGAAGAAGATTCTGGTAAGGTTCTGATTCTTGATAACCGCGTGGTGCTGGAACATTATGGCAAGAGCTTTATGCGGATCTGGAACATGAAGCAGAAGGTTGCCGACTCCATAGAAGACATCAAGTCTTTTGTGAAGTCCTAGACTTTGGCTCCGGATTATTTTTTCTAAATTTGGCGCCCTAATAGGGTGTGACTGATGTACGATTTAAATTCGTTTTTTGATGGAATGTCCAAGCAACTCCTTCGTGGTGTCCATGCGAAGGCCTTCGGACATAAGGGTCTTTTGAATAACGCTCTGATCCAGAGCGAAGCCTTGTCTTATTTTGATGATCGCAGACGTGCTGCCGACTTGTTTAGCAAGATGGAACTATGGCAGCGTCGCTGCATCAGCTTGGTTTACAATAGCGGTTCCCGCGGCTTGACTTATAATGAATTGCGTCTGACCGTTCCGGTTGGAAAAGTACGCGACCTGCAGAAGTTCCTTTTGGATATGTGCCGTGAATATTTGCTGTGGCGCACATCTACTGGTAGTACGATGGTCTACTACGGTTTCTCTAATTTCTGGGGCTGCTTTGGAATGGCTTCTGAAATGGAGTTCCCGGCTAGAGCCAAGTTCGCCTGTTTTCAGAACTTGCTGGACTGGCACATCTGCCTGGTGTTGTCGTACGCCTTGCGCAAGGAACTGAAGGTGAATACCAATGGTACCATCCATCGTCGTGGTTACCAGATTTGTGTGGATTCCTTTACGTCTACAAAGCAACTGTCTGAACGTGCTGCCGAAAACGAGCTGTCCTTTATTTTCAATTTCCTGACAGGGAATGGTTGGCTGGAACAGGAAGACTCCTGCTTGGTTCCGTCTGAAAAGGCTCTTGAATTTATTCGTAAGAATGGTTTCCGCTTGCATCAGGATGTAGTGTCCTGGTGGCTAAAGGAACGTTTCCGCGGCGATCGCAATCACTGCGTCCAGTTGCTGAAAATTTTGGAACAGCCTCGTCCTGTCGCCGACGCCTGCAATCTGCTGTGGGTTCTTGACCCGACGTTCCGCATGGTAGAGAAGAACAAGGAGCTCCCTTGGGAATACCTGCCTCGCCCCTTGCGTGAATTGTGGCTGCTGGGATTTGTGAAATTCCAGATGGTTGACGGTAAGGTGGCCGGTGTTGTCATGGAACAGTCTGGCAAGGACTGGGTGGAAACATCTATCGCCTCCATTCCTGAACAGAACATTTCCTGCCTGCCCAATTTTGAACTGATCGTATCGACGGGAACTTCTCCTCGTGTGCTTTTCACTTTGGCAAGTCTTTCCAAGGTTGAAAATGATGAAGTGTTCCTCCGCTTTGCCTTGAACCGTGAAACTTATATTCAGGGTTTAAGGTGTGGTCTGCCTGAAGCGGAAATCGAAAATTTCAAGAACTGGATTAAGCCTCCCGAAAATGTTGCCTCTACAATTTCGGAATGGAACTCCTCCTATTATGGGGCCAGAGTTCATACCGTTCGACTTCTGAAAATTGAAGATCTGAAAGTGCTTGCGGAACTTTCCCGCTTCCCGCAGTTTACCGAAGCTACGACCGAATACATTCCCGGTTACGGTTTTATCTTGAAGCCGGAACTGGAACATAAGGCTTTTGAAATTCTGGAAAACTACGGTTATTGCCCCTTTGTCGAAAAGCATGACGTGAACCGTCTTCCTGCACCTACCGAAGAATGGCGCAAGGACTTTGTCGTGGCATGGCCCGAGGCGAAGGCTCCCGACTATGAACTGAAAGATGATGCCGATGAAAATACTTTGCAGACGGCCTTGAACTCTACGAAGTATGGCAGCAACTATCAGAAGATGAGCACGTTCGATCTGGTGAAGGTGCTGCGTTATGCCAAGACTGTGGGAACCTTGGTTGGCGTCAAGGCCAAGGATCCTGTCAAGCGTAATGCCAAGGAAGAAGAAAAGATTTTCTTTGTCCATGCGTTGAAACTGGCCAAGTCTCCCCAGGTCATTGAAATTCAGATTTATGGAAAGGAAGAAAGGGAAATGCTGGACCTGTCCTTTATTCAGGAAGTGAAGGTCTTTAACGGCAAGGAACCCTAGAATTCGTTTTCTTATGGCAGGGTCTGCGCATAGCCCGCTATATCGATTAACTCATCCAGTGTTAATTCGTCTATGTAGGGTTCCATGTTGCGGTCATCATCGCCGAAATTCATCTGATACCAGAAAGTTGGCATGTCATTTCTAGCTCGGTCCCCGATGAAAACCGGGGGCTTTCTGTAATCGTGGGCGAAGTTGAGTCGATGCCCTTCCTCGCCGTGGCATGACTTGCAGTTTTGATTGAAAAGTTTTTTCCCGCGTTCCGGGTTGGCTCCCTTTAATTTTCCATCGGGTTGAAGAAGTTTGTACACGAGAAGGGCCATGCGTGCGTCTTCGCGGGTGAGGGTGTCTCCTTCGGAACCTGGGGCGGGGGTGCCTGGGCTTTGCGAAGTGTCTGGTTCGCTGTTTGCGAATGCGGGCATAATGGAGGTGCCTAGCAGCATCCCATACACAGCTAACAGTGTAAATAAACATTTAAACTTGTTTACGCCCATAAACGACAATTTAGTAAGGCTTGCTTGAGGACGTCGGGACAATTACTATAATTTTGTTTATGAGATTAGGTGTTTTTTTTAAAGTGGCGGTCTTTGGACTCGCACTTGCTTCTTTTGTGGCTTCTCCCCAGGCCAAGGAAAATTCTATGAATAATTTGTCTGAAAGCTCGCTGGCGAAGAATTGCATTTTTAATGGCCGCTGGGATCATCAGAATCAGTTCAGCAGGACTAGCGCTCCGGCGGCAGTTATTCAGTTTAATGCCGTGGCGAAGTCTATTGATTTCGATCTGGAAGGGGAATCCCGCTGGATCCTCGTAGAAGATTCAAGGGAAGTTGCCGCCTTTGTTAGCGGTGCGCGTAAGGTCCAGTCGGTCAAGGTGGCCGGAGATGGTGAATCCCACCGTTATCGCCTGGTGAAAATCAGCGAGACGAATCCCGGTTCCGTAAAGGTCTACGGAATTTCTTTGGATGGTTCCGGAAGTTTTGGCTCCGTTCCCAAGCAGAGTGGCCGACGTATCGAATTTATTGGGGACTCCTTTACCGTGGGCTTCGGTAATGAAGGTAGCGGTTCCGATGACCCGTCCCTGGTTTTCGAAAAGACTAACGCCTCCAAGAGCTATGCCTACCTGCTTGCCGATGGCTTCAAGGCTGATTTTCAGGTGAACGCCTTTAGCGGTCGCGGCATGGTCCGCAATTACGACAATATTGTGCCTGAATGGAAGGTGCCTCGCCTTTATGAATTTACCGTTCCCGGTGAGGCCCCGGCGGATTTGGCTGGCAAGCTGCCCGAAGAATCCCTCAAGTGGGATTTTGGCAGCTTCCACCCCCAGGTGGTTGTAATCTTTATTGGCATCAATGACTTCCAGGGAAACCCTCCTTATGGCGACAAGAAGGAATTCTCCAAGGCTTATGCGGAGCTCCTTCAGAAACTGCGCAAGGCCCATGAAGGGGTGAAGTTCCTGCTGGTGTCCACAAAAATCTGGCCCAATGATGACCTGACTCCCACTGTAAAGGCCATTTACCAGTCCGAACTGGCTGCCGGTCACAAGGATTTGGAATTTGTGGAGGTCCGTACGGATAATGCAGGCCTCCTTGGGCATCCGGATGTGCATTCCCAGGCCGATTTGGCCCGTACTTTGCGCCCATTTGTAGCTAAACTGGGTGGCTGGCTATCCCGTTAGCCCCTATTTTTATATATTTGAGGGACAATATCTTATAAGTATAGGTTTCCTATGTCTAGGCTCTTTGAGAAAATCTATGTGCTGTTCAGGATGAATATCCTGATTTTCGTGTTGTTGGCTCTTACCGCCATCGCCCTTTTTGCGTACGAAAATGGCTTAGATAATATCGAATTCCTCAAATTGTCGGATTTCCCTTACGTCATCGCCCAGTCCGACTCTGTGGATGGCGGCGGATCTGCTGTAAAGCTGACCCGTACGGATTCCTCTGTCATCATGGACTATGAACTCCGTGAAGGCTACGCCTATCCTTATGCTGGCGTGAAGATTTTCCTTGGAGATGGTAAGGTCCGCGGTAAGGATCTTTCCCATTACGACAGTATCTTCGTGTGGGTGAAGCCCCGTGGTGAAGGTTCCGTCCGTCTCTACATGCGCGGTTATGATAGCGCTATCTATCGCGACGGTGATGAAACTTCACTGAAGTTCAACGAAATAGAATTCTTCCCCCTGAATGAAACCTATCCGGCAGTGTTCGTTCCCCAGGAATTCCGCGTGGCCGGCTGGTGGGTTGCTCAGAACGAGGTGGACGTTCATAAGGCTCGTGTAGACCTTTCTAACATCCCCCTGATCGAAATTCAGACCGGTACCAACGCTCCCCTGGGCTATGGTACTCTTGAAATCCGCGGTCTCTGCTTCAAGGGCAAGAAGATTGCCAAGGAAGACCTTACGACCGGCATCGTCGGTGTGTGGTTCGTGACCTTCTTCATGATCCTGGTCATCCGCTTCTTTGACTATAGCCGTGAACGGGCCGCAGCCAAGAAGAAGCGTGAAGAACTGGAAAAGAACCTGAAGGCTCTCGAAATCGAAAAGACTGAATACGAAAAGTCCAGTAAGGAAGACCCGCTGACCGGTTGCCTCAACCGTGCCGGTTTCAGCAGCATCCTGATGCGCGAACAGGAAAACCTGGTCAAGAATGACAGCCCTGTTTCCTTCGTGATTCTGGATATCGACCACTTCAAGCATATCAATGACCAGTATGGTCATAGCGTCGGTGACGAAGTGTTGGTGAACCTCTGCAAGCTGATCCAGAGCAAGATCCGTAATACGGATGCACTGGTCCGTTGGGGTGGCGAAGAATTCGTGATCCTCTGCAGCGACACGCCGATCCAGAATGCCCAGTTCCTTGCTGAAAAGCTCCGTATGGCTATTGAAAATACTCAGCTGATCAAGCAGCAGCAGGTGACCTGCTCCTTCGGTATTGCCGAAATGGTGGCTGGCGAAGATCCTAAGCGCCTGTTCGAACGTGCTGACAAGGCCCTTTACGCTTCTAAGGAGAACGGCCGCAACAGGGTGACTAGCGCCACCTTCAAGCGTACCCGTTAACGATATGAATAAGGCTGCCTTCTATATCGCAGCTGTTGCTTGCTCTCTTGCCGCGGTCCTCGTAACGGGTTGCGCCAAGAAGAGCCCCGAGCCGGAGTTCCGGCCCCTGCAGATTCATTGGATTCCCGGAGTGGGCGAGGATGAAGAATCCATGCCCACCAAGGATAATTGTGTGATTCGGCTCACGGCTAAACTGATGGGCGAGGATTTGGTTCAGGCTTCGCCGGTGGCGGATCTTGCATACAGAGTGGCATACGGAAAATCAAAGGAAGAGGCTGGAACCCTTTATTTTACTGGGGTTTGCGTCGATGCGGAAAGAAATTCCGCCCCCGAATGTCGGTGGAAGGCGACCTGCAGCAAGGACCTGGATATCGTTGTAAAGTTTCACAACGGAGATTAGTCTGCGGTGGTGGGATTTCTCATCGGGCTGATTTATCTTTTTCTGTATGAAGCAGATTTTTGAATATACCGACTACCGCGAGTGGTTACGTGACGCATTCGATGACTTTAAGCAGCGCAAGACTGTGATTTCGTGGCGTTATATGGCTATGAAGATGGGTGCCGATCCTGGTAATCTGCTTCGTGTTTCCCAGGGCAAGATTCACCTTTCTACCGCGCTTATCGAGCCGGCGGCTCAGTTCTTCGAACTGGATGAAAAGGAAACTGCCTACTGGACAGAAATGGTTTTCTTTGGCCGAGCCAAGACTGACAACGAAGCCTTGCAGCATTACGAACGTATGCAGGCTTTAAAGGGTGTGTCTCTCAAGCTTCTGCAGAAGAAGGAACTGGAATTCTACCGCCACTGGTACTACAACGCAATCCGTTCCATTATCGGTATTTGCAAGTTCAAGGATGACTATCAAGGCCTAGCCGAATGCTGCACTCCCCAGATTACCGAGGACGAGGCGAAAGCGGCCGTTCAGTTGCTTTACGAACTGAACATGATTTCAACAGACCGCGACGGCTTCTGGAAGGTAAACGATACCTTCGTGAGTACCGGCGGAAACTGGCGCTCTGCCGCTGTTCGACAGTTCCAGAAAGACACTATCGCCCTGGCAGGGGAGTCGCTGGAACGTCATGCACCGCACCTGCGAGATATCAGCACTGTCACCATGACGTTCAACATGGATGATATCCAGTTGATTCGCGAAAAGATTAATGAATTTCGAACGGATTTACTACGTTTATCTCAGGAAGGCGAAGGCGACAACACGGTTTTCCAGCTGAATATCCAGTTGTTCCCTCTTGCCTTTACAAAACCGTTGCAGGAGAAGGAAAAATGAACAGCCAGTTGCTGAAAAAGTTTGTTTTGCCTTTGTCGCTACCATTGGTAGCGTCGTTCTTTGCCTGCTCCGATAATCCTTCCGATTCCGGAAATAATCTCGCTGGTGGACCGGGTAGTATTACTACCAATGGTATCGTTGCCCGTGTTGGTGGCGTTCCTGTTTCTAATGCCAGCGTGTCCTTGCATCAGGTTGACTATACCGTACCCGAGGCTAAGGAAGAAGTTATGGTGGTCGCCGTGGCGACGACGGTTACCGATAGTGTTGGCCGCTTTGCATTGACCGTGCCCGACTCTGGCGAATACCGTATGACCGTGTCATATGACGGTTCTGCCTATACAAAGATTGTTTCTCATGAGAGCTATCAGGCTCTGGATTCTCTGGAAGGGGTTGTAGACCTTTCTGCTATTGCAACCCTGACGGGTGTTGCCGATATTCCTGAAGGCAGCAAGGCGGTATGGGTTGGCGTTGTCGGCACTGATGTGCTGGTGCGTTCTGATTCCAATGGTGTATTCTTTATTCCGGCAATTCCTGCTAACGACACCTTGCAGTTGTATTTCATGGATGACGGCTATGAGGAAGACCTGGGACGTGAGTCCGTGTTCCTGCAGCCCTACGAACAGGTGCAGTACAACTATAAGACTCCCGTAGAAATTGACAGTTCCGTAACGGATTCTTCGGAGGTGGTTGCCGATTCTCTGCCCAAGGTTTCCGTGCTGCTTCAGAACGGCTCTCCGGCGGCTTATGCCACGGTTGCCCTGAGATCCCTTGATAGCGTTGGCGAAATTCGTTTTGTCAGGAGCTTCATGGTTGTTGCAGATAAGTATGCCGACGAGAATGGACGTTTTGATATGGAATGGCCTAAGTCTGGCGATTACCGTCTGACTGTCACTTCGGGAAGCCAGTCCTATTCCAGAGTTTATTCTGCAGAAGAGCTGAAGGATGTTGATTCTATTACGTTGACTACTTCGGTAAGCTACTCCAGCAATGTGACCTTGACTGCCGACGAAGATTTTGCCTGGGTTGGAGTTTATGGCCTTGATGAACTGGTGAAGACGGATGCGTCTGGCGCCTATGTGCTGCCTGCGCTTCCTGCTAACGATTCCTTAAAAGTTTACTTTGTTCATAATGACGGAACCAAACCCTTTGTTGACTGGACTGTAAAGACTTCTAAGGTTTCCAAGTCTGAAAAGCCGTCGGTACTTCTTTACGACTTTGAAGAAGACGATACGCGTTGGTACATGAGTGTCGATACTCTGTGGAAGGGGTCCTCTTTCTACAAGAACGGCAAGGCTGATTCTTCCCATAAGATTGCCGATTACCTAGAAGCGGATTCTTCTCGCGGATCTACCGTATTCCATGGAAAGTACTCGGTTGCCTTTGATCCTTACGCATGGGTTCTGCTGGGAACTCAGTTTAAGGAAACGCTGAATCTTTCGGATCTTGATTCCATCGCATTCTATGCCAAGGGCGATGGCAACATCAGGGTGACTCTCGAAAATTGGGAGAACTATGATAAGGGTACCAAGGCTGCCTCATCCAGGATTTCCCTGGATTCAAGCTGGAAGCGTATTGTAATCAAGCCTTCAGAACTTTGCATCGATAATGACGAAAAGAAGGATTGCAAGAGTACTTGGGAGCGCGTAAAGAACGGCGTCCGTCAGATTCATTTCTTCCCGGGTTGCAAGGACAACTGCTACCTGAGTCCGAAGAATGAAGTCTATGTGGATGACGTTAAACTTTATGGTGTGCTTTTCTAGCTTCAAACGCTTCATTTAAAGGAATGGCCCCTTTTGTGGGGGCCTTTTTTTATGTAAATTTGGTAAATATGGAATCTCTTGAAAAAGAAGCGGCTATTGCCCTGGATTACCTTTCCCGCGTCTCCCAGGAAGCGGAAAAGAAGTTTGATGAATTACTCCCCCCTGTGACGGATCAGCCCTGTCGCCTTCATGAGGCTATGCGCTATTCCATGTTTGCAGGTGGCAAGCGTTTGCGCCCGGCCTTGGTCAAGGCTGCGTTTGACATGTTCGGCGGTAAGGGAAACTCTGTGGATTACGCCATGAGCGCCTTGGAAATGCTCCATACGTTCTCCCTGATTCACGACGATCTGCCCTGCGTCGATAACGACGACTTCCGTCGCGGCAAGCCCACTAGCCATAAGCAGTTTGGCGAAGCTACCGCCGTGATGGCTGGCGATGCCCTCTGCATCCACGCTTTTGAAATGATGGGCAAGACCGGCAATGCCAAGGCTATCGAAATCCTGGCTCACCTGCTGGGTACCTATGGTATGATCGGTGGCGAAATGATCGACATCGAATCCGAAGGTAAGGCTGTTGATTTGGCAACTGTGGACTATATCCATTACCACAAGACTGCCGCTCTCCTGGAAGCTTCTCTGGAAGTGGGTGCCCGTCTGGCAAACGCAACCGAAGACGAAATCAAGATTATTCGCGACTATGGCCGTTCTATCGGTCTGGCTTTCCAGATTGTCGATGATATCCTGGACATCGTTTCTACCACCGAAGAACTGGGCAAGGACGCCGGTTCCGATATCGAGAAGGGCAAGGCAACCTACCCGGCTCTGGTTGGTCTGGAAAAGTCCAGGGAAAGGGCTCGCGAACTTTATGACGAGTCTATCAAGGCATTGGACGGTCTTAAGTACGATACCACGATCCTTCGCTCTGTCGCAGCTTTCATCATTACCCGAGTTAAATAATGGACCTTAAGAGCATTAAGTCGCCTCAGGACATTAAGCATTGTTCTGTGAAGGAACTTGAACAGTTGGCCTCCCAGATTCGCGAGACCATCATTGGTCAGGTTTCTAAGCATGGCGGCCATTTGGCTTCGAGCCTTGGTGTAGTGGAACTGACTCTTGCGCTGCACTATGTGTACAACGCTCCCGAAGACAAGATTGTCTGGGATGTGGGTCATCAGGCTTATGTTCACAAGCTTCTGACTGGCCGTATCGATCGCTTCGGTACCTTGCGTCAGCAGGGCGGTATTTCGGGCTTCCTGAAGCGTAACGAAAGTGAGTATGACTGCTATGGTGCAGGTCATGCAACCACTTCCATTTCTGCTGCTCTGGGTTTTGCTGTTGCCCGTAACCACTTCAAGCGCAAGAACAACGTGGTGGCTGTTATTGGTGATGGCTCCATGACCGGCGGTATGGCTTATGAAGCTCTGAACAATGCTGGCATTTCTAAGCAGAACATGACCATCATCTTGAACGATAACAAGATGAGCATTGCGCCCAATGTCGGCGGCTTTAGCAAGTATCTGAACCGTGTGATTTCCGATCCGGTTTACAACAAGATGCGTACGGACCTGGACCGCCTGATGAAGCGTCTTCCCGGTATTCTGGGTTCCCGTTTCCGCGATCTGTTCCTGCAGGTGGAAAGTGCTGCCAAGACGGCTGTGAAGCCCGGTCAGTTCTTTGAAGATCTGGGCGTCCGCTACTTTGGTCCTATCGATGGTCATGACATCGATGAATTGATTATGATTCTGGAGCGAGTCAAGTCCCAGCCCGGGCCTTGCCTCGTTCATGTGCTGACGGAAAAAGGCCGTGGTATGTCTGCGGCTGTAGCTAACCCCACCAAGTTCCATGGTTGCGGTCCCTTCGATCCTGAAAGTGGTCTGCCCCTGGCTCCGGGTAAGCCCAATCCGTCTCTTACCAGCATCTTTGGTAAGACCCTTCTTGAAATTGCGAAGAAGGATAACCGTGTCATCGGTATTACGGCTGCAATGCCCACGGGCTGCGGCATGGATATCGTTGCCAAGGAACTTCCTGATCGCGTTATCGATGTGGGTATTGCCGAAGAACACGCTCTGACTTTTGCGTCTGGTCTTGCCTGTGATGGTGTGGTGCCTGTAGTGGCAATCTACTCCTCCTTTATGCAGCGCGCCTACGACCAGATCATGCATGACATCGCCCTGCAGAATTTGCATGTGGTGATGGTGCTTGACCGCGCCGGTTTGGTGGGGGCCGATGGTCCTACCCATCATGGCGTTTTTGACTTGTCGTTCTTGCGTACGGTTCCGGGAATTACCATCCTGGCTCCGTCTAACGAGAATGAACTTCGGGATATGATCCAGGCTTCTATCGACATGGAAGGGCCTGTGGCGATCCGCTATCCTCGCGGTACTGCCTTGGCAGAAACTTTGGAACCTGCAACTGAGAACTTTGATGCGAAACTGCCCAAGGTTCTTGAACAGGGTAAGGATATCTTGCTCCTGGGTGCAGGCTTCATGACTAACGAACTGAAGAAGACTGCAAGTGTCTTGCGTGAGAACGGTTACAACCCGACTCTCGTGGATGCTCGCATCATCAAACCCTTGGACGAAGAATGCTACCGCGCACTCTTCGAAAGCCACAAGACTATTGTAACTCTCGAAGACAATACCTTAGTTGGTGGTTTTGGTTCTGCTATCGGCGAACTGCTTATGGATCTCGGAATTACGGACAAACGTTTGCTCCGCTTCGGACTTCCGGACAAATTCGTTGAACAGGGCGAAATTTCGGCCCTCTACAAACTTTTGAATATTGACGGGGAATCCGTCGCCAAACAAATAATGGAAAAACTATGAGCGAAGAAAATAACGAAAACCGCACCGTAAAGGCCACATTGAACCGCAAGTTCGGCGTCAGCGAAGCTGCTGACCGTCGTAACCCCCGTCGTGACGGCGATAGCCGTGACTCCCGTGAAGGCCGTGGCGACCGCAAGTCTTTTGGCGACAGAAAGTTTGGTGACCGTGGCGAACGCCGTTTTGGTGATCGCAAGTTCGGTGACCGCAAACCTTTTGGTGACCGCGGCGAACGCCGTTTCGGTGACCGTCCCTTTGGTGACCGCCCCCGTCGCGACGATGACCGTCGTGAATTCAACCATGAAGGCGCAGAAGGTGAAGGCCGTTCCTTCAACCGCGAAGACCGCCCCTTCAATCGTGACCGTCGCCCCCGTTCTTTCGGTGACCGCCCCTTCCGTGGCGACCGCAAGCCCTTTAACCGCGATGGTGGCGAACGTCGTGAATTTAGCCGCCCCATTTACCGTCAGCGTCCTGAAGAACAGCCTGTAGAAGCTGTGGAAGAAGTTCTGGACGAAGCCGCACTGGAAGCACGCGTAGCCCAGGCTGAAGTTAGCGAAGATGTAAACTTCAACCCGCCTTGGTTCAAGAAGCTCCTGGCTCTCACCACCGAAAAGGGCCGCGAACGCGAAGGCCGTTTCATTGGTGAAGGCGTTCACGTTGTGCAGGAACTGGTTTCCCATCATCGTGAATTGGTGGTTGGCGTTTATGCTGTCGAAGGTTTCGCTGACGAAGGCTTGATCGAAACCATTAATGAAGCTGAAATCAAGATTAACATCTTGACTGAAGACCAGATGAAGCGTCTGTCTTCTACCGTTACCCCCCAGGGTGTGATTGCCGTGGCCCGCATTGCCAGCAAGAAGCCTGCCTATGAATCCAGCCGTAGCATCCTCACTCTCGTGGACGCCGTGCAGGATCCGGGTAACTTGGGTACTCTCTTCCGTACCAGCCTCGGTTTCGGTTCCGATGGTATGATTCTCGGTCGCGGTACCGTTAGCCCCTTCAACCCCAAGGTTGTTCGTGGTTCCTCGGGTACTTTCCTCCGCGTGCCTTTCGAATTTGATGTTGACCTGATCGACCAGATCAACTTCCTCCGCAGCAAGGGTTACACCATTATTGCTACTGATCTTCACGGTAAGCAGTCCCTCCGCGAAATTCCCCAGCATAAGCTCCGCAAGATGGCTTTCCTGGTGGGTAACGAAGGTGCTGGCACCAATCCCTACTTCATTGAACTGGCTGACGAAACCGTCAAGATCCCCATGAGTAGCGATCTGGAATCCCTGAATGTTGCTGTGGCTCACGGCATCCTTTCTTACGAAGCCGCCCAGATCCTGGACGAACTGAAGTAAAACGGAAATAGCTGAGGTTTATAATGAACTTTCATGAACGTCTAGAACAGCGCGTCGCCAAGTGCGGCAACCCGGTTTGCATGGGCATGGATCCGGTGATGAAGCTGATTGACCCTTGTGTTTCTGCAGGTTCTGCCGAAGACAAGATCAAGCGTTTCTATTCCGAAATTCTGGAATGCTGCCTGAAGCGCAATGTGCAGCCCGCTGTAGTCAAGCCCAATAGCGCTTACTACGAATGCGTCAGCGTGCAGGCCATGCTCACCTTGCAGCAGCTCATTGCTGATTACAAGAGTGCTGGCATTCCCGTGATTCTCGATGCCAAGCGCGGTGATATCGGTAAGTCCAGCGCTGCCTACGCTACCGCTGCCTTTGACGTGTACAAGGCTGACGTGGTGACCGTTTCCCCGTGGATGGGTTCCGATTCCGTGAATCCCTTTGTTCGCGAAAATTCCGAGAACGGTGCTTATGTGCTGCTCCGTACCAGCAACAAGGGCGCTCACGATTTCCAGGATATGCCTGTTATCGGTAGTGACGATCCCCGCGACGTGAACGAAGCCTTCTACTCTGTTGCCGACAAGATCTTTGAATGGGACGGCGACAAGGGCTTCTTCGGTGCTGTGGTCGGTGCAACTCATCCCGAAGAACTTGAAAAGATTACCGCCTACTGTGTTGCCCACCAGCACGAAATTCCCTTCCTGATTCCTGGCGTTTCCATTCCTGGTGTGCCCGGTGGTCAGGGTGGCGATGCAAAGACTGTACTTACCGCAATCAAGAACGGTGGCGGCAAGCGCAAGTTCCATGTGCTGAACAGCTCCAGTGGTCTGAATTTCGCTTACCAGCGTAGCGAAAAGCCCGAAAACTTCGCTAACGAATGCGTTGACGCCCTGGAACGTCTGGCTGAAGCTTGCCAGATCTAGGAACAAGGTTGAGGTAGTCGAATGCGGTCTGTTAGGTTTATTGCGGTAATCGTTGTTGCAGTAGCCCTCGTGGCGGTGGCTTTCCGTATGGCAAAGCCTCTTCCCAGTACCAATTTCGACGAATCCTTCTTGCCCAAGGCCTCTTCTGTTCGCTATGTGGCTGCCGGTCACGATGCATCTGTGGCGGGGCTTTTCTGGATCAAGGGTCTTACCGAACTGGGTGAAAGCTTCCTGACGGGTAAGGAGTATGCCTATCTGGGTCATGTGGCAAATCTTTGCACGGAGTTGGATAGCCTTTTTAATACCCCCTACTATTTTGTTGGCGGTATCACTCCTGTCGATGCTCAGGATACTTCTGACTTTGTGGTGCTTCGCAGGGCCAGTAAGGTCTACCCTGAAAACTGGCGCTATTCGCTCTACTATGCCATGCGTCTTGCTCGCGGTCCCCATCCGAACAAGACCGAGGCCGCAAACGTGATGCGCCGTTATTTCGATAGCCCCGATACCACTATTCCGCCCCATATCCGTACCATCTACCGCAGTTTTGAGCTGGATACCATGCAGACCGAAATGGCCCTGGAATCAGTGCTGAATGACATGATGCAACCTCGCTTCAAGAAGTTCAGGGAAGGTTTTTATTCCAAGGTTCTTCGACTTCTTGGATATAAAGGTATGGTTGGCGATCCCGAGAAGAATGAAACCTATCAGAGGGTGAAGTTCCTCATGAATGCCATGGTGGAGGGTAAGATGCATCCTGGCCTTGTGTACAGGGAATTGCTGGCTATGAAGAAGGTTGAGGAACCGGAAGTCAAGACTGACAGTGTTGAGCCGCCTAGCGATTCCGTTGCCGTGGCTTTGCCGGATTCTACGTCGAACTAAAAACAGCTGACTTTAAAAAATAGAAGCCTTCCGTAAGGAAGGCTTTCTTGCTTATATAAATTCCGAAAAATTTTATTTAGAACAACGTTTTGCGTTGTTGGGGAGGCCGATCAGTTCGAACGCATTCTTGCAACGCAACTTCAGGTCTTCGGCTTCTTTTTTAGGCGTAGACTTCAGCTGGGAACGCAAGTACAGAATCGTTGCCGTGGTAAAGGGGAGGTTTGCCTGGATTGCCTTGGCTTCGGCGATGCGGTAGAGGGAGTCTGCTTCGGCGTTGCCAGAGATGTCTGCGATGCGGGCTGCGGTAAAGGCATAGAACCCGCCCTTCTTGTCGGTTCGCTTTCCGACCATCTTGAGGGATTCATTGGCGGCATCCATCTGACGTGCCCCAGCCTGGGCAATGGCGCATTCGCTATAATAAGCGGCCTGTGCAGTTTCTTGCGCATTCTTTAGCGAGTCTGCAACGATGGATTCGCAGTTCTTGTTTGCCTTCTGGTAGTCGCCTCGGGCGTTTGCGATGGCGGCCTTTGCGGTGACCAGCTGCACCAAGGTGCTGACGTCCAGGGCTTCGGGCCTGACAACGGTAAGCAGAGAATCTGCCAGGTTTAGGTCAAGGCTGATGGTGCGGATTCGTGCCATGTTAATCAGAACTCGACCTTCAGAAAATAGGTCGGATTCTTTGCGGCTGGCGAGAAGAGCTCTTTCCAGCTGGCCGTAACCCTTGGCGAACTTTCCGTTGCTGAAGGAACGCTGGGCTCTTGCAGCAAGAATTCCCGATTCGGAGGCTTCTGCGAAAGAAGTGGCGGCCAGGGCGATTCCCATGGCGACGGCTGCTGTGCGGGCAAGGCGGAACTTAGGCAGTTTCTTTACCATAGGGTCTCCACCATGAAGGGCACGCTATCCTTGGAGGGCATGGATCTGCGGACTATCCACATGTTGGAGATTCCTGCCATAAGGTCGTCGGCATTCTGCAAAGTCTGTTCGGTGGCTTCCATAAAGTCGCCGATTCCGCTTGTCAGTACGCCAACTTCGGTAAGGACTCCATCTACACGTTCGAAAGTCTTGTCGACCTTGCCCATCATACCATCGATACTACCCATCAAGCCGTCGATTCGCTGGGGAATGGGCTTCAGTTCACCCATCATAGCGGATACGTCGTCGGCGATGATATTGACCTTTCCTAACAGGAGAGGCATTTCTGTCTGAATCGTGTCAAACAAGCCTGCTGCCTGGAATAAGACCTTCTTGCCGATGTAGGTCATATCGTCTAGACGACCTAGCTGGCGGTTCAGGTTGTCGTAAAGTCCTCGGGAGCCGAACAATGCGCCGACGGTAGTTCCCGTATCCATTGCCATGGAGAGTAGGGTGTCGGCAGCGTTGACAAGTACGTTTACGCGTCCCAGAAGTTCGTTTGCCGTTTCAAGAACGGTTTCGATATCCTGCGCCTGGCCCGGAGGTAAGAATTCTCCATCCTCCAGTACTCGTCCCTTGCCGCGGTTCACGTCGATGTTAACAACACGGGCCGAAATCAGGTTCTGGTCACGGATGGCGAACACCTTGGCGCTGTCGGTAATCCAGTTCTGGTATTGCTTGCGGATGATGAATTCCATCTTGACGCCTTCGCCTTCAATTTCCATGTCGGAAATCTGGCCCACGTCTACACCGCTAATCTGGACACGGGTTCCGGGGCGTAAGCCGAACGCCTTTTCGAACCTACTGTGGAGTTTGTATTCTTCCACGCCGATCATACCAGATGAGAAAAGCTTTGCGTAAAGCACAATGCCAAAAATCATGATGGCAACGGTAAAGAAGATTCCGACCAGGAGGCCGGAAATTTCCATCCAGTTGATGCGCTTTAGCGGTTTAAAAGCCATATTGGGAAATATATAAATAATTATTTACCACTTGGATGGGTCTTTCCGTTATGTTTCTATTTTTTAAAAGCGATATTTGAGGAGATCATGGATTTTTTTGAGTTTCTAGATAGTGCAGTAACACCTTTTCACACGGTATCGGAGTTAAAGAAGGCTTTTGAAAAGGCTGGTTTTGGTAAGGACTCCGTTTTTGAACGAAATGGGGCCCTTATTGTGGTCCGTTTGCCTAGGAAGGTGAATTCTAACACCAGGTTTCGTATCGCCCTGGCCCATACGGATTTTCCTGCGCTCAGGATATCTCCCAATCCCGACAAGAACTGTGCGGGAGTGAACAAACTTCATGTTGAAACTTATGGCGGCCTGCTTTATACAAGCTGGCTGGATCGTGATCTGGGATATGCCGGTCTGCTGGCTTTTGAAAAGGATGGCCAAGTCGGTTCTCGACTGATTCGCGGAAGCAAGTTGTTCCGTATCCCTCAGTTGGCAATCCACTTGAACCGTGGCGTGAATCAGGATGGTCTGAAGGTGAACCCCCAGACGGATCTGGATGCGTTATGGAGTTCCAGTTCTAGCGCCGCAGATGCCTCCCGGAAATTTGCCGATGTCCTTCAGGCGGAACTGGGTGGTGATGAACACCTGCTTGATTTTGACGTCCAGTTTTTTGATGCCCAACCTGCAAGTGTGGGTGGCTTTAATGATGAATGGGTCTATTCCGGACGCCTGGATAACTTGAGCAGTTGCCACGCCATTGCCGAAGCAATGCTGAATTCGGATGTTCCCGAAAATGACTTCCTGGTGGCTGCATTCATGAACAACGAGGAAGTGGGCTCTGTTTCTCGTGATGGTGCTGGCGGAAACTTCCTCCAGTCAACTCTTGAAACCCTCTGGAACCGTTATGCCCAAAATGGTGGTGTTGGCCGTAGCCTGTCTGAAGTGTTGGCTGATTCCTTAGCCTTGTCCATTGACATGGCTCATGCAGAACATCCTAACTTCCCGCAGAAGCATGAATCAAACCATGCGCCTGTCTTGGGCGGCGGTGTGGTGCTAAAGACGAATGCCCAGAAGCGTTATGCCAGTGACGTTCTTTCTTCGGCACAATTCAAACTTCTTTGTAAAAAGGCAGACGTTCCTTATCAGACGTTCATCACCCGTAATGACATGCCCTGTGGAAGTACTGTTGGTCCTACCATTTCGGCTTCACTTGGAATTCCCACTGTAGATATCGGTGAGCCCATGCTCAGCATGCACAGCATTCGTGAGATGATCGCCTCTAAGGATCATGTGGATTTGATTAGTCTTTTGAAAAATTTCATGGGGAAGTTTTAATGAAGCTTGTATTGAATAAAGTAAAGAATAGAATCAACTCTTTTAGAAGAATTACCTTTGATTCTTTTTTGGATCGAAAGTCTTTTGCCAGTTGGGGCTTACTTATTGTTTTCCTGAATTTCGTGATGCTCCATGCGCTGGGATTCAGTTCTGACCTGGGCTATTGGCGCAGCTGGATCAGCAACCTTGAAATGGGCGTCGGTAATTTTTCGGGCGACTATCCGCCGTTTTATATCTTGTGGCTTCGCGTGGTGGCTGCCTTCTACAAGGCCACGGGGCTTTCGTTGCAATTGGATTATGAACTGAAACAGTTCTGCCTGCTACCTGTGATTTTGGCCCATGTATCCCTGGCCCATTTCGTGTGGCTCCGCCTGCGGAGTCGTGATTGGCCGCCGCAGATAAAGACTGTGGTCATGCTTTTGGTGGCGATAAATCCTGCGTTCTACCTGGATGGACCTGTGTGGGGACAGGTGGATATCTTGCCGGTAACGATTTGCGTGTGGGCGCTGTGGTATGCGGCAAGGCCCAATACTTTTGCGATTGGTATGGCTCTGTTCATGCTTGGTCTTTTGACCAAGTTCCAGATGATTATGTTCCTCCCGGTTTTCGGAGCCCTGGCTCTCCGCTACCGCAAGATTATGTGGAAGGGCTTGTTTGCTGCCGGTGCTGTTTTTGTGCTGGTCTTCTTGCCGTTTATTCTGGCGGGGAACTTTGCCAAGGAATTCTCTCAGGCTTATCTGGGTTCCGTGGGGCAGTACCCTTATGCGGCCATGAATGCGGGTAACTTGTGGATGGCCCTCGTGGGCAACATGACTCCCGATACCAGGCCCATATTCGAATGGGCTCCGGCTTTTATGAATCCGGGCCTCATGGGAAAGATTTTGTTTGTAATCGTTTCGTTCGCGGTACTACTGGTGACTTTCTTCAGGAGGCTTGACATGGGCGCCATCATGATGGTAGCTGCCCTGAATGCACTGGCCTTCTTTATGTTGTTGCCTTGCATGCATGAACGTTACTGCCTTGCCGCGGCTGTCATGTGCGTTGCGGCGGTGTCCTGCCAGAGAAAGCCGAACATCAATGGTGCCGTAATTTTGTCGGCTGTCGCTTACTTGAATATTTCGATGCTGATGTCTACCCGTGGCGACGCGCTTTGGTTCTGGATTTCCATTGCCGGCATTTTTGCCATGGTCTATTTCCTGGCTCAGAACATTGCTCCTGAAAAGTTTGAACGTCTCTGTGGGCTGTTCAAAAAAATCCCCTTGCCGGGACTTGTTCCCTATGTGCTGTTGTTGTTGGTTTATGGCGTGGATATGGGAAGTACTTTTGCCCAGATGGCCCGTTCCGCTTACAGCCTGAAGGATGGTGAAGTCTTTGTGTATGATTTGAACTTGATCCATCAGGAACAGGGTTATGGAAACACCCATATTGGAAAATCCATTGATGGAAATCCGCTGCGGGTCAATGGCGAACTTTACGTAGCAGGCATTGGAACCCATGCTCCTTCAAGGCACGTTTATGAACTGCCGAAGAATGCGACCCGATTTACGGTGACTTGCGGCGTGGATGATGAGTCGGGCAATGGTGTCGTAGACTTTATCGTCTTACTGGACAACCGTGAAATCTGGAGAAGTGGCCGTATGGAAGGCCGTCAGGTAAAATCGGCGGATCTGGATATTCGCGGTGGCCGTAGAATATCTCTGGTGACTGACGAAATGGGCGCCAAGAATTTTGACCATGCTGACTGGGTAAACCCTGTGGTTTATACAGAGAAGTAGTTTTAGGGATAAAATGAGGTCCGTAGTCAAAAAGTACTGGGACCTCGTTTTTTTGTATATTACTGGTCGATTAGGAAATTTGATATGCGATTGTCTATTTTGTTGATTGTCTTGCTGTCGGTGATGGGCTTTGCGCGCCCCATTAATGATGGCAATAAGTTGTTTGCCGCAGGCGATTATGCCGCAGCCCTTGAAAAGTACATGAAGGCCCGTGAATCGGAGCCGGCAAATCCTTTGCTGTTCTACAACATCGGAACTTGCCAGTACCGCCTTGGAAATTATGAAGAGGCCAAGAAGGAATTGGAAAGTGCGGTACGCATGCCCGATAAGAAGATGGCGGCGAAGGCGGCCTACAATTTGGCCAATACCCATTTCCGCGTTGGTGAAAAGGCCGCTGAGCCCAGCGAACGTATTGCCGCTTGGCGTGAGTCCGTGGCATACCTTAAAAAGGCGATCGACCTGGACAACAATTTTGAAAATGCCAAGAAGAATGTTGAAATTGTCCAGCGAAAACTGAAAGAGGAACTGGATAAGCAGAAACAGAATCAGGATCAGAACCAGGACAATGACCAGAAGCAGCCTCCTTTAAGTGAAAAGGCCAAGGAAGCCCTGGCACGAGCCCTCCAGCTGAGTAAGGATGGCAAGTACGAAGAAGCCAAGCAGATTCTGGAAAACATTATCGCCGAAGATGAAACGGCTGGTCAGCTGAATGCCTATGTGCAGCGTGTTGACGATGTCATTGAAATCAAGGCCGGTCGCAAGCCCAAGGCAAAAATCGATGCCAGCAACACCGATAACGACTTGGAGGTGATCTAATGTTCCAGGACGTCATTCTGAACGTAGTGAAGAACCCGGTACGCATGACGGTTTGCGTCTTGTTGTGTGCCGCTGCTGCATTTGCCGCTCCCAAGTCTGCAAGTGCTTATTATAGCGATGCCGCTTTCCAGTACATTGAGAATCGCTTGCCTTCTGCGGAAATTACCTGTAATGAAGGTTTGCAGTATTATCCCAATGATCAGAAGCTGCAGATGCTCCTGGATCGCATTCAGGAAGCCAAGGACGAGCAGAAGAACGAGAATAAGAAAAACGATCCTAAGAACGATCAGAATGATCAGAACAATCAGGATCAAAATCAAGACCAGAATAAGGACCAGAACCAAGATCAAAACCAGGATCAGGACAAGGATCAGCAGGACCAGAATCAAGATCAGAATAATGGTGACCAGTCTAGCGATAGTCAGGGTCAGAGTTCTGATAGCGAAGGCGGCTCCGGCGAACAACCGCAGCAGCCTGAGGAACAGTCCAGCGATAGCCAGGGCGAACAGCCCCAGCAGCCCGAGGAACCGCAGGAGGTTCCTGCAGGTCAGATGAGCCCTGAAGAAGCCAGCCAGCTTTTGAAGGATTTTGACGAACAGAATGGTGAACGTAAACCTTGGAAACCCCTCCGCGGCCAGGCAAGACCTGCCAAGGACTGGTAAGGCGAAACCAAGAACAAGCTTGCTTGTTCTTGAGTGAGCCGCAAGTCCTGCGCTCGCAGAGCGCAATGACTGGTAAGGCGAGTGTCGCGACGGCAAACTTGTTTGCCGGCATAGGACAGAGGCGAGCGGGAAGGACTCCGAAGGAGTCCCCAAGGGTCAGATGACCGTTGCCCAGTTCCTTGAAATGACCAACGCCGACCGCCAGGTTGTGCGGTAGTCAGTACAGGCACAAGCGCCCGCAAACGTCACCCTGAGGAAACTCAGGGTCGGCAGCGTTACAACTCAAAAGGCAGGTTCGAAAGAGCCTGCCTTTTTTCGTATAGGCCTCAGTTTTATTTGCGCTTTGTGTTGGCGAAGTCTCTAAAAGGAGCGCGTAAAACGTCCTTAAAATACTTATATGGCAGAAATACAAAAAACGGCTTCCTATTAGGACAGCCGTTTTTCGAATATAGATGGCTATTTGACTAAGGGATATAAACCAGTAAAGGTTAATATGTATTTTTCTTTGATATCCCCTTTAATTGTTGCATAAACAAAAACGGGACACAAAAGCTGCTTTTGATGTGTTTTTTCTTTTTCAATGAGTTCAACCTTTAAAGTGTCTCCTTTTTCGTAGACGCCAATTGATTTTATGTTATCAATTGAACTATGTATTTGAGAAGGAAAAGTTATTTTTTTTCCGTTTTTTTCTTGTTTGATAAAGATTGAATCACTTGTGTAAATTTTATCCAGCATTTCAGCGTTTCTTATGCAATTTGATATAGAATCAAGGACTAAAAGTTCTTCGTTATAGTCAAGAGAAGTATCATAGTTATATGACACATCTTCGATATCGCTGGAACTGCCGCTTGAGCAGGCAACGAAAGCGAATATCATGGCAAATAGCAACAATAATTTATTCATAAAGACTCTCCTAATCATATTCAGGCGTGCCAAAAGTGCACCATTTATAAGCCAACTTTAAATTTGAGTTCCTATACAATGGCTTTTGATAGGATTTTTCAAGGGTCTCATTCGATGAATCAAAATCTTTTCCATCAACAGAGCCAAAAAGGAAAACAATTACTGGCTCTATTCCATAATTACGGTCTTGAACCATCCATCTATACACTGCATTTTTGTAAGAATCCCAAATACTCTGTTTATCTTCAATCCAATTTTCTGCAAAATCTCTTTGAACGTAATAAGAATGTCTTGTTCGAGAGCATTTGAATTGATTAAACAGCCCGCATTTTACTTTGTACGTTTCATTTTCGTAAGGATGAAAAGACGAACTATAACCAAGTATGGAATGAATTCCGTTAAACCAAGGAAAAGGATCCATCTCCCTTTTCTTGAATGTTAGGCATGCAGTAAACATCGCCCAATATGTTTTACCACCAAAAGGTTTCTCGTAGTTATGAACAATTTGACCATAGGTGTGTCGCCATCACTGATATATGTGAGAACAATCGGTTTGTTCTTTACATCACGGAATAAGGAAACGGATTGTTCGAACGACAGATTTTCAAACCCTTTACCATCTACAGCGATGATTAAATCGCCTACCTTTAATTCAGATTTTGCCGCAGGTGTGTTTGGGATGATAGCTTCAATTCCTAATCCAATGTTTCAGTCTTGTACAACAAGACCAATGCCTCCAAACGATTCGTCAGCAAAAAGTGTCGTTGCACAAAGAGCAAACGCCATCAAGGCCATCTTTTTTCATTAATCCTCCTATTATGTTGTAGAAAAAGATGTTTAAAATATAATGCGAATTTGTATGAAAAACGCAAGATTTAAAGAAAAAATTTGTTTACAAACATTCGGCAAAGAGTTTTTGAAGATCATTTTGAATTCAGGAGTCTGTTTGGGTTAGCAAAAATCCCAATGGAGTAGATTTTGTCACACAATGATTTTGCGCACGTTGTACTTACTTTGAGTAATTTATGGTATTTTTTTGTATCCTATTAAAATTTGCGTTAGGGATTGTGACCCCTTGGGGACAAGACTCGCGAAGCGAGGCTTGGTTCTGGGAGGTGAGCTGCAAGCGTAAGCGCAGCCGATTGCCCCCAGAATATAGCCCGACCCACACGATAGTGTGGGAAACGCCCATAAGACCAACATACGAAGTGGCTGACTTCTGCGCACTCGTCAAGGAAAAGCGTGCAAGCCGAGCGTCGCGACGAAAAGCTTGTTTGCCGGCATGACCGATCCGCAAGTCCTGCGCTCGCAGAGCGCAATGATTGGTAAGGCGAGCGTCGCAATGACCAGCAGGTAAACGCAAAAAATTAAGCTCTGCGCGGATTAAAATGCGCGGGGCTTTTTATATTCATGTATATGAGTTTTTGGGAAAGAAAAAACGTTTTAAGTTTGTTGTTTGCGGGAGCCATGATGGTTTCCTGTGGTGAAGATTCTTCAAGTCCGTCGGATGCGGGACCAGTTGATAGTTCCGCTGCCGTTTCCGAATCGTCTGGAGTAAGTTCGTCCGACGGTTCGCAGGAATCCAGTGGCGGTATGACGCAGGCGGGGTCGTCTGGTGCCGAAGCTCCGATAAGCTCCGCGGTGTCGTCAAATTCCGGCGTAACTTCTAGCGCGGGCGGAATCTTGCAGAGCAGTTCCGCAGAGCATTCTACAGATTCTTCTCCCGAAAGTTCTGCGTCCCAGCCGATTTCTTCAAATGCATCCGATCAATGGTATTTTGACGACGCTGACGGTGCCTGCGAAAAGTGCGACAACTATACGGCTCAGGACCCGGTGCTGAATGAACGCGGCGGTGCCGGTTCCATTACGACTTACGGAAGCATAACTGAGAAAGAAACCAGTCTGGGTGGCGCCTGCAATTACGGCCAGACCAACATCCAGTATTATGCCGCCATCCATGTGAACGTTTCTAGCGGTGACGATAAAGGACCCTGGAATGGGGGCCTTGCCTGCGGTGGCTGCGTTCGCGTAAAGGCGAAAACTCCTGATGGCTGGAAGCGCGTTACGGTGCGCATTACGGACCGCTGCCCCGACGAAAGTTGCGGTGTGGATTTGGGTGGCGCACCTGCTAGCGACATCATGGGCATTACGGTGGGCCGCTATTACGGCGAATGGGAATTCGTATCCTGCGAAGGCGTTGAAGGCGTGTGGGGCGATTCCACCAGCGTCTGGGTGAAGGAAGGGGCTGGCCCTTACTGGAGCATTGTGCAGGTTCGTAACCCGAAGGATGCCGTGACGCAAATTTCTGCGGTGACGGATGCGGAACCTGTAGCTTTGAAGTACGCCATCGAAGCGGAAAACTTCTGGACGGTCCCTCAGGGAATTTTGCGGAGTGATGATATGGTCAAGTTGATTATCGAGTACCGCACTGGTGTGCCCGATACCTTGCAAATCAAGGGAAGCGACTTGGCTGTGGGCGAGGCGAATTACTACCTGTAAGTTTGCAGTTCCTTTTGTGACTTCCATATTTCTATTTTTTTATAGTATGCGGATCTGAATTGCTTAAACCCATATTTAAAGCAGATTGTTTCCGCAAACTTGAAAAATGAATTTGTAAAAAAGAACGTTTTTTATGAAACCTTTAAGCGATCGCACTAGCCATTTTACGGAATCTGTTATCCGTTACATGACCCGCATTGCCTATTCTTGCGGTGCCGTCAATTTGTCTCAGGGTTTTCCGGATTTTGACCCGCCGGTGGAATTGCAGAACCGCATGGCGGAAGTGGCCAAGTCCGGTCCTCATCAGTATGCGCTGACCATCGGTGCCAAGAATTTCCGTGAGGCGGTTTGCAACAAGCAGGAACATTTCAGCGGCATGCGCTTTGACCCCGAAAAGGAATGCGTCATTACTTGCGGCAGTACCGAAGCCATGATGATCACCATGATGTCGGTTTGCAATCCCGGCGACAAGGTGGTGATCTTCTCTCCGTTCTACGAGAACTATACGGCGGATACAATTCTCAGCGGTGCTACTCCTATTTATGTGCCGTTGAATCCTGACGATTTTACCTTCGACGCCAACGTCCTTGAAGATGCCATGAAGCAGCCGGGCGTAAAGGCTCTGGTGCTTTGCAATCCTTCGAATCCTAGCGGTAAGGTTTTTACTCGTGCGGAACTGCAGATTATTGCGGATCTTGCCATCAAGTATGATTTGTATGTGATTACGGATGAGGTGTACGAGCACATTATTTTTGCGCCTCACGTTCATACCCACATGGCTACGTTGCCTGGCATGCGTGAGCGTACCATCGAATGTTCCAGCCTTTCCAAGACTTATTCCATTACAGGTTGGCGCCTGGGTTACATTCTTGCGCCCGAGCCCATCATGGAACGCATTAAGAAAGTTCACGACTTTACGGTGGTGGGGGCTTCTTCGCCGTTGCAAGAAGTGGGCGTGACCGCCATGAATTTTGGCGACGAATATTATACCGAACTGCAGGCCCATTACACTCACATGAAGGAACTGTTTACTGACGGCCTCCGCAATCTGGGATTCAAGTTTACAGAACCTCAGGGCACCTACTTCGTGATGGTGGATATTTCAGAATTCGGTTACGATCGCAAGCTGGCGAGCCTCGTAGCAAGCGGTTCCGCCGCGGGTCTAGGAATCGGCATGACGGGCTCGGGTTCCGTTCGTCCCGATGAACTTTTCTGCATGGACTTGGCAAAGAAAGTTGGTGTCGCCGCAGTGCCTGGCAGTAGCTTCTTTAGGGAACCTGTGAACCATCTGGTGCGATTCCATTTCGCCAAGAAGGACGAAACCTTGATTGAGGCATTGAACCGCTTGGAAAGTGCCCGTAAATTGCTTAAATAGGATCCTGAAAATGGGAATGCATGCTAAAAATTTGCATTGTTTGTTACAGGATATTTGGCAATTGCTTCATATCGCCCATGTTCCGTGTCAGAGACTTCTATAAGTACTTCAATTGCATTGCTGGGAATCTTTATTTTTTTTGAAAAGAATCCGTTGCCCTGATTTTTGAGACGATTTTTCTTTCCGTTGCAAAAAAGAAGAGCATATTTTTTATTTGAAACTTTTATGAGGCATCATCAACATGTGTGGAAGCATTTAGGCAGCCTTGCTAGATGATTCTCTCGATTCCGATTCCCATTCGTAGGCTATCTGTACATCTACATAGGAACAGCTCAGCATTATCAGCGACAGCATGTTGTTCATGTTCCTGAAGCCATAGGCAGTCCGTATCAGTAGCTTTATCTTGTTGTTCG
>NZ_JALCZV010000011.1:101074-139013 GCF_023373925.1 Fibrobacter sp. HC4 | reverse complement strand
TCACGTTCGTATTCGACTAATTCCAAGAAATTTCTTGGGCCGTCACTAAGCACATCTCCGATTCCTTCAATCTTCTCAAAAACCTCTCGGGCTTTTGTTTTGTTCTTGTTTCGTTTCGGCTTTCTCAGCCGTCCCTCTCAGGAACGACGCCAATTATAGAATTTTGCAGAAACTTTGCAAGGGCTGTTTTACAAAAAACCGCTGTTTTTTTGCTGTTTTTTCCAAAAAACGGAAAAAACACGAGTCTTACTCCGACAATTCCCGACGATTTCACAAACTATTCACAACTATTTTGAAAGATACTTTGCAAAGTCATCATTTTTTCCGAATTTTCCATGTCGATCGGCACGCAATCCAGCTGCCAGCGGAACCAAGTAAGCTGCCTTTTGGCATAATTTCTGGTTTTCTGCTTCACGTTTTCTACGATTCTTGCCAAATCAGTATGACTTTTAGCCTCTAGAAGTTCCCTATATCCCAAACTTTGCCACGCCGGAGCGTCCAAAGGCACCGTTTTCGCCAGTTCTCGGGCTTCATCCACCCAACCACCTTCAATCATCTGGTCTACGCGGCTATTTATTCGACGATACAGTTCATCTCGGTCACGCTGCAAAGAAAAAACGGATAACTTGCCGACCCCGCCTTCACGTTCCTTCTGGAATTCAGACAATTTACGACCCGTCGATTCAAAAACCTCCAGCACGCGGGTAATTCGCTGAACATTTCCGGGCACCACCTTTTCCATGGCTTCGGGATCAACTTCACAGGCACGCTTATAGACAACATCTACCCCATCGCGCACAACCAATTCTTCAATTTTCTGGCGCAGGGCCGGTTCAATTTCAGGAATCTTAGGCAAGCCTAGCATCAGACTTTGCAAATAAAGTCCGGTACCACCCACAAGGATGAAGTTCTTCTCGGGATTCTCAGCCACCAGATTTTTTACCAGGCTACAAAACGCGCCCGCAGAGAAGTTATCTGTAGGGGGCACGAAATCAACCAGGTGATGTCGCACGCGATTTAAACTTTGGATGTCAGGCTGAGCAGTCCCAATGGAAAACCCCTTATAAATTTGACGGGAATCCACACCGATAATTTCAGCGTTGTAATGTTCTGCAAGTTCCAGAGAAAAATTGGATTTACCAATTCCCGTGGCTCCAACCAAGGCAAATAGAATAGGCATGGGTTCAATGTAGTTATATTTTACGGTAGAATGAGAAAGTACAAACACATTATTGCCATTATCATTGTTCTTGCCGTACTGATCGTGGGCATCAAATTCGCACTCCCCAAAATTGCGGAACTGCAAAACGGAACAAAGGAAACGGCAACCCAGAACACCGATTCTACCGCCACCGAAGTTTCCGCTTCAAATGTTCCCGAAGAAGAGCCTCTCTCCTTTGAGGAAAAAATGCAGCAGGAACTGCAAACCTTAAAGGCGGAGTACAGCAAGCGTCGAAAGAGAAACATCTGGACTCTGGGCCGAGGCAAGACCATTATCGTCTACCTGCTCCAGGCCCAGCGTTTCATCAACAAGACTGGCGGCCAGATTCTTCGCATGGAAGAAATCCATGACGACAGAAGTTCTGCATTCCAGACCGCCCAAATCGACCTCATCAAACCCACCGGCGACACACTTCTGCTGGAACTGCAGGTTTCCGAAAGCATCTTTAGGGACGACGCTTCCATGCTGGCTGTGGCATTCCAGGTTACAAGCCTCACCCCCGAGTTGATTGTGGCTCTGAACAAGCTGGATTATCCATTCGACTTACTGATTCCGCCTTTCGGTATGAAAGACGGTTTCTATCCGGATTTAGACAAAGTAAAAAGAAAGGAACTTGTATTATGGCTGACTATGGAATCAACCAAGTTGAACAAGGTCCATAACAAGCTGCGCCCCCTACGTATTCATCATACCGAGGAACAAATCGAGATGGTGATTGACGATGCGAAAAAATTAATGCCTAACGCAGTAGGTATCGTCTCACGTTATGGAGAACAGGCTGTTGAACACAAGCAACTTCTCCAGGCGATTCTTAAGCCGGCAGATAAAAACAACCTGTGGTTCCTCGACGCGACCATGAACAACTTATCCAAGGTTTCTGAAGCCTGCAAGGACCTGTCTATTTCCTGCAAGGCATCCAGCCCCTACAATCCCGACAACAGCGCTCTGGCAGACTATATGCGAAGCAAGATGCGGGAATCCACAAAGAAAGGCCTGGCGGTCATGATCCTCCCGTTAACATTGGATAACGTGAATAAGTTGAGCGACCTTTCTTCCAGGGCAAAAAATCAGGGTACCACCTTGGTCAATTTATCTACATTTATGAAGTATTGATAAGGAATCACGTATGACAGTAAAGCTCGGTTTTAACGTAGACCATATTGCAACAATCCGCGAAGCCCGCAAGATCTGCGAACCTGATCCGGTAGCGGCCGCAGTTATTGCCGAACTGGCAGGCGTCAGCGGCATCACCGCCCACCTCCGCGAAGACAAGCGCCACATTCAGGATCGCGACGTCCGCATGCTCCGTGGCACCGTCACCACCAAGATGAACTTGGAAATGGCCCCCACCCAGGAAATGGTCCAGGTGGCTATCAACAATCAGCCGGACACTGTTACATTCGTTCCTGAGGTCCACACCGACTACGCCACAGAAGATGGTCTGAATGTTGCCGCCAAGGCTGCAGAATTGGCAAAGCCTGCCATGACACTCAAGAGCAACGATATTGCCGTAGGCGTGTTCATCGATCCCGAAACCGAACAAGTGAAGGCCGCCAAGAAGATTGGCGCAGACTTTGTCGAATTCAATACCGGCAAGTACGCAACCTCCTGCACTCTGGGAAGCCGCGAAGAAATTGAACGTGAAATTTCCGCCCTCGAAGACATGGCCGTCCTCGCCCGCAAGTACGGCCTCAGGGTAAAGGCCGGCCGCGGTCTGAACTACCGCAACATTTCCGCCATCGCCGCCATCGAAGGCATTGACGAAGTGGTCATTGGCCACAGCATCGTCAGCAAGGCCGTTATGGTAGGTATGGACCGTGCCATCAAGGACATGCTGGACTTAATCAAGGACGCTTCCAAATAACAGGAAGCATTCCCTTTTGACGTCCAAAATAAAATTCTGAAATCAATAGTCCTTGTATTCTACGTTCTCAAGGACCAAACCCTGAGGGGGAGCCCATGTGCGCTCTCCCTTAAAATTTTTATCGAAGATCTGGTTCACCGTACCCATAGGGAGCTTACCGCGACCTACATCGTACAAGGTCCCCACCATGGCGCGGACCTGCCTGTGCAAGAAACGGTTCCCTCGGATATGGAACATGCAGCTCCAGTCGTTCAACCGCTCCAGGCGGAATTCCGTCAGGATGCAGTCCGTCGGTTTTCCATCATTGCGGGGAATGCAAAAATCGATAAAGTCGTGATGACCGAGGAAAGACTTCGCCTCTTCTGCCATGGCATCGAGATCCAGATTTTGAGAGCCGCACTCCCACCCGAAGTCCCGGAGCAGGGCCACAGGTCGGGTGTACATGGTATACTGGTAATACCGGCACGTCGCGTCGAAACGGGCATGGAATTCCGGATCGCAAGGTTGCAAGTCGCGAATACGGACAAGACGTTTCGTCAAGCCGTTGATGGAATTCACAGTACGCACCAAATCCAGTTCGCCGTCATAATCAAAATGAACACACTGACCGCGGGCATGAACGCCAGTATCCGTACGACCGGAACCGGTAATGCGGATAGGAGAACGAAGCGCAATGGAAAAAGCCTCTTCCAGCGCAGACTGCACCGTTACAAATTTGGTCTTGCCACCTTCATTCTGGGCCTGCCAGCCATGAAAGGCGCTACCCAGGTATTCACACCTGAAGCGATAACGCATTAGGCCTGGGCGTCCTTAATGACTGCTTCGACCTTTTCCTGAGGAATCTTCAACTGAGAAGCGATTGCAGAGGCGGGGAATCCACGGCGAGACAGCTGAAGGATTTTCAACTTTTCAGTAGCCTCGCGATCAAAGCGGGAAGTTTCCAGGGGGTTGCTCCCCTGCAAGTTGGGATCGCCTGTAGCATTGCGGCTCTGGGCACGCAACTTCATGGTGCGTTCACGAGAAAGCCCACGAGGAGTACGCAGCACGTCAGAAAGATTCTGCATGGCAGAAGTAATACGTTCCTTGGCCGTCGGGCGAAGGGTGGGCTTGGAACCCGGGAGTCCGGTCATAATCTTGTTTTCGGGAACTCCATTTTCGTCTTCGAAGGCAATCTTCGGTTCTTCGCCAGAAGGGCTGGGAGCAGAAGCATTCAACTGCTGCTGGGCCAAGGTCTCACGCTTGTGAGCTGCGTATTCCTCGGCATCGGCAATAATGGAACGCTTCTTGGGGCGGGGACGGGGAGCCAAAGTAGTGGCATCATCCAGATCAGCCTTGACTTCCTTGAAACGTTCAGCCTTGATAGCCTCCATACGGCGAGTAATAATTTCCTGGCGACGGCGAAGTACAAACACAAGAATCACGGCGCAGGCGATTACAGCCAGGACGCCTCCAATGATCCAGCCGATCACATCGGAAGACATACCGGCAATCTTGCCATCATCGGCAGGTTCTGCAACGGCCTCACCTTCGCCACCCTCGGCAACAGGTTCTGCGGGAGTTTCACGCATGGCGGCCAGTTCGGTCCAGGCAGTTTCCAGCTGGGTACGGATCGTCATCTGGTCAGCCGGAGAATTCTGGGCGTCCCAGAGAGCAATTTCAAGAGAATCAATCCTTGCGCGGGCCTTCAAATAGGCGTCGGAATCAAAAGACGACCTAGGACCCGAAAAGTCAACAACTAGATATGCGGCCAGGCAACAGACCAGGACCAGCAATGCAATAGGTGCAGCAAACTTCTTCATGGGGCCAAATTTAGAAAAAACCTCATTGAGAATTTCGCAACACTTGTTTCAACCTAGAATAAAAAACATATTGCACGCCTCAAAAAAACTTTATAACTTTAGGTTCAAGAACTCTTTGTTCTCCTCCTAACCCCCAAAAAAGGCATCTCGGCGTCAGCTGGGATGCCTTTGGTTTTTTATAAAAACGAACCAGGGGTAACGTCAAACGAAGAACCTCATACTTTAAAAGGGAACGAAAAAAGGCTGGCCAGAGGCCAGCCTACCAAAACGCCTTATAAACGTTAGCGGTTAATCAATGCGTCCGCAATAGTCACGCGGTTTCCGCCAGCCTGCATGGAGTGTCTCAAGGAAGCCTCGGCCATGTAAAGCAGGGATCCACCATCAGCCGCATGGGCGGGCATCACCGCAACACCCAGGCTCAACGGAGTGGCAAGCACACCAGCACCATAGGCAATCTGCAACTGGGAAATCTCGTGTCTGATCTTTTCCGCACGCTGACGTGTAATTTTCAAGTCAGCTCCCGGCAGGATGATGCAGAACATCTCTCCGTCATAACGGCAGGGAATATCTTCTGTACGGATATAACCAGGCAAGCGCTGTCCAAGTTCCCAAAGGAGCTGTTCAACAGCATGGCGACCCTTAGTCTTCTGAATCTCGGCAATAGAATCGGGATACAGCATAATCAGGCCAATGGGAGTCTTGTGTCGAGTTGCAGCCGCAATTTCCCGAGCCAGGGATTCTTCCATATAACGTCTGTTAAACAAGCCAGTCAGATTATCCCTGATACTATGTTCCTTATAGCGGACATTCAAATTCTGGTTAGACACATAAAGACCAAAAGTCGTCGCCACAAAGCTAACCTTGGCATGCCAATCATCCAGGGATTCATTGTCGGGCAAGGCATCTACCTGCAGAGAGAAAATGCCGAAATGTTCTTCCAATCCTTCAATAGGAGCGCAGAAAGAAATTCCCTGGGGACGGTGGTGAAGATGGGTACAACCACCAGACAAGTCATGCTTGGAATAATCACAAACAACAATTTCACCAGAGTTATAGCTAGCACATTCACCAGGACGAATGGAAGCATCACTGATGACAGAAGGACCAAAGGAATACAGCTTGCGAAGGTCAGTCTGGGTACCTGCATACATATATAAGATACCAGAAGCCTTGGGGAACATGGCAGGCAACAACTTTTCAAGATTCGCCAGAACTTCACCGAAAGGTCTATCCTTCAGAATACTCTTGGCATAACGCTTCCAGACATCCAGGGGGAAATTCGCCCTCAGAGGAGCCCCAGCAATCTTTTCAAGAGCCTCCCTGGCGGAAATAGCGCCCTTGGGAAGGGGAATTTCATTTTTTGCCGTTACAGGCGGCGGCTCAGGAGCCTTTACCGCAGGTTTTTCTACCGGTTCTGCAGGCTTATTGGCCTGGATTCCAGTGACCAGATCTAGCTGAGAGGCCTTCAGAGATTCCAGATTTTCGTTAAACTCGGCCTCGGCAGTTTCCACCCTACGCTTGCAGAGAGTGTAAAGAACAAATCCGAGAACGGCACCCCAGGCGCCGATAAAGGCAAACTTTCCGCCCAGCGAAATAGTCGCTTCGGGAACGAAAAACGATACGCCCACCCCAGCTACAAAAGCTATGAGCCAAACAATGTAAGATACCATAGTCATACGAAAAATTTACTTATTTAATTTCTACATGGCACCCCTATTCCGTTATAAAGCACTAATATTCTAAATTTAGGCCTATGACCATTCTCGAAAAAATCGCCCTAGCTCTCCCCGCTGTCGAATCCCCGGCCCGTTATATGGGTGGCGAAGCCAACAGCGTTGTCAAAGACCACAGCAAAATGCACTGCCGCATGGCCTTCGTGTTCCCCGACAAGTACGAAATCGGCATGAGCAATAACGGCATCCGCATCCTATACCATATAATCAACAAGGAACCGGACCTGCTATGTGAAGTGAGCTTTGCCCCCTGGGAAGACATGGCTCGAGAAATGGAAAAGTACGACATTCCCCTGTACAGCTACGCCAGCTACACACCCGTAAAGGATTTCGAAGTCCTGGCCATGACCTTGCAGACGGAACTGAACTTCACAAACGTGCCCTACGTGCTGGAACTCTCCCGAGTCCCCGTATGGAGCAAGGATCGTCGAGAAGAGGATCCCATTGTTATCGCCGGCGGCCCCGCCATGGCCAACCCGGAACCCGTAGCGGATTTCTTTGACGCCTTCCAGATTGGCGACGGTGAAGAACTGATGGTCAAGTTCCTCCGTTGCGTCGGCGATGGCAGAAAGGCTGGCCTTTCCCGCAAGCAGATTCTCGAGAATTTATCAAAACTGGACGGCGTATACGTCCCCAGCCTCCGTCCCACCGTTACCAACGAATTTGGCGACATCGTTCCTGCAGAACCCGCCACCGGCCCCTACGAGAAGACCACCGGCGTTCGCCGCCAGTTCATTCCCGTAATGGACCGCAAGAACTACCCCATCAAGAACCTCATCGCCAACATGCAGCTGGTCCACAACCGCTTCAGCGTAGAAGTCATGCGCGGTTGCGCCCAGGGTTGCCGTTTCTGCCAGGCAGGCATCTGGTACCGCCCCTGCCGCGAGCTGGATCCAGACGACGTTCTTGAAATCGCCAAGGAAGGCATCAAGGCCACAGGCGAACGCGAACTGGGCCTGCTCTCCCTTTCTACCGCCGACTACAAGCCGGTGGAAGGCCTTACCGACTCTATCATCGACGATCCGTTCTTCGATACCGTAGACGTAAGCCTCCCCTCCATCCGCGTCAACGCCTTCGGCGAAACATTGGCTCAGAAAATTTCCGCATTGAAGGGCGGCCGTAGCGCCACCTTCGCCCCAGAAACTGGTTCTGAACGAATCCGCAAGATGATCAACAAGACCATCAGCGACCAGGACATGTACAACGCCGCCGAACACGCCTTCAGCAGCGGATTCAACAAGATCAAGCTCTACACCATGATCGGCTTTCCCACCGAAAACCTGGAAGACATGGAAGCCTTCTGTGGCCTGATCGAGAACCTGGTAAAGATTGGCCGCAAGTATCTCCGCGGATGCCAGATTGCCGTTTCCATGGGCATCTTGATTCCCAAGTCCTTCACCGGCCTCCAGTGGGCTCCGTTTATGGACAAGGAAACCGCCCTAAAGCATATCCGTTTCGTTCGCGAAAGATTCTTTAGACACCCCAACGTGAAGGTGAACTGGGCTGGCTGGGAAATGAGCCACCTGGAAGCCGTATACAGCCGCGGTGACCGTCGTCTTGGCCCCGTGATTTATGCCGCCTACAAGAAAGGTCTAACCTTTGAAAGCGACGCCTATCGTTTCAACTACGACACTTGGCTCCAGGTCTGGGAAGAATGCGGCTACGACACCAGCTGGGTCTACCGCACCCGCGAAAAGGAAGAAGTCTTCCCCTGGGACGTCATCCATGCAGGAACCACCAAGCAGTACCTCCGCCGCGAATGGGAAAAGGCTTTCAAGGAAGATTCCGCTCCCGTTCCCAACTGCAAGTGGGGCGACTGCCAGAAGTGCGGCATTCCTGGCTTCGGTGCAGAAATCCATCTGGCCAACGATCCGGTACGCCATAAGGCTCCCAGCCGCACACCCGAAGAAATCAAGAAGCTGGTGGCAGAACGCCGTCCCAGCCAGAAGGTCTGCTATAGCTACAAGATTACCTTCAAGAAGACTGGCATCAGCCGCTTCCTGCCTCACCAGAACATGCTCAGCTTCTTCGAGCGAACCTTCCTTTGCGCAGGAATCCCCATCAAGTTCAGTGAAGGTTTCAGCCCCAAGCCCCGTATCAGTAACATGGGCGCCCTCCCCCTCGGCCTTGAAACCTACTGCGAAATCATCAGCGTGGAACTGCTACAACCGCTGGACATCAGCAAGGAAGGCCTGGAAACAACCATGAAGCAGCTTTCCGCCCCCTTCCCCCGCGGCATGGAAATCGTGAACATCGAACCGCTACAGGGTAAGCTGAGCAAGAACATGCCCAAGGCCATGATTTACAGCTTCACTCCGGACAACCTGGATCCGGAAACGGCAGCAAAAATCATGAAGTCCTTCGACGAGAAGTCCCTGCCAGTGGTCACCAACCACCGCGGTCAGGAAATCAACCTGAACGAACATATTCTCGGCATCCAGATTCAGGGCGGCAACATCATGACCAAGATCAAGTGTAATGAGATGGGCGGCACCGCCAGCCCCTATAACATCTACGCAGGTCTGCTTGGAAAAACCTACGATCCCAAGAAACTTGACGATGACACTCGCAGGTTCCTCATCAAGAAAATCGCCATGGAATTCTAGGGAAACCTCCACGAAATTTAGCCGCTCCATTCGGGGCGGCATCTTATTTTGCGGAACTTCACCTAGTCTGCATTAAGAAATTATTCTGCGGGCAGGATAATTTCAATATGACTGGTACTCACATTCAAAAAGTGAGTACGGAACAAGTCCTTTTCAGTTCTGTCGCTGACCTTTACCTGGGTAACGGCGATAAAGTCCTTGTTTTCGCGAATATAATCTGTAAGGCGTTCGTCACGAAGAGTGTCGATTTCGCCAGTAATGATAAAACTATCGGTCCAAATCTTAACGAGCATATATCAAATATAAAGTTTTTCCACATTGGAAGAAGATTAAAAGCATTTTTTCGGAGCAAATTAGTGCCGTTTTACTTTTTGAAAGTATTTTAAATCGTGTCACCCCCTCATTTCGGGGATTTAATTTGAATTTTAAACGGAAATCCGCATGATTTCAAAAGGAGTGTGTACCATGGCAACTAAGAAAAAGCAACTCCAGCTCGTCCCCGGACAGATGATGTACTACAACAAGGCTTTTATGGATAGCAACATGGGCCGCCCCATCAGAATCCTGTCGGAATTCATGTGTCCGCAGCAGATTTTTGATCAGGAAGGCATCCAGAAAACCATCGTCTTCTTCGGTTCCGCACGAACCCTCCCCATGTCAGAAATCAAGAAGCGCCGCAAGAACTGCAAGAACAAGGCAGAACTGGCCCGTCTTAAATGTCTGGAACTCGTCGCCGAGTACTACGATGCCGCCCGTGAGCTAGGAGCAAAGCTTGGCAAGTGGGCAAACAAGCGCAACGAAGGATACGCCATCATGACCGGTGGCGGCCCCGGCATTATGGAAGCAGGAAACCGTGGAGCAAACGATGTGGGAACCCCCTCCGTCGGCCTCAACATCAAGCTGCCCTTCGAACAACATCCCAACGTCTACATCGACGACGAACTGAACTTCCAGTTCCGCTACTTCTTCATTAGAAAGTACTGGTTCCTCTGCATGGCCCAGGCACTGGTGGTATTCCCCGGCGGCTTTGGTACGCTTGACGAGATGTTCGAAATGCTCACTCTCATCCAGACTCACAAGTACGCTCAGAGAATGCCCGTTATCGTATACGGCGCCAAGTTCTGGAAAAAGGTCCTTAACTGGGAATACCTGGCAGAAACAGGTATGATCAACAAGGAAGACCTCAACCTGTTCCACTTCTGCGACTCCGTAGACGAAGCCTACAAAATCATTACCGAAACCTTGGAAAAAAGGGCCACCGAAAAGTAATAATTTCAAACCAAATTTTTATGAACAAAGGACTCCGCAAATGCGGGGTCTCTTTGTTTTTACCCGACTCAAAAAAGCTATAATTGTAGCATGCTTCGGAACATCATTGCAGAAACGTTAGACCGTGTTTCAAGAAACCTTGCGCTGCGTCCAAATTACACCATGGACGAATACCAGCGGTGGTTTGACCAGAATCCTGAATTTCTGCACAACGGTGCCGCCCAGAGGATCAAGCTCATTGAACCTCTGACTCTAGAAGGTACCAACAACCTGTACAGGGCGAACTTCTGGATAGAACACCCGGGAGATTCCACCCACTACGCCGAAAAGGAAATCGTTGTCAAGATTTGCAAATTCTGGGCTCCTCCCGGAAAGAACCGCCTGCACCGCCTCAACATGTTGCTGAGCGCATTCCAGGACGAAATCAGAATTAACAACTTGATCCACGCCACCAATATCGAAGGCGTCGTTCAGAGCATGGGCGGTGGCATCGCTGGCCGCCATCCCTATCTCAAGATGGAATTCATCAAGGGGTGCTCCCTGGACCGCACGTTCCGCACAGACCTTACCGATGATGAAGTTCTCCACCGGGTATCCCAGTTAGCCTACCTGGCCAACACCATCAGCCAGCTCCACTACTATCAAGTGGTCCATAAGGATCTCAAGCCCAAGAACCTTCTCCTGTGCCAAAACCCGCAACACAAGAACAACCACAAGATTCTTGTATGCGACTTCGGTTACGCCCAGGCCAAAATGCGGGAAACCGTCACCGAATATGGTGGACAGATGACCCCCTGTTACAGCGCACCGGAACAGGCAATCATGGGAGAAAATCTTTCGGCATCCGTAGACTATTTCAGCTTCGGCATCATTGTCCACGAATACCTGACAGGCCGCAAACTCTTCCCCAAGTCCATGGACATCTTCGTGGAAGATGGGTACCGAGTCACAGACCGTTACCTGGAGCACCTGAAAACAGGCCGCGAAAACAGTTTTAACGACCCACGATTCCCAGAACTGTCTCAATGGATCGAAAACCTCACCATATTCGACAGCTTTGAACGCATGCAGAATTGTCCGAACCTGTTCGATATTGCGCATAAACTCCGTGAAAGGGTAAATGCTCAGGGATACCGAGACGTAAACACAGACTTTTTGTGGAATCAATTGCGCGAATACAATCGTTAGATTATATTTTGCTTATATGGCAAGTTTCCCAAATCGTGAAAGATCTGTATTTCTGCAAAACAAAACACCCCTAGCCCAAATCAAGCGACGGCTAAGGATAATTTTGAAATTTGCCAAGGATGTTTTACAGCAGATGAAACCGTTACACTATGTAGCGCTCATCCTGGTTGTTTCGCTAGGTGTATTCAATGGAATCACCGGTGCATACCCATACATCAAGCAGCACCAAAGGGAAGGCAATATCGTCAAGACCTTTGATACCTGGTGGCATAACGCAGGCGCCCGTGAATTTAGATCCGTGGGCCTCGAACCCACAAAAGAATTAAAAGCCGAAGAATTCCAGCGCTATCGCGAAAAATACCTTCAGCAGAACCCGTCCTACATTGTAGAAGAACGCGTTGCTGGAATGAAGAAGGAATATCGAGAATGGTGGGAAAACAACGGAGGCCGCGAAGCCTACATCCAAGACCACGGTCACTATCCTAACGAAAGCGACTATCGAGCAAGTCTAGAGGAATGGATTAACAGCTTTACCGATAGATACCTTCGTTACAGCCTCGCCTTCGCCCCGAAATACGAACAATACGAAAGAGTTCTTACCAGCTGGATTTTGATTCCTGGAGTATGCAGTTTCCTTTCGTTTGCCGGGCTGTTCATGTTCGCTATCGTGCGACTGGCTAGACGTTGGAGCCTATGGATCATCTGTCTGACGACAGCGGCAGTGACACTCGCCGGCCCCATATTGGTAAGTGTACTGACAACCACGAGTTTCTTCGACCACTACTCCACAGAACGCTACATGGGCATGAGTCTCACCGTGGCATTCCTATTGGGAGCGACCGCCTTCGGAAACCGCAAGAACCAGGTCACCCCTCTAACAAGGAACATCTGTTTCTCGGGCGTAATACTGGACATGGCCATCAACTGGTTCCTCAATCCGGGGATCTTTGGTGCGGTGGCCGCCCTATCTCCCGTATGTTTTGGAATCGGCGCCTTCGCTGGCGTCCGAATCGAAACTCGCCTTAGGAGCCAAGCCGAAATCAACGCAGACCTTTTAAGGGAACGCCTTCTGGAAAAAGCCTCCCAGAATCCGATGGCCGAAAGAAAGGCCAAGACTAGAACCCTTATCGAAGATGGATTTACAAGCGCCAAGAACTGCAGACCGGAACAAGCCCATCAGCAGCTACGTCTTGCATTGACACAACTTCTTCAGGAACACCCCGTGGATGCAGCCCTCGTAAAACAGACCGTCATCCGAATGACCGCCCCCGACCAATACCTTGATTTTTCAAGCAACCAATGGATGGAATGGGGCGAAATCGCCAAGGCTAAAAATGCACCGGACGCCGCCATCCTCCTTCTGAAAAAATGTCTCAGCAAGGAAAAGGATCCGAATTTTGCAAGACGTTCGCTGTTCACTCTGGGCGAGACCTGCGTCACCAATAAAATTGAAGTTCAGGAAGGCATCGGCTACCTTCAGAAAGTCATTGAAATGAATGAAAACGATATCCTGGCAAAGCAGGCCCGTAAAACGTTGGAAGCCCTGAAATAAGTTTCAAGTCTCGCCCCCGGGCGAGGCTTTTATTTTACCGTCAGAGTTAAATCGCAAACGTAAGTATTCCCTTCGATCCAAGTTCCGTAGGAGTATTTACCAGAGAACAACAGCTCAAGGCGTTTTTCAAACGTTGCCAGACCGAGTCCACTTGCACCAGGTTTCGGCTTACGGGGGAAGTTGCTGTTTACCGATTTGAAATGAATCTTGCCATCTTTCTGACTGATGCGAATATGAGCAAAGCTTTTCCCATCAGGGTTTACACAATGCTTCATTGCATTTTCAACAAGAGGCATCATCAAAAGAGGAGGAATCTGACAATGAGGGTTCTCCAGATCCGTCTCAAAGACATACTCAAAACTTTTAGGAAGACGAAGTTTTTCAAGTTCTCCGTACTTCTGTAGCAAATCAACATCATCCTTGATATCGATAAACTTGTCAGACGTCTGATAAAGCATTACGCGTAAAAGTTTACTCAGCTTTTCCATGCTGCTTTCTGCCAATTTCGGTTCAATCCTGATTAGGCTAGTAATATTGTTCAGCGTGTTAAACAGAAAATGGGGACTCAGTTGGCTCTTCAAAAAATCAAGTTCATACTCCAGCGCCACTTTCTTCTTTTCGCGAATAATAAAGGCTCGTATAAGCTGACGACTAAATACAGAGATAATGATACACAGGAAGCTAATGGTGCTTAAGATAATCATGAACGAAACAAGAGTCCAGACAGAAAAATGATCTCTAACCGTTCTGAAACAATAAGACCCGAAAAATTCAGCAATGCCACCACTAGATTCCGACATTGTCAGGAACGAATATAGTTCACGACAAAACAGCACAATGACAAAAAGAATTGAATCACAGACAAAATAGCGAACATATTTTTTCTTGAAAAAGAATTTGGGAACAAGGATTCTCTGATTCAGGAAAAAGATCAGCATCGTAGACAACAAGGGCAGATAATAACGGCCCAACGCACCCATGGTAACGTCATCCCCAACAGATCCGCTAGGATCCAACAGGATAATCAAAGGGAAAAAAAGAATAAAGCTCCAAACAAGAACCATCAACAGCGTTGCCGGCACAGGAAAAAAGCTTTTCGATTCATCATCTCCCAATATGGCAATCAATTCCCGTTCGCCGCGGTCAAACTGATCTTCCTGTAAGGAGGAAAGACGCTCGTGAATAACCTGCCAGAAGTCTTTTAAACGTTTTTTTGTGCTTTCAATTGACATTTTGTCCTCTTTAGAACAACAAAAATAGGTCATTTTAAGCGTAATTTTGGCACTTCATGACAAAAGTATGACAAAACTACGGAAAAAATGACAAAATCTGTGAAAAACTTTTGCAAACCCTACACCAATCTATGACACTTCAACTAGAACATAGAGGTATCTTTGTAAACGTAAGAAACAATACAACAAACAAGAGGCTGATATGAATACAAATACACGTACAAGAAGCGAGAAGGACGCATACTTCCGTTATCTCGACGAGATTTCCAAATATCCGCTGCTTACCAAGGAACAGGAATACATTTTACTCCGTAAGATCCAGCAGCAGGGCAGCCGTTCTGCAATGGAAATGCTGGTCAATTCCAATCTCCGATTCGTTGTAAACATCGCCAATCTGTATAAGGGTCAGGGCGTTGACGTAATCGAACTGATTAACGAAGGTAATATGGGTTTGATGCACGCCGCCAAGCGTTTTGACCTTAGCACCAATCTTAAGTTTATCAGTTATGCCGTATGGTGGGTTCGTCAGAACATTGTACGCCACATCGCAGAAAACGGCCGCATCGTTCGCATCAGCGCTGAAAAGGAACTGGTAATTCGTAAGTTTTCAAAGCACGGAGGCACCCTCCGTCAGAATATCGGTGGAACACTATCCATTGACCCCAAGAGTCTTGAAGGTGTTTCCAAGTACAAGGCAGACTCTATTGAAAAGATCTTGATGATGGCTCAGCGTTCCTCCTCTCTCGACGCCCCCTTGAGCACCAATCAGGAACTCACCTTAGGCGACACCTTGTCTGATTCTGAAAACAAGGCTGACAACCTGGCCGCATATAGCTTTGTCAAGAAGCATATGGACAAGGCCATGAAGGACAACCTTTCCGAAGAAGAAATGCGAGTGATCAAGCTCTGCTTCGGCTTCGATCGGGACATCGAATACACCCTCAAGGATATCGGTCCCATGGTTGGTCTTTCTAAAGAAAGAGTTCGCCAGATCAAGAAGGCCGCCCTGGACAAGCTCCGCGGAGATTACAGGACTCACGACCTTCACGGCGCAGCCTAGTGAAACGCCACTTTTCTTACAGAAGTTTTTTCATCTCTCTCTCCTTAAATTAAAAACCGGCCTTACGGGGCCGGTTTTTCCGTTTTTCATACAACGACTTTCCTATGAAATTGTATTTTTTCGGTATGAAATTCTATATGCCGAACTTTCGCAATTTTTTCGTAGCTTCCCTTTCTGCACTTGCTCTTGCCAACGCAGCAGGTGACAAGCAGACACCCCCGGGTGATTTCTATGACGAAGTTTCCCGACTGAACAAGGTTCTTTCTGAAGTCAACCGCAAGTATGTCGAAGACGTGAACCCCACGGAACTGACGGACGCCGCCCTGGGTGGCATCCGCAACATCCTGGACCCCCATACCACGGTATTCAGCCCCAAGGACTACGAAAGCCTCAAGGTATCCATGGAAGGCAAGTTCGGCGGCGTAGGTATTACTATCAGCCTCCGCGACAACATTCTGACCGTGATTTCTCCGCTGTCTGGCACCCCGGCATTCCGTCTGGGCATCCGCGCAGGCGACCGCATCCGCAAAATTGACGGCAAGGACACCAAGGGTCTGACCCTGGATGACGCCGTCAGCAAGCTCCGCGGCAAGATCGGTACCGATGTGACCGTCTCTATTGAACGTGAAGGCGTTCCCGACCTGATGGATTTCACCATTACCCGTGCAGAAATCATTGTGCACGCAGTGCCCCATTACGGCATGGTGACCAAGGATATCGGCTATATCAAGTTGGCAACCTTTAGCGACAAGACCACCAGCGACGTGGAAAACGCCCTCCGCAGCCTGCAGAAACAGGGCATGAAGAAGGTGATTCTCGACATGCGCTACAACCCCGGTGGACTTTTGAACCAGGCTATCGAAATTAGCGAACTGTTCCTAAAGCAGGGCAATGTCATCGTAAGTACCCGCGGCCGTACCCAGCGTACCGAAAGCCGTGCCCGCAAAGACGGTATCATAAAGCAGGACATTCCCATGGTGGTCCTGGTAAACCAGGGTTCCGCCAGCGCAGCAGAAATTGTTTCTGGCGCACTGCAGGACTGGGACCGCGCTCTCATTATCGGTAAGACCTCCTTCGGTAAGGGTTCCGTACAGACCATCTTCCCGCTGGATAACCAGGGCAACGCCCTGAAGCTGACCACCGCATTCTACTACCTGCCTTTCGGACGTTGCATCAACAAGCCCGAAAACGGGATCAAGGGTCTGAAGTTGCAGGAAGCCGAATACGACGCCGAGGAATCCGGCGACGAGGCAAAGGTTGATTCCCTGAAAAAGGATACCGTAGCCCAGGATACCTTCTACACCAACAACGGCCGTATGATGTTCGGCAGCGGCGGCATCACTCCTGACGTTGAAGTTGAACTGGACCCCATGCCCTGGGTTGTTCAGGTTCAGGAAAGAATGTCTATGTACTTCAAGTTTGCTGTAAAGGCTCGCCCGGACCTGGAAAAGTCTGGCGCAAAGATCAGTGCAGAATGGGAAGTACCCGACAGCCTGTACCTGCAGTTCAAGGACTACTGCATGAAGGATACCAACTTCACGAAAATCAAGTCTAACGCACTTGTTGGCGTCGACCAGTTGGAAAAGAGCATTATCCGTGAACAGAACTACATGGGCGATTCCTCCAAGACCGTAACCGATTCCGTCTTGGCAGCCCGTCTGGCAGAAATGCGCACCGCCCTGGAAAACAACAGGAATGCCCAGTTCGACGAAAACAAGGATTATATCAAGGACGGCATCAAGCGTGAACTTCTGACTTCCTTCATTAACGATTCTGTAAGTACCGCATTCTCCCTGAAGCGCGACAAGCAGCTGAACGAAGCCATCAAGTATCTGAGTGACATGAGCCTTTACAACAAGGCTATCGCTCCGGCAAAGAAACAGCCCGCCAAGAAGCCCACCGCCGAAAAGGCCAAGGACTCCAAGAAGAAATAAGGACTGACCTTGATAAAGACAATGGACAGAGCCGCAGAAAGTCTGGGCAAATTCATCCGGAAATTTCTGTACACCGCCATCGGTTATCTGCACTTCGTGTGGCAGATGTTTAAGAGTGTGCCTGGAGCCTTCAGCAACTTGCACACAACCGTAGAACAGATGCAGCATGTGGGTGTCACCAGTATCCCTGTGGTGGTGGCAGCCTCCCTTGCGACAGGAGCCATCATGTCTTGGCAGCTGGCTTACCAGTTCGCCGATATGATTCCCCTGATGTTTGTGGGCATGGCCGTGGGAAAATCCGTGATGGTCGAGTTGTGTCCCATTCTTACAGCCATGGTGCTGGCAGGCCGAATCGGAGCCTCCATGTGTTCTGAGCTTGGCACTATGGCGGTCACGGAACAGCTTGACGCATACAAAGTATTAGGTCTCAGTCCCTATAAGTTCTTGCTGGCCCCCCGCCTGATTGCAACAGTCATCATGTTACCCACCCTGACGGTGTTGAGTATTTTTATCGGCATTATCGGCGGATACGAAGTCGCTCACCTGTACAAGGAAGTTTCTTTTTCCGTATTCTTCTACGGTGTTAGAATGTTCTACCAGGATTGGGACCTGATCGTGGGCTTGATCAAGGCCACTCTCTACGGATTCTTTATATCCAGTTACGCATGCTATTTCGGCTTTACCACCCATAGCGGCGCCGAAGGCGTAGGCAAGGCAACAAAGGCCACCGTGGTGGCAGGCATGACCAGTATTCTTATTGGTGGTTACGTGCTTTCACAGCTGTTGCTCCTGTAAAAATCAATGGCCGCATTTGAACAAAGACGACGGAAGAATGGAGTCTGCAAGAATGGTCCTGCAGACATTAGCGTTCTTCTGAAAATGGTTCTGGACAAGAGCAATATCACCGAAGATATGACCTTCAAGACACTGTCGGAAGGGTTCGAGAAAGTGGTCGGAACATTGCTTTTACCCCACGTAAAAATTGACCGTTTTAACAAGGGAATTTTGGTGCTAAAATGCGCCAACTCAGCCTGGAAACACGAGCTGTTCCTGCAAAAAAAAGCTATTATTGACAAGTGTAATTTACTGTTGGGCAAGCCTGCAGTGCGGGATGTCCGACTGATTTAGCCAGGTGGCTGAAATGCCATCTGCAAACGAGAAAAAGATGGCAGAAAATTTGGAAAATACAGAGAACGACGTTAAGGTCGATTCCATTGAAACAGTCAATCAGAACGTTTCTACCGAAGACCTGAAGAAGGCCGAAGAAGATTATAGCGGCTCCAACATTACCGTGTTGGAAGGTCTCGAAGCGGTGCGCGTGCGCCCGGCAATGTACATCGGTTCTACCGATATTCGCGGTTTGCATCACCTGGTGTGGGAAGTGGTGGACAACTCCGTGGACGAATCCCTGGCCGGATTCTGTAACCATATCGAAATTGCAATCCTTCCGGGTAACGGAATCCGCGTGACCGACAACGGCCGTGGCATTCCCACCGACATCCACCCCAAGGAAAAGGTGGGTACACTGGAAGTGGTGATGACCAAGCTCCATGCCGGTGGTAAGTTCGACAGCAATTCCTATAAGGTTTCTGCAGGTCTCCATGGCGTGGGTGTCAGCTGCGTTAACGCCCTTTCTACCAAGCTTGTGGCTACCGTTCGCCGTAAGGGCAAGGTAGTGACCCAGACCTTTAGCAAGGGTATTCCTTGCGGACCCCAGCAGGAAATCGGAACCTGCGCCGAAAACGAAACCGGAACCACCATCGAGTTCTATCCGGACGATACCATTTTCAGCGAAACCGTTTACGTTTACGACACCCTGGCTACCCGCTTCCGCGAACTGGCATTCTTGATGAGCGGCCTGCGCCTGACCTTGACCGACGAACGTACCGAAGAAAAGGTGAGCGAAACCTTCTGCTATCCGGGTGGCGTTTCTGAATTCGTGCGCTATGTGGATGAGCACCGCACTCCGCTGTTCCAGGCCCCGATTCACCTGGTGCTCCCCGATGGCCAGTATCCTCTGGAAGTAGCCATGTGGTACAACGACGGCTATCAGGAAAACTTCTTTAGCTTCGTGAACAACGTGAACACCTACGATGGCGGTACCCACGTTACCGGTTTCAAGACCGCACTGACCCGCGTCATCAACAAGTTTGCCGCCGAAATGCCCAAGGGCAAGAAGGACATCCAGATTACCTCTGACGATATCCGCGAAGGTCTTACCGCCGTTATCGCCATCAAGGTTTCTCAGCCTCAGTTCGAAGGCCAGACCAAGCGTAAGCTGGGCAACTCCGAAATCACCAGCTATGTGGCAAGTGCATTCGGTGCCAAGCTGGAAGAATACTTCCAGGAAAATCCGGCTGCCGTGAGAGTCATTCTGGACAAGGTCTACAACGCAGCCCAGGCACGCGAAGCCGCCCATAAAGCTCGTAACCTGGCCCGCCGCAAGAACGTTCTTGAAAGTGGCGGACTTCCGGGTAAGCTGGCCGACTGCAGTAGCCGCGATCCCAAGGAATGCGAAATGTTCATTGTGGAAGGTGACTCTGCAGGTGGTTCTGCAAAGCAGGGCCGCAAGCGCGAATTCCAGGCCATCCTCCCCCTCCGCGGTAAGATCCTGAACGTAGAAAAGGCAAGCCTCCACCGCGTGCTGGACACCGAAGAAATCCAGAACCTGGTGAACGCCATCGGTTGCGGCCTCGGTTCTGAATGCAAGCTGGAAAAGCTCCGCTACCACAAGATCGTGATCATGACCGATGCTGATGTGGACGGCTCCCATATTCAGACTTTGCTGCTGACTTTCTTCTTCCGCTATATGCGTCCCCTTATCGACAACGGCCACGTGTTCCTGGCCATGCCTCCTCTGTACAAGCTGAAGGTGGGCCTCAAGGAGCAGTACCTGTTCGACGAAAACGCCAAGGAAGAAGCCATGGCCAAGCTGGAAGACAAGAAGAATGTCACCATCACCCGATTCAAAGGTCTTGGCGAAATGTCTGCTGAACAGCTTTTCGAAACCACCATGGATCCCGAAAAGCGCCTGCTGAAGCAGTGCTATGTGGAAGACGCCGTTGTGGCCGACCAGATCTTTAGCATGCTCATGGGCGAAGACGTGGAACCCCGCCGTAAGTTTATTGAAAATAATGCCTACAAGGTTCTTGACGAACTGGATGTTTAATCATGAATTCCAAGGATTCCCTTCAAAGTAAAGCTGATTTTCAGACCGTTCTAAACCAAGCCCGTGACCTCGTAAAGGACCAGCTCCAGCTGACGGAAGAGGTCATCATGGACGTGGCAAGGAATGCCCCCGCAGGCATTTCTGAACGTTTGGTATCTCTGTTCCAGCGCAAGGGCAAACGCATTCGTTCTACCCTGCTTTGCCTGATTGCCCAGAGCGGCAGCGTAAAGCCCAACGCCGACCGCGTTGCACACGCTTGCGCAGGCATTGAATTGCTGCACCTGGCAAGCCTGGTCCACGACGATATTATCGACGGAACAGACATCCGCCGCGGTCAGAAGACAGCCCACAAGGAATGGGGAACTCAGGTTGCCGTTCTCATTGGCGACTACGTTCTTTCCCAGGCCATGCGTTGCGTCATCAACGAAGAATCCCGAGACGTGCCCGTGATTCTTTCTAACGCAGCCGACAAGCTGATTGCAGGTGAAATTCTCGAGCTGGACTATTCCGGCAACACCCACCTGTCCTTTGAAAAGTATGACGAAATCATCGATGGCAAGACCGCTGCCCTGATTGACGCAGCAGCCCGTATTGGCGGCATCCTGGCCGGCTTCGATGCAGAAAACGCAGACAAGTGCGCCCAGATGGGTAGCCATTTCGGCATCGCCTTCCAGATCGTGGATGACTTGCTGGACTACGGCTTTGGCAGCCAGAACCTGGACAAGGCCAAGTTCACCGACCTTGGCAACGGCCTGATTACCCTGCCCCTGCTGTACTACTTTGACGGATGCTCCGCAGCCGACCGCAACGAGATGGAAAGTCTCATCGCCAAGGCTTCCGAGGCTGGCGTTCCCGAAAAGATTATCGCCAAGCTGAACGAAAAGGAAGCATTCAAGAAGGCCAAGGCCTGCGCTCAAGACCACCTGGAAAAGGCTCTTGAAATTGCAAACCAGCTTCCGGCAAGCAATTTCACCGACGAAATCGTTGCCATGTTCGCCTCCATGAGCGATCGCGGAAACTGACTCTGCGGCAAGGCAATTCTCTATCAAACAGAAAAAAAACGACCGTTGTAGCGGACGTTTTTTTTATTTCCCAGCTAGCGCTTGGGATTATGCGGTTCCCTATTTTTTTCTTGTCCAGATGGCCATGAACACAAGCACAGACAGGAAGCACATGGCAATGATAATCCAGAATGCCAGGTCGCTACCTCCGGTGGCATCGCCGTTCATGCCGAAGGGCAGGCGCACGTTCATGCCGAACAAGCTGGCGAAGAACGTCGGGAGGGAAATAGAAATGGTCACGATGGTCAGGTTCTTCATCAGCGTGTTCACGTTGTTGCTGATGACGCTAGCGCGGGCATCCATCATGGACGTCAAAATGTTGGCGTAGATGTTTGCCTGCTGCAGGCTCTGGCCGTTTTCAATCTGGATGTCTTCCAGCAATTCACGTTCGGCTTCGGTCCAGTTGAGGCTGCGGCCCATCTGGAGCTTGCGGAGCAGGGTATCGTTACTGTTCAGGGCGCTGACGTAGTAGATCAAGCCCTTGTTCAGGCTGAACATGGAAAGCAGGTACTTGTTTTCCATGGCGGTACGGAGCTTCTGTTCCAGTTCGTCGTTGATGCGATTGATGATCTTCAAGTGTTCGTTGAAGTGGTAAATCGCATAGCTAAGAACCTTAAGCACGAAAGTGTTCAGGCTGTCGATCTTGGAAAAACGCTTTTCGTCGGTAATGGGAATGTCGGAGTCCGTCAGGAGCAACACCCAGTCCTTGAAAATGAAGATACCGAAAGATTCTACGCGGAACTGGAAATTATCGGCCGCAGAATAGTTCTTGGGCTTCTTAAACACGATGGTGGTAAAGTCATCATCGTATTCTATACGGGAAAGTTCGTCGGAGTCGAATGCAGACGCAATGGTATGTTCCGTGATTTCGTATTCCTTAACCAGCACGCTTCGCTGTTCCTGGTTAAGAGAACCCATCATGACGATGTCTGCCACTTCTTCGTTCGGGGCACTAGCGAGGCGCCCTGATTCGATTTTATAGTACTTCTTGAGCATAGCGCCCCCTTGATCGAACGGACCCAAAAATAGAAAAATATGTAAAAGCAAAAAGGCTCGGAGCAAGTCCGAGCCTAAAAAATCTGATTTTTTTACCAGGCCTTTACAAAGCCTAAGCTGCTATTACACACCGGTCTTGAAGCGCTTGGAGTACCAGAGCACGAAGGGAGAGCAAATGCAGACAGAGGAGTAGGTACCGATGAAGATACCGAAGACCATCACCATACCGAAGTCGCGGATGGAGGAACCGCCCATGATAGCGAGAACCAAGCAGACGAAGAGGGTGGTGAGAGAGGTAATCACGGTACGGCTGAAGCACTGGTTGATAGAGCTGTTGAGAGTCTTGTCGAAGCCAGTGAGGCCATGGATGGCGGCGTTTTCACGAACACGGTCGAACACCACGATGGTATCGTTAACGGAGTAACCGATCATGGTGAGGAGAGATGCGATAAGAGCACCGTCGAAGGAAAGGCCGAAGAGGGAGATGAAGCCCAAGGTAATGAGGGAGTCGTGGACGAGGCCGACCACAGCACCGATACCGAAGCCAAGACCCAGCTTACCGAAGCGGAACCACACATAGAGACCGATGGCGATCCATGCGAGGATGATGGCCATGATAGCGTCGTTACGAAGTTCCTTACCGATGGTAGGACCAACGTTGTCCTTAGCCACAATTTCAACCTTCTGGTTTGCAGCTTCGAAGGCCTGAGCCATCTTGACTTCAAACTGAGCGTCTTCAGAAGCGCGCATGCTGATCTGGTAGGAGTTAGCGGAGGTACCACCCAGAGAGCGAACCTTTGCACCCTTGATACCAGCATCGGCGAGAGCCTTGTTCAGGTCGCCTTCATGCTTATCGGCATCCTGATACTGGACGGTATAAACCTGACCACCAGTGAAGTCGATGCTGAAGTCGAAGCCCTTAACAGCGATAGAGGCGATACTGACCACGATCATGATGATGGAGACCAGCTTGAACTTACCGCGGTTGGGAACAACAGGCAGGTTAGCGTTGTTGAGGAACTTGAAGCCGCCACCGATAGAGAGGGTGGTTGCGTCCTGCTTAGCAAGCTTCCAGTCGAACACGGCGCGGGTAACAGTAAGAGCGCAGAAGAGAGAAGTAATAATACCGATCATCAAGGTAAGACCGAAACCCTTCACGGAACCGGTACCGATCTTGTAAAGGATCAAGGCGGTAAGCACGGTGGTCAGGTTGGAGTCGAAAATGGCGCTGAATGCACGTTCGTAACCCTTGGCGACAGCGGCGCGGGCAGTGAGGCCGCCCTTGATTTCTTCGCGGATACGTTCGTAAATAATGACGTTTGCGTCGAGAGACATACCAAGCACCAGGATGAAGCCAGCGATGCCCGGGAGAGTCAGGGTAGCGTTAAACACAGACATAACGGCTGCGGTAACCAAAGTATTGATGATCATACCCAGGCTAGCGATGAAACCACCGAGGCGGTAGTAGCCGATCATGAACACGAGGCAGAGGATAAGGCCGACAGCGCCAGAACCGAAGCCCTGAACGATGTTTTCTTCACCGAGGGTAGCACCGACGCTACGAGATTCGATGATGTTCATGGGAGCCTTGAGAGCACCGGCACGGAGCACGACAGACAGACGGTTTGCTTCAGCCATGTCGTCGAGGCCAGTAATCTGAGCTTCGCCATTGGGGATACGGTCGCGGATCACCGGAGCGGAAATCACCTGGTTGTCGAGAACGATAGCCATCTGCTTGCCGATGTTTGCAGCAGTTACAGCGGAGAACTTCTTGGGGCCGATGCCACCGAACTTGAGGCTAACGGCAACTTCGCCGGCGCTGACACCATCGCTAACGCGGTGCGGCTGAGCGTCAACAACATCGTCACCGGACATTTCGGCGCGACGCTTCAGGAGGTAAAGACGCTTGGCCTTGATCTGGGAGCCGCGCTGGACAGGTTCCAGACCGCTACCGAAGGCAAAGTTCACGTCACGGGGAATCAGCTTCTGAACGCCTTCAGTAGCGAGAAGCTTCTTGACCTTTTCAACACTTTCTTCGGCGATGAAACCACCGTTGCCGAAGTTCATGTAGTAAGCGGAAAGAGCAGTGCCGACTTCGCTTGCCGGTTCAGCCTTGGCAGTTTCTGCAGTTTCTGCTGCGGGAGCGGCTTCAGCAACCTGAGTGTTACCGAGAAGTTCGTCATCGGAGAGAGCCTTGGTGGTGTCCTTAGCGGAATCCTTGGCTGCGGCGGCGGTAGTGTCGACGGTTGCGGCAGAGTCTGCAGCGATGTCAGTAGTCTGACGGGTCAGGTACTGGTCGATGAGCAGAACGACCTGCTGGAACTTTTCAGCTTCGGCCAGAATCTTGAATTCCAGCTTTGCGGTGGAACCCACGAGAGCCTTAGCGGTGGAGTCATCCACACCTGCCAGTTCAACCACGATACGGTCGTCGCCGCTGGGAGAAATCTGAGGTTCAGAAAGACCGTACTGGTCAACGCGGTTACGAATGATTTCCAGGGACTGTTCCTGAACGTCCTTGATATCTTCGTTCTTGATACCGGACTTCTCGATTTCGAGAGTAATGGCGGTACCACCAGCGAGGTCCAAACCGAAGTTGATGGACTTTGCACCCAGCTTCGGATTTTCCTTAAGGAAGGTCTTTTTCTCATCACCCGACTTGGAGTGAACCTGAATAGAAGGCCATACAGTGTAGGCCGAAAGAATAATGACGAGGAGAATGATGAATTCTCGCATGCCGAATTTGTTCTTGTTCATTTGTAATCCCTTAATAAGGTACTAAACGCTTAGTTGGGCGCAAAGATAGCAAAACTCGGGGAAGAACCGTCCTGGGCTCCGTAGACTTTCAGCTCCAAAACGTTCTTTTTCCCATTTTCTTCATAAAATCTGCGGATCTCGAATGCATTTTCCCCTATTTTTATAGAAAAATCGCCTTTTCTGAGGGCAACGTTCGATTTTCGGAGTTCGATCAGCTCTTTTATATATGGGTAAGCAGGATGTTTCCGCAAACTTTCAAGGGAATCCCAGGGGATGGTCCGCCTATTGTCGGGGTCCTTACCGCCCTTAAGACCCAATTCCTCACCATAATATATACAGGGGGCTCCCGGCATAAAGAATAGCAGGGTCAGGGCCAAGCGCACCCGTGCCCCGTCGGAACAAGGCAGGGACTGCAAACGGATCGTATCGTGACTGCCCAGCAGGTTCATGGGAATGTCGCCGGCAGGAGTCTCCCCCTCACCGCTCCCGTACCATCGGGTTTTGGGGAAGGCCTCTTCCAGACGTCGGCAGAACTCCTCGGTACTGATGGGATTTTCGTCAAAGAGGTAAGCCAGCACCGCCTTACGGAACATATAGTTCATGACGCCGTCAAACTGGTCGCCCATCAGCCAGCGGGAAGGCTCATCCCAGATTTCGCCTACGATATAGGCCTCGGGATTGACTGCCTTGATGCGGCGACGGAATTCCTGCCAGAAACTGTCGTCATTGATTTCGTTAGGCACATCCAGGCGCCACCCGTCGATTCCTCGTTTCATCCAGAACTCGCCTACGCTCATCAGGTATTCGCGGACCTCGGGATTGTCGGTATTGAACTTCGGCAGGGCCGGAAAATTCCACCAGCATTCGTAATTGGCTTTTTTTGAGTAAGCCTTCAGGGGCCATTTCTTTATATGGAACCAGTCCACATAAGGGGAATTGCGCCCCAATTCCAGCAGACTGTTAAACTGGAAAAAACCGCGGGAACAGTGATTGAACACGCCGTCCAGAATTACACGAAGTCCTAGCTTGTGGGCCTTGGCGACAAGACGGTCGAAATCCTTAAGAGTCCCGAGCACCGGATCAATTTCAAAATAATCCACCGTATGGTAACGATGATTCGAATTGCTCTTGAATATGGGACAAAGATAAATCGCATTGAAGCCCATGTCCGCAACATACTTTAATTTATCTTCAATACCGGCCAGATTGCCACCGAACATATTTTCGCGGGTAGGCCTGGCGTTCCAATCTACGAACTTGCCGGCAGCCTTGTAGCGTTCGGAACGACAGAATCGATCCGGGAAAATCTGGTAAAATATCGAATCTTTCACCCAAGCGGGAGCAAATGAATTCATAATAGGCAATAGTTGGAATAAGGTGGCTGTTTGTCAATAAATATATATCTGCGAAGTCTCTTTTTCGCAAAAAATAGGCTCCATTTTACAATATCAAGATGTTTTGGAGTCCAACATTTCAAATAAATTAACTTAAACATAGCCGAAAACGATTATTTTCGCACATTTCATCCACTCCAAAAGTCGGATTCAACGCCATTTGGAGTCCATTTTCAAAACAAGCGTACAGCAACGATTACAAACAACAAAAAAAAATGGACTCCATTTAAGGCAAAGCCCCCCGTTTGGAGTCCATTTTCAGCCAAAAAAAAGCGCGGACAAGCCGCGCTGATTTCAAATCACCTAAAATTTCCACAAGGGTCTGCGCTTACGTACATCTACCAGCTTGCGGATGTCGGAACTGAGGGATGCGTAATCCAACAATTCGTCTACAGAGCAAGGCAGGCGGTAGCACCAGTTTGCACCACCCACGGTACCCGGCACATTGACGCGTTCCTTTTCAGGATCCACCTGAGAAAGGCTTGCAGAAAGGGCGAAGTAATCCTGAGCAGGGAGAATGCAGAACAAGCTATTGGAGCTGAACACATGTGTGAGAATGGTACGTGCGACCGTAGGAGTAATTTCCTGGGGCGCGCTGCCCGGCAAATGAGCATGAGACCAGTAAAGACCGCGGTCGAAATCCGGTTCCTTCCACAGGCCGCGAAGGCTGGAGGTATCGTGGCAGCTGGTGGTGCAAACGGAAAGGCGGGGATATTCATCCATATCGTAGTAGGGAGAATAAGGCACATTCCAATTACGGGCCCAGCGTTCGATACGCAGAGAAAGGATGTTTAACTTGTTCAAAACAGTCGGCACGCAAGACGGGACTGCACCAAGGTCTTCGGCGCAGACCAGCATGTCGGTTTCCTTGGCAAGCACAGAGAGCAGCTTGGTAGCATTCTGTTCCCACAAGCCGTTCTGGGAATCTTCGTTGCGCTTAAGAATTTCGCGAAGCTTCTGCTGTTCGTTTTCGGGCAAGGTAAATAAAACCGGCTGATTGTACCAGTACCAGTAGGGGTAGAAGGTATTCTCGTCGCCAGAGGGAATGAATACTCTATTCCAGTAAACCTTCAACAGTTTGTCCTTCACTTCCTGAGGTTCACCCATAGAAAGGATTGCCTTTTCGGAAGAGAATTCCGGCTTCAGCACCAGACGGTTGAATTCCCCTTCCAACGGCTGGAAGCAGACCGGAGCAAGGCGATCCGTATCATCGCCCAGGAAACCGCGAAGCTGGTCAATGGAGTAGTTAGGACGGCGCAGGTATTCCAGCGTAGCCTGGCAGAAACCGGCACTCTGAAGTTCATTCAAGGTCAGCGGGATACAGGGGTTGAAACGACCCATGATGCCAGTCACTTCGCACTGGGGAATAGACCAAATACGGAAGAAGCCCAGAACGTGGTCGATGCGGTAGGCATGATAGAACTTGCTAGCCTGGGCCAGACGACGACGCCACCAGTCAAAGTTATCCTGTTCGATTACGTCCCAACGGTAAGTGGGGAATCCCCAGTTCTGGCCACTGTAGCTGAACATGTCAGGAGGAGCACCGGCACGATCATCCAGTGAGAAGAAACGGCGTTCAGACCAGACGTCTGCACTGTCTTCGTTAATCAAGATAGGAATGTCGCCTTTCAGGCGAAGACCCATATTGGAAACTTCGGTAACGGCAGCGTTAAACTGCATTTCGGCGACACACTGCATCCAGGCCTGGAACAGGCAGTCCTTAATGAACTTCTTCCAAAGCTTTTCAATATCCTTATCGGTAGGATTGCGATATTCCGCCCAATCCTTCCAGCTGGATTCGCCATTCTGGGCCTTCAGGGTAGCATACACGCAGTAAGGCTTAGCCCAGCTGTTGGAATCAATCCAGCGAGTCAGAACCTTGTCCTTCTTCAGGTAATCGTAACGATTGTCAAAAATCTTTCTGAGGATGGAACGCTTCCAGGTAGAAATCTTGTAGTAGTCAATCTTACCTTCAGCATCGAACTTGGCCTTGGCCTCATGAATTTCCTCTTCGTATTCAGAGGATCCGTCCACGGCCTGCACATTGATGAACACCGGGTTCAGGGCAAAGGCACTGCGGGCGCTATAGGGGCTGGATTCAGCACCAGTATCGTTCACCGGCAGAAGCTGAATAATGTTGAAGTCACAGACCTGAGCCCAGCGAGCAAAGGGAATCAGATCCAGGTATTCGCCGATACCGATGCTCTGCTTGCTATAAAGGCTGAAGAGGGGAACGGCCACGCCGCTCTGGAAATAAGAAAGGTCACCATATCTCATGAGTTAAAATTTAAAAACAAAAGGCAGAAGTTTAAAGGTAAAAGGATAATTAGGTATGAGGTTCGAGGCATGAGGACTGCCCTTTGAGCTAAATAATCGCGACGATACCTCCATACTTTACAACTCATAATTCATATCTCACAACTCATATCTCATAACTATATTTACAGTATGAGTTATGAATGCCGAAATCTTAGAGGAACATTTTGCGTCAAGCGGAACAAGGAATGCGATCCCGGGGCACCGGGTTGCGTCTTGCGAGGACGTTTCGTTTTCCCCTTTAGCGAATCCGCACAGGGCAGAGGCAGCGCCCAACCCGCCAACAAGGAACAGCGCCTATTTCTAGAAAAGGAATACGAGAAAAAATAAAAGAAGCCCTCGTCTGCGAAACGGGGACTTTTAATTTAAACAAACTAACTTTTTGTTTTTGCTAACCCGATTAGGGATTAGATCATTCTCAAGATTTCCTGGGTGGTCTGTTCAGCAAAAGTATTGTCCTGAACAAAGCGACGAACTTCCTGAGGATTGATGCGGGCATATTCAGACAATGCGCGACCGATTCCATTACGGATATAATAGTCGTCGTCCTTAGCGCAGGTCAGGCAGAACTTACGGAGCAAAGGCCAATCAGTGCGGTCTTTGTACTGAATCTGGAAAATGATTGCACTACGGCGAACCCACACATTGGGATCACGGATCCAGGAAGCGATCTTGGTACGGAGAGCCGGCAGACGGAGAGCCAGGTCACCCAGCACGCATGCGGCCAAGGTGTCCACGGTATCACGCCAGGCACGAGTCTTGATCAGCTTCTTCAGGAACGACAAATGCTGGCCACCCAGAAGTCCGCGATGACGGAACAGGTAGTCGCAAGCGGCGTACTGAATTTCACGATAAGGCTGCGTCCACATGTCTTCGACTCTAGCAACAAGTTCATCGCCATCCTTCGGCGGATTCTTGTCAAAAAGGGGATAAGTCACTTCACGGCGGGGAACCAGACGAATTCCGAGGAAGTCGAACTGTTCGCGAGCCTTCTTAGACATTTCATGCGCTTCTTCTTCATTAGAGATAGCGCGGAGAGCAAGTAAGATATCTTGTGTAAAACGAAGCATTGTAGGCCAAAAATAGTCCCAAAAAAAATAAATTTCTAGACCTTGACAAACACTTTTTTCAATTTTTTTTTAATTTTAACAGAATTTTTACATCAAAAAAGTTTAAAAATACTCTTGACAAATCAAAAAGTTTCCAAAGACCTATTTTTGAACCCGCAGACGTACATAAAACACCTACAAAAATACAGATAAAGTTCGCAGGGGCAAAAAAAACATTTCAACACTAGATTTGGTTGGACAGCCCCAAAAAAGAACATCATATTGTAAAATTAAAACATTAAGAAGTATATGAGTGAAATAGCAGACGTCAAGGAAGAAATGCTCCCCATCATCGAAGTTCCGCCGGAACTCAGGGGACTCTCCGACGAAGAAATAATCAAGCGTTCCGAAAAGGAACTGCGCGAAGTTTCCGGAAAACGCAAAAAAGGGGAACGTCGCCCCGGCAAGCGAGAACGAATCGCCGCCAAGGAGAGAAAATCCCACGAAGAGGCAGCAGCCCTTTTTAGAAGTTCGGTCGAAACGCTCCCTCCGCAAAAAAGCGAAATTTTCCGCAACGCATTTACCGAAAAAAGCCCCAGTTGTACAAAGATCGAACCGGAACAACGACACCCCGGCACAACGAACTTTCTTATGACAGCCAAGAAAACTTTCCCCTCCGGGAACGAAAAATCCGCCACGACCAAAACCTTCTTGGGCCAGACTCCCAGTTCCGGCCGCGTGCTGAAGGCATCCTTCGGAGCAAAGGTCGGAGAAAAGCCCAAGGCCGTCATCGTCTCCGCAGCTGAACTGGCACTCCAGAAAGCCGAAGAACGGGCAAAGAAAATCCGCGAGGCCCTTTTCGCCAAGCGCACAACCGCTTCTGCAATTCAGACAGACGGACCCGCCGCCCAACCGGAGGGTCAACCGGTCAAACGCCCCAGAGGGCGACCCCGCAAAAATCCCCTGCCTGAGGCCTAGACAATCAAAGACCGCCACTCATACGAGCCGCGGTCTTTTTTATGCATTCCTTTTTAAAGTCTGCGGTTCTACACCTGACGTCCATCCCTATATTTTTATATCAATATTTTTTATATAAAAAAAAGACCTCTCTTCCGAGAGATCTTTCTTTACTTTTAGAGGCAACGATCAGACTCGAACTGATGAATAAGAGTTTTGCAGACTCGCCCCTTACCAACTTGGGTACGTCGCCAAAGTGAACCGCAATATAGATAAAAAAACAAAACCTTTCAAGGGGTATTCTCTAATTTTTTTGATTTTTTTATTTTTTGCGCCATGAACAAAGCCACCCTGAAAGTCCGCGCCGCGTCATGGCTAGCCGCCCTGTGGATCCGCAGCCTCCGCATCCGTCTGCGAACCCCAGCAGATTTCGGCCCTGGCGTTCTGGGACTCTGGCACCAGGATTTGCTCGCCAGCACCGCCGCTTTCAAGGATCGGGGCGTTCACGTCTTGGTCTCCCAATCCGACGACGGGGCTTTCTTCGCCGAAACCGCACGACGTCTCGGCTACAAAGTCACCCGAGGCTCCGACACCCGAGGCGCCACCAACGTGCGGCACCTATTGGATTCCATGAAACAGGGCGGCTTCACCGGCATGGCATTGGACGGCCCCAAAGGACCCGCCCACAAGGTCAAGTCCGGCTCCATCTGGCTCTCTAAGGTTAGCGGCACCCCTCTTTGGCATATTCAACCCCATTACGGGGCTCATTTTAAGTTAAAAACATGGGATAATTTCATCCTCCCGCTGCCGTTGTCATCAATTGACATCGAAATTAAGTATCTTTGTACCGAAAATAATCCGACCAAGTAATTTTTAAAGGAAAATAGGTAAAAAAGTGATTTTAATGCCGCCTAAATTTGTTGCGTTTGACTTGGAAACAACTGGCCTTAACAACCAGAAAGATGAAATTATCGAAATCGGTGCCGTAAAGTTCACGGTCACGGTAGAAAAGGGACGCGTCGTCCCCAAGCTGGAAAAGGAATTCGAGACTTTCGTCAAGCCCAACATGCTGATTCCCGCCGAAGCTTCCAACGTGAACCACATTTACGACAAGGACGTCCAGGACGCCCCGGCCGTCGGCGAAGCCATCAAGAAGTTCACCGCCTTCTGCGGACAGTCTTCCATCCTTATCGCCCATAACGCAAACTTCGACGCCAGTTTCCTCCGCGTGGCTTACCAGAAGAACCCCCAGATTATTCCGGGCAACCCCATCGTCGATAGCTTGGCCATCTCCAAGGCAATCCTCCCCGAAAGCCCCTCCCACAAGTTGGGCATTCTGGCCGCCGGTTTCCAGCGCCGCGACGAAATCAACATGAAGATCGAGTCCGACAAGATGCACCGCGCCGTTTACGACTGTCTGATGCTCATGGAAGTCTTCGTGGCCCTGCTCCGCCGCCGTTTCAAGGAAAAGGACTGGGAAATGGCCACCATCCTGAAGAACATCGAAAAGTACAAGGGCGTACCCCAGTTCCTGAACAAGTAGGGAACTAGCAAAGCAGTCCGCCTTACGGGCAACTAGGCTGACTTTAAAAAAGAAGCTGGATAGTCGAACTATCCAGCTTCTTTTTCACAATATCCACAAGCAGGCTCGAAAACAACAACCCTGCGGAGCCCTTGATCTATAAGGGATGAACGCCGGCACCAGGTCCGACATTCAATTCTATCAACAGATTGCCAACAATCGTCTAAATACAGAAAAGACCACCTAACAGATTATTCATCCATTAGGCGGACTTAAAAGTCTAAACTCTACAAGAAATAGAATTAGATGCCGAGTTCGCGAGCAACAGCCAGGATACCGCGCTTATTGATAGTGCGGAGACCAGCGTTGGAAACGCGGAGAGAAACCCAGCGGTCTTCTTCAGCAATGTAGAAACGCTTGGTCTGAAGGTTCGGCAGCTGCTTCATCAACTTCTTGCGGTTAGAGTGGGAAACCATGTTGCCCACGAGACCGGCTTTGCCGGTAACTTCACAAATGCGGCTCATAAAAAACTCCGTTGTTTATAACAGAAGCCAATTGTAGAAAATAATTGGGATTCCGTCAAGGTTAATTTTATCATCTTCGTTAATCTTGTAGCGCCTTAGGCAAGTTGAATTTGGTAGATTCCACCAATTTCACGAAATTCTCGATTTCGACGCCACTAAATTTTTCCTTAATCCAGTCCACCACTTCCTGAACCAGCACTTCGGGAGCGCTGGCACCGCTGGAAATACCCACGGATTCAACGCCATCGAACCATTCCAGCTCCAGGTCGTTTACAGAGGCAATCAGATGGCTCTTGATTCCCTGCTCCATACCCAGTTCCATCAGACGGCTGGAATTGGAGGAATTCTTGGCGCCAACCACCAAAAGCATATCTACTTTCTGGCACAGGTCAAGCACAGCGGCCTGACGATTGCCGGTCGCATAGCAGAGGTCACCAGCGTCCGGGCCGATAATTTCCGGGAAACGGGTCTTGAGGGCCTTGATAATTTCGCGGGTTTCGGCAACAGACAGGGTTGTCTGGGTAATGTAGGCCAATTCCTTATTTTCGGGAACATCCACCGTCGCCACGTCAGCCTCGTTACGGACCAGCGTAATGGCACCTTCCGGCAGCTGCCCCAAAGTACCGATCACTTCGGCATGACCCGCATGACCGATCATGATAATATGACGGCCTGCAGAAAAATGACGCTTGGCACTCAGGTGGACCTTGAGAACCAGAGGGCACGTGGCATCCAGCACCTGAAGTCCACGCTTTTCGGCATCGGCGTAAATTTCTTCGGCAACACCATGGGCAGAAAAGATCACCACGGAACCTGCCGGCACTTCATCCAGCTCATCTACAAAAACAACACCCTTGGACTTGAGGGTATCCACCACGAACTTGTTGTGCACGATTTCGTGACGCACATAGATAGGCGTACCAAATTTTTCAATAGCCTTTTCCACCACATGGATGGCGCGGTCAACGCCGGCGCAGAAGCCTCTGGGAGTTGCGAGAATCACTTTTTTCATGATGCAGGTTCCTTATACGGTCGCCAAAAGGAACTTCAGCAACCGTTCATAAGAATTTAGAATTTTTTCCCGTTCCTCTTGAAGACAGGCCTGAGCAACTGCGGGGTCAAGAGCCACATTCCACCAATCCGAGCCCACATCCCCCGCACAAGAAATCCGGGCCACCACGCCACGGGACACCAAATCAGAAACAGCCTCTTCCGCGCCTTTTGAAAACGGACCTACAAAAGTTTTGACACCCTCTCTCAGCGGTTCCCAAAAATCATGAATACCAGGATTCGCCACGAACGAGCCGCCCACCACGGCCACCCCACATGACCGGAGGATTTCAGGAACTAGGCCGAATCGGTTCACGATGGTGACGGAACCTTTCTGGACCGCAGGCCAATCAAGCGCTATCTTTTTTTGGGAAAGGAGGAATTCGCGGAAAAGTTCCGCTTCTTCGAGACGTCGGGGAGCGAGAACAACAGACTTACCCGCAGACGCCGCAGCAGAAACCAGTGCACCGAAAGCGGCAAGTTCTTCCTTATGAAAAGAAACCAAGGCGACGTCAATTAAGGGATTGTCTTTTGGAGCCGCAAATTCACCAGCAGACGATTTCGGGGCGGTTACGTCGCGGGTCCAGTCCAGCAATTTCCAGTTTCCACCGTCAGATTGCAGAGTCACAAAGCCAAGGTCATCGAGGCTCACACCGGGCGCCAGCTTACGGACCCGCCCAGAAACAAGAGCCACCGCCGGCTTTTTGCAATGGCGGTTCATCGCCTCCACATAGCCAGGCCACAGTTCGTTTTCGCCAAGCACAAGAGCCGCTGGATTCACTTCCTTTAAGAATCGCTCCAGGGTATCGGGCAAATCTGCAGGCGACATGGCGACACGACAAACACCTGCAGCCTTATTCCGCAAAGTTTCTAGTGCCTCCGCCTTTTGAGTCGTCAGCAAAATCTCAGGGCATTCACCGTCACAGGAAGGCCAGTCCGCCTTCAGGGCTCGAGCCACCGAAAGCAACATCTTGCACTCTCCGAGACTCGCTCCGTGAAGCCAAAGACGTTTTGAAATTTTCGGACGTTCGTACTGCGATCCGCTCGTTGGCGAAGCCAGGTTCTTCGGACTTTCGCACCAGGGGCCGTCCAACCGCTCCCGCAATTTGTACTTGCGGTCTAACGCAGGAACACAGGTGCCCCCGCGGGCAACCAGGCGCAGACAAACTCGGGCAAACCACAAAGCAATTCGGGCCGTCAAGGAAAACTTCATCCGACTACCCCAGGAACTTGCGTCCAACAACGACCGCAATCATCACCAGTAGCCAGAGCCACGTAGACGTGTCCGCCTTAAAGGCCGCCGTAAAAGAACGACGGGCAGGGGACTTCGCGGAACGTTCAGCCGAACCCGTTGCGGAACCTTCGCGAGCAGTCGCAGGCTGTCCGCCAACTGAAGGGCCCACACCCGAACCACTTAACCGCGGGAAAAAGGCAGGCGTCTCTGTGGCCCAGGTTCGCCATTCTTCGCCGAACCGATTTTCCAGGTAGCGGTCTTCCATCCGCGATAACAAATATTCAAAAGCAAAAAGTGCCACCACAAAAGCCAAGGCCACCAGGGCGAATCCAAAATGCAACACCACGAAAGCATAACCGACCCCGGCGTTAGACAAGTACAGCGGGTGGCGAATGCGGGAGTACACGCCTTCCGTTACAAGTCGGTCCGCATCGTGAGAAAATCCGCGGGTATGTTCCCCGATGATGCGGCGGGCCTGCACACGCAAGAGCACGAAGGCAATCAAGCAAAGGGTTGGCAGCGGCAACATATCAAACCAATCGTCCGATATGGGCATTCCCGGCAAGGCCAGCATGGTTCCCGCCATGGCCCCAAGAATCCAGCCGCGATAGGCATAAAGAATTTTCATCGTTCCCCCGCGCCATCAAAGTTCACGATACTGAAGCGGCCTTCCATTTCGGGAGAAAGTACGTCGTGACTTACGATCACTACCCACTTGTCAAGAGCGGCAGCCGCCTGCAGGAACGCAGCCAACAACGGCTCCCGATCCGCCAAGGCGATGGACGCAAAAGGTTCATCCAGAAGGACCGTATCGCAGTCCGAAGCGAGAGCCCACAGCAAGGCCACGCGGGAACGCTCGCCGCCTGAAAGCCCCTGCTTTTCTACCAGCGGGAGGATCCCGAAATTTTCCGCGAAAGCGAAAAGTTCGCGGCAGCCCGCAACGCTAAACCCACAACCCGCAGCGGTTGCAGACGAACCTTCCGCAGCGGCGACCCCAACAGAGCCCGCGGCCCCCTGCTTCAAACTTTCCAAAATTCCGCGGAGCAAGCGTCGGGGAGGCAACTCCAAATCCTGAGCCACAAAAAATACGGCATTTGCGGCAACCGGCAACGACGAACAAATCCCGTCTGCGGCACCTTCAGCATCCCAGCTTTCCAGGCCCGCAAGCAACCGCAAGAGCGTCGACTTCCCTATCCCATTTTTTCCACGGACAAGAACCGGCTTCGAACGGGACCATTCCAGATTCAAGCCCGCAAAAACCGGACGTTCCGAACCAGCGTACTTAAACGAACCATTCTTCACGAACAGCCCGTCAGGGCTATAACCATTTGCGGAACCCGCCCCACGTCCACCAAAATCAGAACTCCTGATTTCGGCCTTTTCAAATTCTTCCAGGATTTTCAAGGCGCTTACCGCAGACCGGAATTGGGGCAGCACCCGGGCGCATTCCTTTACAGGCTTGTAACTGAGCAAGACCGCCGAGCAGAACAGCACCAAACCGGAGCCATTCATCCACCCGCAGCGAATCAGCACCGCGCAAAAACCCAGGACCAGGACCATGGCCACCACCGACACCGATTCCGCCACCAGCGAAAGTCCATTTTTCCGCAGGCCCGCAACCAGTCCGTCATTTCGCAAATGGCGGTTCTGCTGCAAAAGTTCGTCAGACAAAAGCGTACGCTCCCGGCGGGAACTCCACTGCAAAAAGAGGCGGCGGGCAAGAGTCAGGTCGCCCCGGAACCGCGAACGGTCGCGAAGCAGATTTTCCTCCACAGGCCCAAGCTTATGAAGTTTCCGCTGAAGGGCGCCCACCACCGGAACCACCACCGCGAAAAGGAACAAGGTCAGCGGCCAGGAAATGTACAGCAACACCGGCAAGAACACCGCCAGCTGCAACACCGCCTGAGCCCCCTGAAAAAGAACCGCCCCATTATTCTGAAGAACCAGCGTCGACTCATAAGCGGATTCCACCAAGAGGTTTCCGGCAGGGGTATGGAAATTCCGCGGATGGAGCAAGCGCAAACGGTGAAGGAACCAGCCCATGATACGAGCGCCCGCCGCAAAAACCCAGCTCTCGGAAACTCGGATTTTCAAGGTCAGGAATATCAGGCGTAAAAAAGTCAGGCCCAACATCAGGCCCACCCATCCATAAAGGGGCATGGGGCCCTCCCCCGAGAGGATATCCATAAAGGCACGGATCCCCCAGAGGACGGCAGCGTCGGCACCGCTGGCAAGCAAGGCCACCGGCAAAAACTTCAAAATACCCCTAAAAAGAGACTTTTTTAACCAATTTTTCAAAAACACAGAGAAAAATTAACTTTTTTTGCCTTACACCCTTTACAAGATTAAAAATCTAACCTATATTTGGCCTACCTAAACGCCTCCATCGTCTAGTGGCCCAGGACTCGGGATTTTCATTCCCGCAACAGCGGTTCGAAACCGCTTGGAGGTATA
>NZ_JALCZV010000011.1:0-100982 GCF_023373925.1 Fibrobacter sp. HC4 | reverse complement strand
CGACCTAAACGCCTCCATCGTCTAGTGGCCCAGGACTCGGGATTTTCATTCCCGCAACAGCGGTTCGAAACCGCTTGGAGGTATAAGAGAAGCTCAACCGAAAGGTTGGGCTTTTCTTGTTTTACAACCGCCCCTAGTTTTATAACCGCAAAAAAAGGGCCCGCCTTACGGCGAGCCCAGAGCACACGAAGATCTTTCCCGCGAAAAATTCGCGCGACACCTCCCATAATTAGAAGAACACCTTCACAATCAAAGAACCCACAATAGTGGAAACGATAACGCTGGTCATGCCCGGCAGCATAAAGCTGTGGTTCAGCAGGTACTTACCGATTACCGTAGTGCCGGAACGGTCGAAGTTCACGGTGGCAATGTCGGAAGGATAGTTGGGAATGAAGAAGTAGCCGTATACGCTGGGGAGCACGCCCAAGAGCACCGCACCTTCGATACCCAGACTGTACGCCAGCGGAAGCATGGCCACCACCACGGCGCCCTGAGAGTTGATCAGCACAGACACCGCAAAGAAGGCCAGGGCAATCGCCCAGGGATAATGCTGAACAATATCCTTCAGGCCGCCCTGCATCACATCCATGTAGTTGGCGAAGTAAGTATCAGCCAGCCAGGCGATACCGTAGATAGCCACCACAGCCACCATGCCAGACTGCCAAACGGCTCCAGCCACAGCCTTCTTGGGTTCAGCCTTACAGAAGATAATCATGAAGGCGGCTGCAGAAATCATCACAATCTGAATGATCAAGTTCATGCCCATGGGCTTCACCTGAGCCACGCCATCCACTACCTTGCCGGTGGGGAAAGCGGGACGAATGTCATGGCCCGCAATCTGGAACACAGAGAACATCACAATCACAGCCAAAGCAGCCAGGAAGATAAACACGGAACGCTTTGCTTCCTTGGAAACAGCCTTGTCCAGCACAGAAGCGGTGTTGCCGTACATGTATTCACGCTGCTGAGGGTCCTTCAGCTTCGCCTGGAAAGCGGGATCCTTGTCCAGATCGAGACCGCGCTTGTAGCTAACGGCAGCGGCTGCCATCAAACCGCAAAGGCAAGCAGGAATGGTTACCGCAATCACCTGCAAGTTGTTGATTTCAAAACCGTTGGCGTTGGAAATCACCACGAAAGAAGCCACGGCGGCCGCAATGGGAGAGCAAGTAATACCCACCTGGGAAGCCACAGATGCCACGGCGCAGGGACGTTCCGGACGGATACCCTTCTTCAGGGAAATATCGCAGATAATGGGCATGAGGGTGTAAACCACATGGCCGGTACCCACGAGAACCGTGAGGAAGAAAGTGCAAAGCGGAGCCAGGAAGATAATCTGGTTAGGGTGTTTACGCAGAAGTCTTTCCGCTAACTGGATTAACCAATCCATACCGCCCGCAGCCTGCATAATACCGGCGCAGGTCACAGCCGCGATAATGATGTAGATAACATCGGTAGGCGGCTTACCCGGCTGCATACCAAAGCCCAGCACCAAGATGGCAAGGCCAATACCAGAAATTGCACCCAAGGCAAGGCTACCATAACGTGAACCCACGTAAAGAGCAGCCAGCACAATCAAGAGCTGAATAATCATTACAGCCATAATCCCTCCGCTTTTTCAAAAGCAACCAGAAAAAAAGTTATCAGTACGATAACATTTTTCTATTGAAATTACTCTAAAGTTTTGAAAAAAGAACGGGGAGCGCCAAATAAATTATCAAAAAGAAAATCAAGCCTTTTTGTACATATTCAGCGTTTTCTTTAGCAAGGGAATATCGATGGGTTTGGCCAAGTGACCGTTCATGCCGGCGTCCCTGGACTTTTTCACATCTTCTGCAAATGCATTGGCAGACAAGGCCACAATGGGAATTTCAGCACCTTCCTTCTTAGCAGAAAGACGGATTTTCCTGGCAGCCCCAAAACCATCCAGCACAGGCATCATCAAGTCCATCAGAATCAAGTCCAGTTCGTTCTGGCCAGCGCTTTCAAAGACCCGCACCGCTTCTTCGCCATCTCTAGCGCTAGTCACCACCACGCCCATGTCTTCCAGGATTCGGCGGGCAATTTCCAGATTCAAGTCGTTGTCTTCCACCAGCAAGACCTTCATACCATCCAAGGATTCGCTTTCCGCACCTTCAGTGAGGCAAACACGAGAACTCTGATCAACCTTGAAGGGAATCGTCACAGCAACGTGAGTTCCAACGCCCTCTGTACTACGGACCGTAACCCGGCCATTCATCTTTTCCACAAGGGCCTTTACAATCGCCATGCCCATACCGGAGCCCCGATAAGTGCTTCGGGCATCATTACGTTCCTGGGTAAAAGGTTCAAACATCCGTTCAAGGAATTCCTTACTCATACCGATACCCGAATCCACCACGTGGAAACAGTAGGTCAAGACATCCGACGTCTCATTCACGATTTCGGAATAACAGTCTACGGAACCGCCCTTCTTGTTAAACTTAATGGCATTGGTCAAAATGTTCAGGAATACCTGACGGACATGGAGCGGGCTCCCCAGCAAATGGGGACATTTTACACTCAACGCACCATCATATCTAACGACAACATCATTTTCATCAGCACGGAGATTGGCAATAGAACGAACTTCACCAAGAACCTGCTGAAGATCAAAAGGCTCTTCCAACAGTTGAGTTTCGGCGTCATCGAACTCGCACATATCCAGCACATCGTTCAACAACGACAGCAAATGATTGGCGGCGTTCTTCGCCTTCCTGCGGCCTTCCGCCCGCTCTTCCGGACTTTGTTCCTTACGGTCAGCAACTTCAAGCAGACCGATAATTCCATTCAAAGGCGTGCGGATATCATGAGACATCCTGGCCAGGAACTTGGACTTGACCTCACTTCCCCGCTCCGCTTTTCGGAGGGCGTCCTTCAGCTGAACCTTGTAAGCTTCTTCCCTAGCCACTTCTTCGTTAATGGAACGAACAACCCACAGAACATGGGAGCACCGACCATTCTTGTCTCGACTGATGACAACAAATAGACCTTCACACCAACCCGCATTCAAACCCTTAAAATGGATACCAATGGAATCGCGGTTAGCTAGGCGGCCAGCCAAGGTATGAATGTTCGTAAAATCGAGAAATTCCTGGACCTGTTCCGGCGCCACCGTCGTCTGGCAAATGGCCCTGAACTTTTCCATGGACTCACCCATCTGACCGATGACGTTGGAAATATAATCTCGGGTAGAATCGCCCAGTTCGCGGAAATGCCCCGTAGAAAGGTCAATATCATAGGCACAGAAGTAAACCTTGGCCAAGGTACTGATAATGGAATTACGGAAAATTTCGGTATCCAACAATTTGTCCACGTTCTGGAAACCCGCAATAATCTCGGAGGATCCCTCGATTTTTACGTACTTGTACTGGAAGTAATGAATATCTCCATTTTCAACCACGCGGTAGGTGCCCACATAGTTTTCATGATCCTTGAGATAGGCAAGGACCTTCTCCTTTTCCATGGCCTTGTACATCATTTCGCGATCTTCCGAGAAGACGCGGTCTTCAATGTAGTGAGCCCACATGGCATCATACGGGAACTTGTTTTCAGCCCCAAGGTCGCTACGGACCATGAAGCCGTCCTGCTTGACAATGGAGATCTCATCTTTGTCAGGATTCCAAAGGTACACATAACGGAAATCCTGGCTTAAGGCAGTAACGAAGTTCAGCTGACGTTCCTGAGCCAGTTTCTCTTGAGAAAGATCGACTCCATAGATAACCGCTTCCAGATGACCGTTGATGGGGTTCATCATATAGCGGACGCAAGCACGGTACGGAATAATTTCATCGTCCCTAAAACATTCCATCTCCCGTTCGAAGGACATCTTGCCCTCTTCATAATGCCGGATCAAGGAAGCACAAGCAAAATCCTTGAGGTAAGCTATACGGGAAACCTGCTTGGGGATATTACAGGAAAGTATTTCCACAATGGAATCTACTGTCGTGGATTCCTGACGCGAAGCCATCCAGGACTTAAGCCCCTCGATGTAACCGTCCTCGCCATCTACCCCCAGGACCGCATTGCCGGTAAGGTCCAAATGAAAAACCACATCGGTATTGGGAATGGAATCCTTCAGCAATTTAAGCTGATCTACATACTGTTTTTCGGTACGGCGAATGGAGGTTACGTCAGCAACATACTCAACAAAAACCTTCCGGCCATCCAGCTCCTTGTATTCAACCTTGGTATTATAAACTCGGTCACCAAGATTCACATCGGCATTTAGGGAATCGCGTTTTTCTGACTTGCGGAGGGGGCAAAAAGGGCACTGACTATCCAGGCCCATCATATACTTGAAACAAGGCACCCCCTTATAGGGAGTTTCACCCTGTTTTGCATAATCTCGGGCCATCTTATTCGCATAAACCACAGAAAACGATTCTGCATCGCAAACCAGGACCAGACGATCAGAGCCGTCCAAAACAGATTCAAGCAATTCAACACCGCTAGACATCAATCACATCCGCCTTAATCAGCCTCACAAAAGGCCCAAAATACTACGAAAATCTTACGAAGCGCAAATATAATACAATGTGAGGCAAAACGGTAAATTTGTACGAAAAAAAATTTTTATGCAACACCCTTGACTAATTCAGATACTTTCCTATATTTGGTCGCACCTAAACGCCTCCATCGTCTAGTGGCCCAGGACTCGGGATTTTCATTCCCGCAACAGCGGTTCGAAACCGCTTGGAGGTATACAAAAACACCGCTCACTTGAGTGGTGTTTTTTGTATACCCCCCCCGTTCCACGGGAACTACGGTTGGAAATTCATTTTTTTTCAAAAATAAACCGTACCAGTAATCAAAAATCAAGCTCCACAACAACAATCATACGGTCTAATTCAGGAAAGACATCTTCTTCAACCGTAATTTCCCAACAAAAAAAGAAAGAACCCCACCGGATTCTTTCTTTTTTCTGCGACGCTCGGCTCTTAATAGTTCTCAGCGTTGACTTCGAAGTAGGACTGGGGGTGAGCGCAAGTGGGGCAGACTTCGGGAGCCTTGGTACCCACGACGATATGACCGCAGTTGCGGCATTCCCAAACCTTGACTTCGCTCTTTTCGAACACGGCGGAAGTTTCCACATTCTTGAGAAGTGCGCGGTAGCGTTCTTCGTGATGCTTTTCAATAGCTGCTACCAGGCGGAACTTCTTTGCAAGGGCGGCGAAACCTTCAGCTTCGGCAGTCTTTGCGAATTCTTCGTACATGTCGGTCCATTCGTAGTTTTCACCGTCGGCAGCAGCCTTCAGGTTTTCTGCGGTGTCACCGATGCCGCCCAATTCCTTGAACCACATCTTGGCATGTTCCTTTTCGTTTTCTGCAGTCTTCAGGAACAGAGCTGCGATCTGTTCGAAACCATCCTTCTTTGCGCGGGATGCAAAGTAAGTGTACTTGTTACGAGCCTGGGATTCGCCTGCAAATGCAGCTTCGAGGTTCTTTTCGGTCTGGGTACCAGCGTACTTATTAGCCATCGTGTCTCCTTGAATTGAGGTTAAAACGTTACTGAAACAATATACAATGTTTTTTTTAGAAAAAACAGTTCGCCTACGGCTCTCGCGAAGTCAAGCGAACCCTCTTAATCGAGGGCTCGACTCCCGATCGTCTATAGAATAAAAGACGCCCCACCTGGGGGCGTCTTTTATTCAAAGGAGAGAGAGGGATTCGAACCCTCGGTCCTATTACAGACTCCGGTTTTCGAGGCCGGCTCAATCGACCACTCTGACATCTCTCCGACGTAAGGCGCAATGTAGTATAATTTCTCTGCTTTGTCTATTAAGGTTCCTTTACAGGTGGCCGTTTTTAGCGGCGGTCCATTCGACCCTTAGAGCAGGTCCAATTAGCTACATCATCAGCCGTTGGCCAGAGCTTCCTCCACTTCCTTTCGCAAGGGGATCGAGGGTACGGCGCCGGGGCGGCTTACCGCAATGGCGGAAGCGCGGGCGCTCATGCGGAGAGCCTGAGCAATGGGCATGCCTTCTGCGAGACCTGCCAGGAAATAGCCGGTAAAAGTATCGCCTGCAGCGGTAGTATCCACTGCCTTCACGGGGAAGATAGGCTGGAACACCTTCTGGTCACCATCGCTATACACGGCACCGTCCTTGCCCAGGGTCAGCACAATGCGGGCCTTGGGGAAACGCTTGCGCATTTCAGCCAGAATTTCATCCGGGTCCGTCTTGCCGGTCACCTGATTGCCTTCCACCTCGTTCAGCAAGAAGATGCTGATCTTGGTCATATCCACCGCATCCAGCTTTTCGTTGAATGGGGACGGATTCAAGGCGATCTGCATTCCCTTTTCGTAAGCCTTGTCCACGATGTAGGGCAAAAGGTTCACTTCGTTCTGCAGCAACAGAATGTCGCCGGCAGCAAAGTGGCCGAGAACGCCATCCACATATTCCTGAGTCAGACGCTGGTTTGCACCACCATACAGCAAGATACTGTTCTGGGCGTTCTTGTCAATCTGGATGATGGTATGGCCAGTTTGATCATCGACTTTAGCAATGAATTCCCCATGAACACCATACTCTTTACAAGCGTCCAGGAAGGGCTGACCATCTTCACCAATCATACCGCCCTGATAAACTTCAACGCCAGCCTTAGCAAGAGCAACAGACTGATTCATACCCTTGCCGCCCAGGTAATGCTTGACGGCTCCGGTAGCTTCAGTTTCGCCCGGCAGGATAATGTGGTCCACGCTATAGACGTGGTCAAGGTTCATGGATCCGATATTTAGAACTTTCATGATACCTTCCTACTTACCTGCATTTTCAGCAGTGACCAAAGTGACCTTCACCGGGATGTTCTTTTCTACAACCTTGCCGTTGGCGATGTCCATGGCAGTACGGACAGCAGTTTCGCCAATCAGTGCGGGCTGCTGAGCGATGGTTGCAGCCATACGGCCAGCCTTAATGGCTTCAACAGCGTCGTCGGTTGCATCAAAGCCAACGACCATCACCTTCTTGCCTGCACCGCTGCTAGCTTCTACGGCTCCCAGAGCCATTTCGTCGTTAGCGGCAAAGACTGCAGCAATCTTGCCATTAGCCTGGAGCATATTTTCCATGACGCTCATGCCTTCGGTACGGTTGAAGTTTGCGGTCTGAGAGGCAGCCACTTTTAGTTTCTTATCGGCAATGTTGTGGAAACCCTTACCGCGATCGATAGCGGCAGAGGAACCCAGAGTACCCTGAAGTTCAGCGGTAATAACGCCTTCACCCAGCTTGTCTACGATGTACTGGGTAGCCAATTCTGCACCGGCAACGTTATCGGATGCAATCTGGCAATCCACTTCCACACCGTTGATGGCGCGGTCCACGCTAATGACCTTTACGCCCTTGGACTTGGCCACCTTTACGGCACCGGTCAGAGCATCGGAATCCACAGCGTTCACGATAAGGATGCTAACGTTCTTGCTGATCAAATCTTCAATGTCGCTAACCTGCTTGGAAACATTGTCACCAGCGTCAACCACAGTGAGGGCAAGCTTCAATTCAGCAGCAGTCTTCTTGGCTCCTTCAACCAGAGTAACGAAGAAGGGATTGTTCAGAGTAGAAACAGACAGACCGATGGTACCGCTGAAGCTGGGCTTATCGGCATTCAACTTGTCTGCATTTTCAGCAGTAACCAAGGTGACCTTCACCGGAATGTTCTTTTCGATGGACTTGCCGTTGTTCAGATCCACTGCAGCACGAACAGCAGTTTCACCAATCAGGCCAGGCTGCTGAGCGATGGTTGCAGCCATGCGGCCAGCCTTGATAGCTTCTACAGCATCGTCGGTTGCATCAAAGCCAACCACCATCACCTTCTTGCCTGCACCGCTGCTAGCTTCAACGGCACCCAGAGCCATTTCGTCATTGGCAGCGAATACGGCAGCAATGTTGCCGTTGGCCTGGAGCATATTTTCCATAACGCTCATGCCTTCGGTACGGTTAAAGTTTGCAGTCTGGGATGCGACCACATTCAACTTTGCATCGGCAATGTTGTGGAAACCCTTACCGCGATCAATAGCAGCAGAAGAACCCATGGTGCCCTGCAGTTCTGCAGTCACAACACCTTCGCCAAGCTTGTCTACGATATATTGGGTTGCAAGTTCTGCACCGGCAACGTTATCAGAAGCAATCTGGCAATCCACTTCCACGCCGTTGATGGCGCGGTCCACGCTAATGACCTTCACGCCCTTGGACTTGGCAGCCTTTACAGCACCAGTCAAGGCGTCAGAGTCTACAGCGTTCACAATCAGGATGCTGACATTCTTACTGACCAAGTCTTCGATGTCGCTCACCTGCTTGGATACATTATCACCAGCATCCACCACAGTAATGTTGGCATTCAGTTCCACGGCAGCCTTCTTGGCGCCTTCCACAAGAGTCACGAAGAAAGGATTGTTCAGAGTAGAAACAGACAAGCCGATTGCGCCCTTGGAATCAACTTTCTGGGCAGTAGTCTTTTCTTCACCGTCAATGACAATAGAACATGCAGCCATCATCACAGACACAAAAGAAGCGAAAAGTAAAGCAAAAATTCTTTTCATGATTCAAATCTCCTTATCTCTTACGATCAGCAAGCACAGCAACCAAGATTACTACAGCCTTGATCACGTTCTGATAGTAGGAAGTGACACCCAAGATGTTCAAGCCGTTGTTCAAAACAGCAATGATCAGAACACCTGCAATTGTACCGGTAATTCTTCCGCGGCCGCCATTCATACTGGTACCACCAAGGGCAACAGCAGCGATGGCATCCAGTTCATAACCGCTACCCATAATAGGCTGTGCGGAGTCCACACGGCTAATCATGATCAGACCGGCCAATGCGCTGAGGAAACCGGAAATACCATAGACACTCATCTTCACGCGATCGATGTTCACGCCAGAAAGTGCGGCGCACTTGGCGTTAGAACCGGTAGCGTAAAGGCGGCGACCGAAAGTGGTATGCTTCAGCAAGAAATAGAAGATTCCAAAGGAGGCCAACAGGATCAAGATAGGAATAGGAATTTTAATAGCCGGCAAGAAATCGCAGACCACATTACCCTTACCCAGAGCCTTGAACAAAAGGCTATCACCAGAACTTTCTGCCAGGCGGGAAATGGGCTTACCATCGGTAAGGATCATGGCGAGGCCACGATAAGCCGTCATGGTAATAAGGGTTGCAATGAACGGTTGCAAACGACCCTTGGTCACCAAAAGACCACTAATCAAGCCGAGAGCCACACCCACCAGCAATGCTACGGGAACCGCAACAATGACAGGTACGCCATGGCCAATCATTTCGGCACAGACAATGGCGCTCAAGGCAAAGGTAGAACCCACAGAAAGGTCGATACCGCCACTGAGAATGACACAGGTCATACCGAAGGCAATCAAGCCGTTAAAGGAAGCCTGACGCAACAAGTTCAGGAAGTTACCCGGCTGGCGGAATTCGGGGCTAATGGAGCTAATGACCACCACCAGAATAGCAAGCGCTATAAAGACGCCATATTCCGATAAAAAAGCACCTAGATTCTTATTTTCCTTTTTCATTAGATTTTACCTCCTGTAGCAAGAGTCATAATTTTTTCCTGATCCGCATCGGCACCATTAATAATGCCAGTCACATGTCCTTCGTGAACCACCATAATGCGGTCACTCATGCCCAGAACTTCGGGCAATTCAGAAGACACCATGATAACGGCGACGCCCTTGGCGGCCATATCATTGATTACGTTGTAAATTTCCTTCTTGGCGCCGATATCCACGCCGCGAGTGGGTTCATCCAGAATGAGGATCTTGGGATCCGTATAAATCCACTTGGCAAGAACCACCTTCTGCTGGTTACCACCGCTCAAGTTACCGCATTCATGCTGAGGGCCGAAACAGCGGATGCGGAATTCCTCGATACCGCGCTTCACAAGGCTGGACTGCTTTGCAGAATCCAGAACACCCTTCTTGGAAACGATTCCCAAGTTGGTCAGTTCGATGTTTTCAGCAATGCACTTTTCCAGCAGCAGGCCTTCGGTCTTACGGTCTTCAGTAATAAAGCCGATACCCGCTTCAATAGCCTGACGCGGATTGCGAATGAATACTTCCTTACCGTTGATAAAGACCTTGCCGGACACCGTAGGCATATTGCCGAAAACGGCATGCATAATCTCGGTACGGCCAGCACCCATAAGGCCCGACACGCCAAGCACTTCGCCGGCACGGACATTAAAGCTTACGTCGCGGAACAGCTTTTCATGAGTAAGGCCTTCCACGCGGAGCACTTCACCGCCGATGGCGTTATCGCGCTTGGGGAAACGTTCACCGATTTCACGGCCGATCATCATCTTCACCACGTCATCCATGGTGATATCCTTGATGTACTTGGTATCGATATAGGTACCATCGCGGAGGATGGTGATACGGTCGCACAATTCAAAGATTTCTTCCATGCGGTGAGAAACGTAGACGATAGAGACACCCTTCTTGCGCAGGGAATTGATGACCTCAAACAGGACTTCAGTTTCGCTCTGGGTAAGGGCAGCCGTAGGTTCGTCCATAATCAGGACCTTGGCATCCACCATAAGGGCCTTACAGATTTCCACCATCTGCTGCTGGCCCACAGACAAGTCGCTCATGACCGCATCCACGGGAATATGGACTCCCATGCGGTCCATGATTTCCTGGGCCTTAGCGCGCATGGCCTTCTTGTCGCAGATACCAAAGCGCTTGGTAATTTCGCGACCCATGAACAGGTTTTCTTCAACCGTCAGGTCAAACAGAACGTTCAATTCCTGGTAAATAAAAACGATACCCGCCTCTTCGGCTTCCTTGGGACTGTGGTAGGTCACTTCCTTGCCATCCACAATCACGGTACCGGAATCGCGGGTATACACGCCCGTCAGGATCTTCATCAAGGTCGACTTTCCGGCCCCGTTTTCACCCATCAAGGCGTGGATTTCACCGTCTTTCAGGAAGAAGCCGGCATCCTTCAATACCTGGTTGCTTCCAAAAGACTTGTTAATGCCTTTCATTTCAACATGCATAGAGTATTACGATCCTCCTATCAGGCGAAAATGCACCCGGATTGCAAAATTATGTTGGCATAAGGAGTAGTTTCCCCAGTTCTAATTACAGCCTTGCAAGTCTGGGTGCGTGCCTTCAGTTTCGTATGAGGTACATATTCCACTTCAACACCCTTTAACAGTTGCAGCACCTGACCCTCAACCTGGGGATTCTTGGTCTTGATTTCTTCGGCCAAGACGATTTTTTCCACCTTCATATCCTTCACCACTTCGGTCAAGGTCTGCATAAAGGTGGGTACGCCAAAAGCCAGAGCCAGGTCGATACGCTCTGTTTCGTCGGGAATGGGCAGGCCACAGTCGCCAATGCAAATGCAGTCCGTATGGCCCAAATACCCTAAAACTCGGGAAATTTCACTATTTAAAATTCCATTTCGCTTCATTAATTGGTCCCTTCTTTCCTTTTACGTTTTGTTTCTAACTTATTTTAATATTACACAAAGGGGCAGAAAGCAAGACCCGAATATATTCCATATTGGAATATGTGCTTTTTATAACCTTTGATTTTCCAATACACATTTCTACCTTTGTGCCCACATTTGAGTTAGGTGACCTAACGAACTTCAGGTTTTTTGAGTGCGAGTGCACTTCGGGGCTTATTTTAAACGCTTTACAGCGACGAGATGACGCGGCATGGGCCGCAGATGAAGTTTACGGGTCCCCGAAGGTGATTTATGAAGAATCCTGAAAAGCAGGGTGCGGAAGATCGCATCCCCGAAGAAACTATTGACTCCAAATCCAAGATTGCCCGCGAAGCCGATGCCTTTTTGGCATCCATTGCTGGTGGGGCCGACGAAGACGAAGCTGACGAAGCCGCTTTTTTGGCATTGAATCCCGATGGAATCGTCATCGATGATGATTGCAACATCGTAAAGGCTGGCGCAGAAGCCAAGGCAAATGTTGGTGAATCTATTGAATTCGTCGACGAAGAACAGCAAACTACGGAACAAGAGCAAGAAGAAAACATCGAAACCGTCGAAGAATCCGCAGACGAAAATGATTCCGCAGACAAAAACGATTCCACAGAGGACGAAGACGAAGAACTGAGCGACGAAACCGAAGGTGACGAAGCACTGGTCACTTTCGAGGACCTGGACTTGGCTCCCGCCGTTCTGGACGCCATCAAGGCCATGAACTATGTGACCCCCTCCCCCATTCAGGTGAAGGCTATTCCCGCACTGCTTCAGGGCGGAAACCTCCTGGGTACGGCACAGACAGGTACCGGTAAGACAGCCGCCTTCTCCCTGCCCCTGCTTTCCCGCCTGGAATTCAACGGTCACGAAACCTCTATGCTGGTGCTGACTCCTACCCGCGAATTGGCCATCCAGGTCGCCGAAGCCATCCAGCAGTATTCCGTAAACCTGCCCAAGGTCCATGTGGTTCCCGTTTACGGTGGTCAGGATATCGCCGTGCAGATCCGCGCCCTCAAGCGCCAGGCCAACATCATCGTTGCCACTCCGGGCCGTCTTATTGACCATATCAAGCGCGGCACCATCACCCTGGGCGGCGTGAAGGCTATCGTCCTGGACGAAGCTGACGAAATGCTGGACATGGGTTTCGAAGAAGATGTCGAAACCATCCTGAAGGAAATTCCCGCAAGCGCACAGCGCGCCCTCTTTAGCGCCACCATGCCCAAGAAGGTGAAGGCCATTATCGACAAGTACCTGGGCGAATACGATGAGGCTTGCATCGAAAGCAAGACCACCACCGTTGAAAACATTCGCCAGCGTTACCTGATGGTAAAGAACGAGCACAAGGTCGAAGCCTTGGCCCGCGTCCTGGAAGGCGAAGAATTTGACGGCGTGCTGATCTTTGTGCGCACCAAGCAGAACACCACCGAAGTGGCCGAAAAGCTGGAAAGCCGCGGCTTTACCGTCGCCCCGCTGAATGGCGACTTGGCCCAGTCCATGCGCGAACGCACCATCAACCGTTTAAAGATGGGCAAGCTGGATATCGTGGTGGCTACCGACGTGGCCGCCCGCGGTATCGACGTGGACCGCATTTCCCTGGTGGTGAACTACGACATTCCTTTTGACACGGAATCCTACGTACACCGCATTGGACGTACAGGTCGTGCAGGCCGTAGCGGCGACGCCATCCTCTTCATCACTCCCCGCGAAAAGCGCATGCTGAAGATTATCGAACGGGCCACCCGCCAGCCCATCGACGTGATGGAAATGCCCACCGGCGAAATCATCAGCCAGAAACGCGTGGCCGCCTTCAAGGAAAAGGTGAACAGCGTCTTGAGCTACGGCGAACTGGACAAGTTCAAGACTTTGGTCCGCGAGATGGTAGCAGCCGGCTGCAATAAGACCAACGGCGTTGAAAACGAAGATGGATCCGTTACCGAAATCACCGCCGAAGACGTAGCCGCCGCCATCATCAAAATGTACCAGAAGAAGCAGCCCCTGTTCCCGGAATTGCAGCCCCTGGACGCTCCCCGCGAAGCACGCCGTGAAAAGGCCCGCCGCGAACGTGACGACTTTGGCGTAGGCATGAACGGCGAAGAAAAGCAGCGTCTGCGCAAAGAACGTAAGGAAGGCAATAACGGCGTTGAAGAAGGTTACCTGCGTTACTACATGGGCGTGGGCCGCATCGACCACGTTACCCCCCGCGACATCGTAGGCGCCATCGCCGGCGAAGCAAACATCAGCAGCTCCATCATCGGCCGCATCAAGCTCTTCGACAAGTTCAGCACCGTTGAACTGCCCGAAGACACTAGCCAGGAAGTTCTTGACATTCTGGCAGGCATCACCATCCGCGGAAACGACGCCCGCTTCCGTCTGATGACAGACGAACCTCCTACCGGCCCCGCTCCGGGAACTCGCCCCCGCGAAGGACGCAGCTTCCACCGTGAAGGCCGCGGCGGTTTTGGCCGAGGCAATCGTGAAGAACGCCGTGGCGGATTCCGCAAGGAACGTGAAGGTCGCGGTTTCGGTGTCGATCACGGCGAACGCGGAGACCGCAAGTTTGCAGGCAACCGCGAAGAACGCCGTCGTGAAAAGTTCGGCGAAAAGCCTTTCCGCAAGGACCATGACGAACGCGACTTCGGCGACAAGCCCTTCCGCAAGACCCGCCGCTTCGGAAGACATTAATACGGCAAGTTCGCAATCAACCAACGCGATTTTAAACGGCTCGCTAAATGCGAGCCGTTTTCGTTTGCATAAACCATTCTGTAAAAATTTTAGCGGAACATTTTTCTTATACTTTCGCCATGACTTCCACCATCGTTACATTGCTCGCCATCATTTTGCTTTTGGCCTTCGTATTTTTCAAGACAAAGGCAGCCAAGCCTAAACCAGGGCAGTTCCATAATGATGGTCGCCGCAAGACTTTCAAGGACTTCCAGAAGGAACAGTTGGAAAATGATCCCGACGGAGTCTACGGCGAAGCGGCCACTTTCAAGACACTGACCAGCATTTGCAACGACGACGGACGCAAATTCGTGCTGATGAAAAACCTGTACATTCCAAGCCACGGCGGTACCACCGAAATCGACGCCCTGCTCTTGCACCAGTCCGGCATCTACGTGCTAGAAACCAAGAACATCTCCGGTGAAATTACCGGCACTCTGGAAGAGGAACGTTGGCACCAGCGCCTGAACGCCCGCACCACCCACACCTTCCACAACCCCATCCAGCAAAACGCCGGACACATCCGCGCCCTCCGACATTTTCTGAAAGAGAACTTTTCCAAAAGCGATCTGAACGTTGACGAGCTTCCCGTCTTTTCAGCCATCGTCTTCAGCGACCGCTGCGTTCTCAAGGGAATCCCAACCTCCCCAAAGGTTAGCGGTTCTTCACTAGACGTAAACTGGATCATCCTCCATATTTTTCAATTGCAAAAAAAGCTGTCTAACATCATAAAGAACCAAAAGACAATTCTCGAAACAGAACAGCTTGAAAGCCTATACTGGAAACTGAAACCCTGCGCCATGGCAAACGAAAAGACCAAGGCAGAACACAGGGCCTACATCCAGTCAAAACACCGCTAATTTATATGAAGCAGATTATCAAAGAGACAAAGCTTTCTAACGGCGTTGTGGTCATGACCGACTACATGCCCCATGCCTATTCCGTAACCGTTGGCGCCTGGTTCCCCCGGGGCAGCCGACACGAAGCCAAGGGCGAATTTGGTTTGAGTCATTTTTATGAACATCTGGTTTTTAAGGGTACCGAAAATCGTACCGCCCTTGAAATCGCCCGTGCCATCGAAGACCGCGGCGGAAATCTGGAAGCCTACACCACTCGCCAGGAAACCGGCTTTTACGCCAACGTAGAAAGTGGCGACTTGGCTCTCGCCATCGACGTCATCGCCGACATGCTCATGAATCCCCGCTTCGAAAAGAAGGAAATGGAAAAGGAACGGAAAGTCATCATCGAGGAAGTCCACAGCTACGATGACATTCCCGAAGAACTTGTAGGCGACGTTTTTAACGCCATCCATTTTAAGGGTTGCGGTATCGCCCATTCCATTACCGGCACCGTCAAGGAAGTCAAGGAACTGACCCACAAGCAGATGCTGACTTATCGCGACCAAGTCATTAATGAATTGCCCATTTACGTCTGCGCCGCAGGCAAGGTGAACCACGACGCATTAGTGGAACTCTGCCTGCAGAAATTCGCCCGCAAGAAATCCGGCGGGATCGCACCCGCCAACATCTACAAATCCAACCAGAGCGTAAAGGTGGTGCAGAAGCAGGACATCACCCAGTCCAATCTTTTCTGGGGCATGAGTTTCGACAAGAGCCGCATGGACGAAAAAGGTCGCTGCGCCCTTTCCATTTTTAATGTGGCCATGGGCGCAGGCATGGCCAGCAGACTTTTCCAGAAGATCCGCGAAGACAAGGGCCTTGCCTATTCCGTCTATTCCACCGCCGACATCTACCGCGACTGCGTGGACTGGGGAGTGGCCCTGGCAACAGAACCAAAGCAGTTGAAATTGGCGCTGGAATTGAGCGTCAAGGAAACGAAAAAATTCCTAAAGCAAGGCTTCATGAAAGACGAACTGGAACGGACAAAAGCCAACATTTTGGGCGGCATGCACTTGGGTGCAGACAATCCCGAAAAGCGAGCCATCCGCATGGCGGAACAGATTCTGCACCTGGGCGAATTCCACACCATGGAACACTCCGAAAAGATCATCCGGGATTTGACCGCCGAAGATGTGACGGGCCTCACAAACGACCTGTTCGCAAACGCCAAATACTCCGCCGCCGTGGTCGAACCCAAGAGCAAGAAGAAGTCAGAAATCACAACAGATTTTTTCTAGGCCCTCAAAACGCCCCACAAGAATCTATATTAAAAATGTATGGATTCAACCCTGTCGTGCATATATGTGGTTAACATCTTCGGTGCAGTACTTCTGGCCGTTGTTGCCGCAGGTAACGTCTGGAAGCTTCCCCGCAAGAATCTGGAGAACACGTCTCTCCTGGTCATGCTGATCCTCGGATTCCTGAATTGCCTTATCGACCCCATTGTTTTCACATCGGAAGGTCGCCCCGGAGCCCTCGCAAAATTCATCAACATCTATGGCAACGGTTGGCTCTACGGATCCAACATGTATTGCTCTACCCTGTGGTTCGTCTTCCTTTCGCAACACATTTGTGGAGGCGTATCAAGGATTCACTCCAAGATTCTGAAAACCGTCGTGGGGCTTGGAACGTTGGGCGTACTCATCAACTTTTTCTGCCCGTTCATTTTTTCCATCGATGGCAACAACCACTACCACAGAATGTGGGGCTATTGGATTTACACCGTTATCGACTACGGCATCACCATGGACAGCATCGTGGTCTACTTCTGGAGCCGCAGGCGTAACGGTATCCTGAAGTACTTCCCCATCTGGGTGTATTTCTTCCCGCTGATGATTGGCACTTTTGCCCAGACCCTGTTCTACGGCATTTCCACCATTTCGGCAGGCTTGGCCGTTTCTATTGCCGGCATCTTCTCTAGCCTGCAGAACGAACTCATCTTCCGCGACCGACTGACGGGCCTATACAACCGCGTGTACCTGGACCGCCACATGAACGTCTTCTCACGAAAACGTAGAACCGTCATGACCGGTCTGATGCTGGACCTGAACTCCTTCAAGAAGATCAACGACGACTTCGGCCATTCCGTTGGCGACCGCGCCCTGATCGCCATGGCCGACATCCTCCAGAGGACCATCCACGACGAAGGGGTCGCCATCCGCTATGCCGGCGACGAATTTATCGTGCTGTTGAACACGGCGGACCAAGAAAAGGCAGACGGCCTCATCCGCGAAATCCATTACCGCATCGAAAAGTTCAACAACAATTCCAAGGCCCCCTTCAAACTCTCCACCTCCATCGGAAAGGGACTGCTCGATCTGAAAAAGGGAACGATGGACGAGTTCATCAACACCATCGACCGAGAGATGTACGAAAACAAGAAGGCCTATTATGCGGTTCACTCAGAAAATGACCGCAGACTGAGATAGTACATTAAGAAAGAACGTCTGCCAGGTACTTCAGACAAAGTACGTTCATTCAAAGTACGTCCGCCGTGTGCGCCAGACAAAGTACGGCCCGGCCGGGGCAGACTACACAAAAAAATACCCCACTCCGGAGAGCGGGGTAAATTTCTCGCTAGATGATGCTAGAGCGAATTTAGACTTGCGTCTAAATTATGCAGCCTTAACAGCGTCCACGACCTTGGCGAAGGATGCAGGATCTGCAACTGCCATATCAGCGAGAACCTTACGGTTCATCTTGATGTTAGCCTTGGAGAGCTTGTAAATGAACTGGCTATAGCTGATGCCGTATTCACGAACTGCAGCGTTCAGACGAGTGATCCACAGAGAGCGGAAGTCACCCTTCTTGTCGCGGCGGTGTGCGTAGGCATACTGACCGGCGTGAGCAACTGCGTCAATAGCAAGGCGAATGTTGGACTTGCGACGACCGTAGAAGCCCTTAGCGGCTTTGAGGATATTTTTGCGGCGTTCGCGGGAAGGAACTCTGGATTTTGCGCGGGGCATTCTTACACTCCTTATGCTACTACAAGCAGACGCTTGACGTGATACATGTCGACCTTCTTAATGAGAGCGCCCTTACGCAGGTTACGCTTACGCTTAGTGGTCATCTTGGTTTGAATGTGGCGCATACCAGCGCGCTTGAACTTGACGTGGCCGGAGCCGGTCAGGCGGAAGCGCTTCTTGGAACCGCTGTGAGTTTTCATCTTAGGCATTTTTACCTCGTTAGGTTATTAAGTTAAGCCTCACCTGCTGCCATGGGCTCGGTTACGGGCTTCGGTGCATCCTGCTGCTTTTTGGCGGCAGCGGCACCACGCTTAGGACCATAGATAGAAAGCATAGTATTGCCTTCGACTCTAGAGTCCATTTCAAGGTCGCCAAAGGCGGCCAAGTCTTCTTTTGCACGTTCCATGAGACGCTTGCCATAATCCATATGGGCCATTTCGCGACCGCGGAACTGCATGATAAGCTTCACCTTCATGCCATCCTGAAGGAATTCACCTGCCTGCTTGATGCGGTACTGGTAGTCGTTTTCGGCGGTCTTGGGGTGCATCTTGATTTCTTTCAGCTTCACCACATGCTGCTTGGCCTTGGCGGCCTTAGCCTTCTTGACCTGCTCGAACTTGTACTTACCGTAGTTGATGATCTTGCATACGGGGGGCTTAGCATTGGGAGACACTTCCACCAGGTCCAGACCGGCGTCCTTAGCCATCTGCAAAGCCTTGTGGGTTTCGATGATGATGGCTTCGCCTTCTTCCTTCACAAGACGGATGGGGGAAATACGGATGTCTTCGTTGATGCGGGTGCCGTCGCTCTGACGGTTGGGCATCTGACGGCCACGGGGGGGTTGTAAAGCCAAGTTAAGCTACCTCAGGTAAATTGTTTAAGTGGCGTAAATTTAACATTTTTTTTGAAAAATTACAATACTTTTTTATTTACCCCTTTAAAATCGGGTGTTTTTTTGTATAATTGAGCACAAATTGCGGCGGTAGCTCAATGGTAGAGCTTTAGCCTTCCAAGCTAATGGTTGCCGGTTCGATCCCGGTCCGCCGCTTTTACAAAAAGGCCCCTTCCTCTGGAAGGGACCTTTTTTAGCACCCTCCCCCAACCCCCTCCTCAAAGGAGGGGGACTTTTTTGCTGGACGAACCCGATCTTAGCACCCTCCCCCAACCCCCTCCTCAAAGGAGGGGGACTTTTTTGCTGGACGAACCCGATCTTAGCACCCTCCCCCAACCCCCTCCTCGATGGATGTTTTGGGTCCATTTGGCGATGGTTACTAACCAGACCCTCTAGTCATCGGCGTTTAGTTAGTAAAAATTACTTTGTCCACAACCATTTTACTAACCAAATTCCATTTTTCAGGGAGCTTGGTTAGTAAAGGTATCTCTTTATCTGGATCTTTTCCATAAAAACTACTATCCAATCCAGCATTTACCCGAAGATTAGCTAGTAACCGGAAGCAAGAAACATTTTCAAACGTCCAAAATATTGTAATCCAACGCCGTTTTTCTACATTTGCACTTGTAAAATTTTGCCGCCACGGAGGCACCTATGTTTTTTGAGCAGGCTATTGCAAACTGCGTCCCCAATTACACCCGCGAAGCCGATTCCGCCCACGGCGAATCTTTGGCCATGTTCGACTACAAGGACGAACTGAAAATCAAGAATCAGGCCATCAAGGAATTCTGGGACGTGAACCGTCTGGCAGGCAATCCGCAGAACGTCATCGCAAGCCCCATGCCCCGCGGTTACCGCACCACCAGTAAGCGACGCGTGGCCATGGTCCCGGGCAACCTGCAGTTCGACCGCCAGGAATCCATGCTGGAACCGGAAGAACACAACAAGATTTACGACCTGCTTTTCGAAAAGCTGATCACTCCGGCTTACAAGCCCCTGGCCTATGCCTTGAACTGGATTATCATCCGTGGTACTTACCGCTACCGCGTGGTCATTTTTAACATCAAGAAAATCGACGCCACCATCGTCCGCAAACTGAAGCAGATTTCCGAAGTGCTGCAGAAGAGCGAACTGAATGTAACCGCCGCCCACGCCTATGTAGACACCACGGAATCCGACTACTATCTGGAAGCCAAGCGCCCCACGGAAGGTCTGAATTTCAAGCAGCTTTACGGACCCCGCGAGCTGGCTCTGAACCTAGGTCATTTCAGCCTGAAGTACCCTGTCACCGGATTCAGCCAGATTAACGAAAGCCAGATCCACAACTTGATCAAGGCCGCCAGCCGAATGCTGAGCCTTACCAAGGAAGACAAGTTCCTGGATTTGTACTGCGGCTACGGTCTGTTCAGTTTCGCCCTGGGCGAAGCCGCCAAGTCTGTGCTGGGCGTCGAATGGGAAGGTCCTTCCATCGAAACCGCCAAGGCCAGCGCCCGCTACCTGAAGAAGAACTACAAGTTTATCGCAGGCAAGATCGACGAAGATTTCGTGCAGTTGCGCCTGCCCCGCGTTGTGCCCGGTGAACCGGAAAAGATTCTGCTGGACCCGCCCCGCAAGGGTTGCGAACCGGGCGTCATTCACGCTCTCGCCATGCGTAAGCCCATCCGCGTGTGCCACGTTTTCTGCGGCACCGACGAAATCCCCGCCGCCCTCAAGGAATGGGAACGTTACGGCTACCGCGTCCGCGAAGTGCAGCCCCTGGACTTGTTCCCGGGAACTCCCCATCTCGAAACTATCGTGATGCTGGAGAAGAAGTAGTTAGTGGTTAGTAGGAAGTAGACAGTAGACGGTTGACGGTGGGTTGTGGGCTGTTGCTGACGGTTCAGTTGAACAATAAAAAAGTGATGCGCGAAAAATGACGGATAATGAACAGAAACCAGCTCTTTGGACGCGCCCATTTGTAACGTGTTCCGCAGCCAACTTTCTTCTATTCTTCAGCTTTTACCAGCTGTTGCCGGTTCTGCCGTTGTACATCTTTGAAAAATTCCAGACGGACAATTCTACCGCAGGAATCATCATTTCGCTGTACACTATCGGCGCCCTCTGCTGTAGGCCCTTCGCGGGCTTCCTGGTAGATAGCCTCAATCGCAAGCCGCTGTATTTCTGGACCTTCTTTGCATTCACCTTGTGCTTTGTGGGCTACTGGGCTCTGGGACTTTTGCCCCTGCTTGCAGTGGTCCGTTTCATGCACGGCGTGTTCTTCGGAATTTCTACCACGGCAAGTAACACCGTCGCCATTGACGCACTTCCTAGCAGCCGCCGCGGTGAAGGCATCGGCTACTTCGGCATTAGCGTGAACCTGGCTTTTGCCACAGGTCCCATGACCGGCATGTTCCTTTACGAAGGTCTCGGAAGCAACGTGGTTTTCGCCATTTCAGTGGCCCTTTGCGTAATAGGCCTCATCCTGGTAAAGACGCTTCCCGTAAAGCCTCGCCCCAAGGTAAAACGTCCGCCCCTTTCCCTGGACCGCTTTTTCTTGACCCGCGCCTTTCCTCAATTCCTGAATTTCATTTTCGTAGGATTCGCCTACGGTCCCGTCACCAACTACATCGCTCTTTATGCAAAGGAACAAGGCATCGGCGGAAGCGGCTGGTTCTACGCCCTGATTGCAGCCGGCCTCATTATAAACCGCGTTCTTACCGGTCGCCTGATCGACAAAGGATGGCTTACCCGCCTGGTGGGCATGGGCATGACCTTGAACGTGGCGGCCTACTTACTGCTTTCCTTCTGCGGCACTTTGGGACCTATGATTCCCGGTGGAACGACCTTGCTGTTCTTTGCATCGGCTTTGATGATTGGTACAAGCCTGGGACTTATTTTTCCGGGATATCAGACTATGTGCGTCAACCTGGCAAGACACGATCAACGAGGTACAGCCAATAGCACATACCTGAGCGCCTGGGATATTGGAATCGGGGCAGGCATTCTAACAGGTGGATCCATGGCACAGCATTTCGGGATGCACCAGCAAGTATTCCTGGCATGCAGCGCCGCGCTGTTCGTCGCCGACATCATGTACCTAAGCTACACCAGCAAATACTACACAAGGGAAATGAGCAAGGAGAAAGGTTAAAGCGTAAAAGGTTAAAGGGAGATATGAGTCGTGTGTTAAAGTAAGGCGACTCTGGCGCGATTATCTGGCTCATCGCTCAAGGCTCAAAACTCTCCGCTGAAAGGAGCCGCAGGCTCCGAGCTCACACCTCGTACCTCATACCTATTTTTTCATATCTTATATCTCATAATCTGATATCTATAGTCTAGGGTTCTTTTATGAAAAATCGTCTTTTAAAAATTTCCTTGCCGGCGTTCGCCTTGGCTTTTGCATTCACCGCTTGCAACAAGCAGGAAGTGAAGTCTGAAAACACTTCCGAAGTCAAAGCAACAGAATCCGCAGAAACTTCCGTAGCAAATGAAAACACAACAGCCCCGGAAGCTCGTGCCGTGACCAAGACCATCACATTGGCAGACGGTTCCACAGTCACCTGGATCCAGGACAACGCAGGCGAAAAGCTGAACCCTCGCGACCTGTTCAGCGATGCCAGCGATTCTCTCTACAACAGTTTGAATCTCCCTAACGGCATTCCCGCCACGGTTAGCACTTACCTCCTGAAGTCCCAAGGGGAATACGTCCTCTTCGACGCAGGTCTGGGAGCATTCGGCGGACAGATGCTGAACCACTTGCAAGAACTGAACATCAGCCCCGATTCCATCACCAAGATTTACCTGACCCACTTGCACGTGGACCACATCAACGGTCTCGTGAACAAGACCGACACCGGTTTTGAAAAAGTCTTCAAGAACGCCGCCGTCTATGTGGGCCAAGTTGAAAAGGACGCCTGGTTCAACGACATCAAGGACAACGGTCTTGCCGTCGGCATTCTGAACACATACAGCGACAGCCTCAAGCTCTTCGCCTTTGGCGACACTCTGCCCCACAACGTCATCGCCATGGACGCCGTGGGTCACACGCCCGGCCACACCGTTTTCCAGAAATCCGACTTGCTGATTATCGGTGACCTGATGCACGGTTACGCTTTACAGAAGGACCATCCCGAAATCAATTCCAATTACGACATGGACAAGGAAAAGTCCATCGAAGCCCGCAAGCGAATTCTCGCCTACGCCAAGCAGAACAACCTGACCATGGCCGGCATGCACCTTCCCCCGCCGGGATTTGCAAAGTAAGGTTCACGATGAAACCCTGGAAACTTCTTGATACGGAATACCTGGTAAACGCCCCCTGGCTAAAAGTGGCCAAGGAAAAATGCGAACTGCCTAACGGAAAAGTCATCGACGATTTCTACACATTGTGGCAGCCCGATTGGGTTTTGATTCTGGCACGTACCGCAGACGGTAAGTGGGTCATGACAGAACAGTACCGCCACGGCACAGGGAAAATCGCATTGGAATTTCCTGCAGGAATCATCGACAAGAATGAAACTCCCGAAGAAGCCGCCCTCCGCGAGCTGCAGGAAGAATGCGGTTACGGAGTCACCAGCGCAGCTAATAAGCAAGTGCCTTTATACCTGGGTTCATATCCGGTGAACCCGGATCGTCACCGTGGAAAGTTCCATGTGGTATTCATCGACGGCGTAATCCGAGCAGGCGAAACCCACTTCGACGAAACCGAAGAAATAGAATCCTCCGAATTTTCTGACGAAGAACTGCAGGCCAAAATGCTTGACGGAACATTCAATCACCCGCTGCAGATGGCGGGTTACCTCAAGTGGAAACTGAGCCAGAAGTGATCGAACTCGCCTCACGAAAACTGCAGTTACCCATTCTCGTTCTCGGTTTGAACGGTGTTCCGGGCTACGCCCTTTTCAGGCACTTCAACAAACTTTTTGGCGGCACCGACGAAAGCGACGGCACCAGCGGAACAATCCATCCGGCCCCCCGTCACCCTGATGCAGCGGCACCACTAATCGGCATCCGGCCCATCAAGCATCCCTGCGTTTTTGGATCCGATGTAGTAGCCATCGACGCCGAAGATACCGCAAGCCTCACCCGCCTTTTCGAAAAGCATCAGTTCAAGACGGTCATTGACGCCAGTGGAAACTGCGCCCTAAAGGCCTGCGAATGCGACACACCCCGAAGCCATCTGCTGAACTGCGAACAGGGTGTAGATGCCGCCCAGCTGGCCGCCGATTACAACTGCACCTTCGTAAGAATTTCAACGGACATGGTCTGGAGTGGCAGCGAAGAAACTGCCCAACTCCGCCCCTACAAAGACGACGCGCCCAAGGATCCTATCCACAATTACGGCAAACACCAGCTGGAAGCAGAAATCGAAATCCAGCGGATCAAGCCCGATGCCGTAATGCTTCGCGTGCCACTGCCTATGGATTACGCCCCCGGCGGTTGCGCTGGAGCCATCGACTGGATCAGCTACCGTTTTAGACCGGGTCGCCCTGCCACCCTCTATACCGACGAATACCGCAGACCCATCTACGGAAACGACATGTGTCGCGTGGTGCAGTACATTCTGGAACACGAATTCCCTGCAGGGATTTACAACTGTGGCGGCCCCCGCCGAGTCACCCTTTATAACGCAGGCCAGTTGGTCAACGCCATCGGAGGTTACCCCGAAGAACTGCTTCATGGTTGTCCCCGAATTGATGCAGGACCCATGCCCCCGCGCGTAGGCGACCTGGACATCGACAGCAGCAAACTTTACAGTCTTCTTCCAGAAGGCTTTATCCGCCCCTGGCCTTTTGACGACGCCATAGTTCCCACAGGCTGGGATTGGCACAAGACTTTTGGCAGAAACTGCCCCGACAAGCACCGAGTCGGCAGCGAAGAAGCCATTTATAGACTTTTGGTCATTGGTGAAAAATTGGACTTTTAGGGCATTTTTCGTCAAAAATCAGTTTTTTCGTGCTTTCTAAACCAGTTTGTTTGTTTTTGTTTATATTTTCCTTATAAGACTTCCTGTACCAATACAGCGAAATCAACATTAAGAAGGATGCAAACAATGGTTATTAATAAGATTCAAAAAGAAGACTCTATCGTTCTTGCACCGGAAGGATTCCTGGATACCGCAAACGCCCCCGCTTTTGAAACCGAAATGGAAGCCGCTTCCAACGAAACCAAGAATCTCATTGTGGATTTTGCCAAAGTCGAATACATTTCCTCTTCCGGTCTCCGCGTCCTGCTCAAGATTCAGAAAAAGATGAATGGTTGCGGCAGCCAGAAACTCATCAATGTCAGCGACAACGTTAAGGAAGTGTTTGAACTGACCGGTTTCGTCGACATCCTGGACATTGCCTAAAGAAAGCTATATCATATAGTCTGAAGGAAGGCTCAACATGGCTAGCGAGAAAAAAACGTTTCCTGTTCAAAAGGAAAGTCTTTCTGACGTCCAGGAATTCGTATCCCTTTGGGCAGAAAACAATGACATAGGAATGAAGATTTCTACAAAGCTCTCCATTTGTGCAGACGAAGTTGTGAGCAACGTCGTTTTCTATAGCGGCGCAACAGAGCTGGAAATCACTTGCAGCAAGGAAAATGGCATGGTAACCATGTCTCTCCGCGACAACGGCAAGGCCTTTAATCCTCTTACCGAGGTAAAGGAACCTGACACAACAGCCAGCGCCGAAGAACGGGAAATTGGAGGCCTTGGAATTTTCATGGTTAAGAAGATGATGAATTCCGTTTCTTACGAAAGGGTTCAGGAGTCAAACGTCTTGACCATGACAATCGCCATTTAATACAATAGCCAACGTATAAGGAGAAATATTATGAGCACCAACGAAAAAATCAATCAGGAAATCTCCGAAGACGAACTGGATCAGGTTTCCGGAGGCAACGCAGCAAACACCATCGGCGCAGGAACATTCGTTGATGACGCCGTAAAGGCAGCCAAGGCAGCCATTGACCAGCTAAAGAAAAGCCTTCCTGGAACTGGCAGATTCTAAATGCCTCTTTTTAGAAAAACAGCTCTAGAAAAAATATCCTCCCCCGAACAGCTAGACAAGATGATCGTGGCAATTTCGCCATCATCCTGGATAGCGATCGTGGGCGGTTTTGTTATTGTATTCTGCGTGGCCCTCTGGTCATTTTTAGGAACGCTCCCCCAAAGCATTACTGCCGAGGGAGTCTTTCTTGATTCCGACGAATCTACCCTGGTCTGCTTTATTCCCGTAAACGAAAGCTACGACATCAAGGCCGGTCAAAAGGCGATCATTTCCACCCAGTTACAACTGCTGAACGGAACAGTACGTCAAGTCAAGCCCTACACCGCATCAGATGAAGAGCTTGTAGAAAATCTCCGAAAAAAAGTTGAAGGCAACTCCAGCACATCCGTCTTCGCACAAGTGGAAATCCAGACCACTGAGGCCAACAAGCTCAAGGGTACTTCCGCAAGAGCCGAAATCATCACTAAGGAAGTGGCCCCCATAGAATTTCTTATTTCCGGGGCAAAATAATGGCAGTCGCCAAAACGCCCACTGTGCTACAAATGGAGGCCACCGAATGCGGCGCGGCCTCGCTTTGCATGATTACCGCCTTTTACGGATTGCACATTCCTCTAGAGCAGATGCGCATCGAGACGGGAGTTTCCCGAGACGGCAGTAAGGCGAGCAACATTCTAAAGGCGGCCCGCAAATTCAATTTCGAGGCCAAGGGATACAAGCGTAGTTTTGAAGGTCTTCTTCAGACAGAAGGCCCCTGCATTATTCACTGGAACTTCAACCACTTTGTAGTTTATGAGGGCACCCGCGGAAAGTTCGCATACATAAACGATCCCGCCATGGGCAAGCGCAAGCTCACCTTGCAGGAGTTAGACGAAAGCTACACGGGAATCGTACTTACCTTTACCCCCACCGAAAATTTTCAGAAGGTCTCCCTCAAAAAAAGTTTCATAGACCTCCTGAAGAAACGTCTGGCAGGCGAAAAAAAATCATTGCTTTCCCTCATTGCAGTGGGCCTTCTGCTGATTTTGCCTGGCGCACTGATTCCAGCATTTTCTGCATTCTTTGTGGACCAGGTTCTTGCGGTCCAGAATAATCAATGGCTTCACTTTTTGCTGGGCGCCATGTTCTGCACTTTGATATTCAGCTCGATACTGAACTATTACAGGGAAAAAATTCTTATTCGTTTGCGGAACAAAAAGAGCCTCCTGTCCACCTACAGCTTTATAAATCATCTGTTCAGACTGCCCATGGGATTCTTCAGTCAGAGGTACTCGGCAGACATCGCCAACCGAATAGACAATAACGAATCCGTAAACAGTTTCCTGTACAACCAGTTTGCAGAAACCATCCTGAATGTTTTCGTAGCCCTGTTCTATTTTATCATCCTCGCAAAGCTTAGCGTGGTGCTGGCCCTGATCGGGCTAGTCAACGTCCTGTTCAATTCCCTGATGATGAAACTGCAGGCAAAATCCGTTTCTAACCTGGCTCAACGTTACCAGCAGGACTTTGGAAAATTGGCAGGTTCCCTGTCTGCAGGAATTTCACTGACCAGTACATTGAAGGCTTCTGGCGCCGAGGCGCGCTACATGGGTATACTGCAAGGCCATTACGCCAAAATGGCCAATGTCGGAAATCAGCTGCAAAAGAAGCAGGAATCCCTTTCTACAATTCCCGAAATTTCAGGAATCGTTTCAAGCATTCTCGTGTTGATGATTGGCGCTCTATTTGTTATTGACGGATCCATGACTGCAGGCACACTCCTCGCCTCATCAACGCTTCTAGCCTCATTCATGTCTCCCATGAACGACCTGCTGACTTTCTACAATCAAGTCCAGACCCTTAAGGCCGACTTGAATCAAGTTGACGACATAGAAAGCTACCCCGAAGACGAGACCTTCAAGGAAACCGAAAAGATCCATATGGAAACAAAACTTTCAGGACGTTTGGAGTTGCGAAACATTTCCTACGGTTACAATAACTTGGAGCCAGCCCTTGTGGAGGATTTCTGTTTTAAACTGAGCAGTGGGCAGTCCATTGCATTGGTGGGTTCATCGGGCAGCGGAAAGTCAACCGTCTCAAAAATCGTCAGCGGCCTATTCGCGCCCTGGAATGGCGAAATGCTTTGCGACGACATTCCTGTCAGCAAGATTCCGCAAGACGTTCTTTCGGCAAGTATCTCTACTGTAAGCCAGCAGATTTCCCTTTTCAACGGAACCATTCGCGACAATTTGACCATGTGGAATTCTACAACGCAGGAAAGCGACATTCTGCAAGCCGCCAAGGACGCCTGCATCCACGACATGATTATCTCGAAGCCAGGCGCATACGATTTCAAACTGGCTGAAGGCGGAGCAAATATTTCGGGTGGAGAACGTCAGCGTCTTGAAATTGCACGAGCCCTGGTAAAGAATCCCACCATCCTTATTCTGGATGAGGCCACCAGCGCTCTCGACCCCATTACCGAAAAGAAGATTCTCGACAATATCAAACGACGCGGCTGTACATGTCTAATTGTCGCCCACAGACTTTCCACTATTCGTGATGCCGATGAAATCCTGGTCATGGAGCACGGGAAAATCATTCAAAGGGGCAACCACGAATCACTAGTAAATGCAGAAGGAACCTATCAAGCCCTAGTAAGGAGCATGTAAATGGAAATCTCTTTACTGAGCGGCAAATTGTATTTGACTAGCGAGCCTACCATTTTTACTGTGGAAGAAGGGTCTGCCCTTATCTACATCGTCCCAATTGAAGAAAATGCCGCAGGGCGACGAATCCTCCTCTGTGAACTTTCTGCGGGCGAACAGTTCCCATCTTTCTGCATCGATTCCGAATTACTTGGCCACTGGAGTTTTGGCATTTCTACCCTTGAACACGTAAAGCTCGAAGGTAACTCCGCATCCGCCGAAGACATATCCAATGCCAACGCCACATTCGCAAAAAAAATCGGAATCAGATACTTTGATGAAGATTCCTACAACGAAATGGTTGTAGAAAAATACAGGCTGAACCTCATCAAGGAAGAAGGTGCCATTTACGCCACCAGCGAAGAACAGCGCAAGACCACTGCAAAAAGTTTCCAGATTATCTATGACTTTTTCGAAAAGCGCGAAAATCAGAAACTCCTGTTGAGCCGCACGGGCAACAACCTTTACGACGCGATTCACAGTTTGGGAATTCACCAAGGTTTTTCAATCGCTTCTATCGACCGTATTCGTGAAAGCTGCGGCAAGCGTTTTGAGCTGAACGACATAACTCGAATAAGCCATGTAACCCTCCGTCCGGTCATTCTGGAAGCGGACTGGTTCAAAAAGGATTGCGGTTCTTTCCTGGGATATTCCTCTGACGGCGAGCCCTTGGCATTTCTGTGTTACGGCCATGGAGTCTACAAAGTATGCAACCCGGCAACAGGTGAAATTTCTGCCGTAACGGAATCAAACGCTCAGCAAATCTTACCTAGTGCATTTGTTTTCTATAGACCGTTCCCCAACAAGAAAATTGGTTTAAGGGACTTGATATTGTTTGGATTGAAAGACATCCAGAAAAGAGACATTTTCACATTCGCATTACTCTCGCTCATATGCACATGCATCGGCATGTTCCTGCCGGCATTAAACCAGATCATCTTCGATAAGGTCATCCCCCTGCAGAACAAGAACGAACTCATTCAAATTTGTTTCGTCGTACTTGTTTTTGCCGTAGGCAGCGCCGCCTTCGCCCTGGTCAAAAATTTTGCCATGCTTCGTAGCATCAACACGATGAAAATCAGCATACAGAGTGCCGTTTTCGATCGACTGTTTTCTTTAAGCGAAAGTTTCATTCAAAAATTCCCTAGCGGAGAATTGACCATCAAGGCACTGCAACCAGTTAGAATTTTCAGTCTTCTTTCTAACGGTTTATTTAGAACGCTCCTTGGCGGAATTTTCTCGGTTTTCTTTTTCTGCCAGATGGTTTCTATATCTTCCTCGCTGGCCCTCATAGGAGTCGGATTGACAGTCCTTATCGCTGTCGTGGCGGTTATCATTTGCCATCGGCAGATTGATGTCGAGCGCATGATTATCAGAAGCGGAAATCAAGGTTCCAGCTGGATGATCCAGGCTATCAACGGCATTTCAAACATCAGGATCGCAAACGCCGGCAACCGCTTCATTCTTGAATATCTGAAGTTCTATGCAGAACGAAAGAAAATGGAACAGAAACAGGAATGGACGCAAAACAAGTTCAACATATTTATTAACGCGCTCCAAATCTTTGAAAGCATCTGCTTTTTCTATCTGGCCAGCCACACAGAAACGTTGTCCACCGGTCAGTTCCTGGCATTCGTTTCTGCATTCGGATTGTTCTCCAACGCCATCATCCTCTGCCTTGTAGAGGCATTCTCTGCCGTAACGGCAATCCCCATGTTTGACGAATGTAAAGTCATTCTGGATGAACTTCCCGAAACTTCTGACGATACCCTACTGCCAGGCAAAATCGCAGGCGACATTGAAGTAAACAACGTCAGTTTTTCTTACCCGGGTGCCGAAACCCCGACACTAAAAAATATCAACCTCAACATAAGGGAAGGGGAATACATCGGCATCGTTGGCAGTTCCGGTAGCGGAAAATCTACCCTATTAAAATTACTGCTTGGATTCGAGAAGCCTACCCTTGGAAAAATTTATTACAGCAAGAACGACATCGACAAAATTGACAAGAAGGAACTTCGAAAATATTTTGGTGTGGTCTTGCAAGATGACAAGCTGATTTCAGGATCTATTTTTGAAAACATTACTGTAGCCCATCCAAAGACAACTCTAGATCGAGTTCAAGAAGTAATTAAAAATGTCGGCCTAGAAAAAGACATCCAGGAAATGCCCATGGGCATTCATACTGTTCTTTCGGGAAGCTGTTCTACGATCTCGGGTGGACAACAGCAAAGAATTCAAATTGCCAGAGCCATTGTCGGCAAACCCAAAGTTCTATTCTTTGACGAAGCGACATCAGCCCTGGACAACCAAACTCAGGCCATCGTCGGCGAGACCCTTTCAAAAATGAAATGCACCAAGATTGTCGTAGCCCATCGCCTAAGCACAGTCATTCACTGCGACAGAATCATCGTTGTAAATAAGGGTGAAATTGTTGAATCCGGATCCTACGAAGAGCTTATGGGCAAGAAAGGTTTCTTTTACGATTTATCATCGAGACAGAATTTATGATATTGAAAAATATTGCAAAAATGGTTCTTACGACAATGATCGCGGCGAACATTCTCGCCTGCAACAGCGAAGTAGAACACAAGGAAACAGCGGTCTTAAAACATACGGAAAGAGTTATGAAACTAGAAAACGTGGCTAACGTAAGAGAGCTGGGAGGAATCAAGACTTCCAACGGAAAGCAGGTAAAGTCAAACGTTCTTTTCCGGTCGGCCAACCTGGCTAAAGCCAGCGAAAATGACGTCAAGTTTTTGCAAGGTTTGAACCTCAAACTGATTTGCGATCTCCGCACGGAACAGGAACGCGAAAATAATCTGGACGTTGAGATTTCTGGCGCACAGAATATATGGTTTAACGTACTGGGGGCGCTTCCCCAAAAAACATCAAGCGTCAAGCAAACCGAGGCAGGCGTTAAAATCGGGAAGGCTATGAACCCCAACACATTCAACGAAGAAGCGGCAGCACATCTCGCCGACTTCGTGCAAACGGGTGTCTTTGACAGCGTCATGGAAAACCTGTACGTAGGTCTAGTCGCCAAGGAGCACGCCCAGCAGGAATACTCAAGAATGTTCGATTCCATTCTCGCCACCCAGGGCGGCACCATTTTGTGGCACTGTTCCCAAGGCAAGGACCGCGCAGGACTGGCTTCAGTTTTCATTCTTTCGGCCCTTGGCGTAGACAGCACATCTATCATGGAAGATTTCGTAAAGTCCAACGAATCCTATCAAACCATGGTTGACGTCGCTCTCAAAGTCGCCCAGGATAAGGGACTTTCCAAGGAGCATCAAGGTGTTATCCAGGCAATGCTCGGCGTGAACCCCTCTTATATGAAACGCGCCCTGGATTATATCAACGCAAACTTCGGTTCCATGGAAGACTATATGGAGCAGAAAATCGGCCTAACCGCAGAAAAGAGAGAACTCCTTCGTTCTTTCTATCTAGAATAGAGTTCGTTGAACGCAGGAAGCTTCTGCAAAGGCAACAAGAAAGTCTCGGTGCAGTTGCTTATCGCCATACTTATCAGGCGAACCTGTTTCAAGATCTTCAGCGGAATAACCGCTGGAGATTTTTTCTAGGGTGACACGCTGCGCAGATTCATCATAGGAAAATGCTATTCGGAATGTGCGGTAGGCAAGCACCCCTGTTTTTGCATTTTCATCCAAAGTCAAACGTCGACGAGTGCCGTCAAAAACACCATCGCTAAAACCGCCTCGGCCCAACTGCACCTGAGAAAAGCTGTACAGGTCAAAGGTACTGCGTTCAGCAATCCACTCGTTCTGTTTAACAAAAAAGTCAGACGCACTCACCTGCCATTTTTCCCCATCCTGTTCGTCAACCCAGCCCGCTTTCGCGTTAGGGAACGCATCGGCCATGGGGATGTAGGGTTTAATGTCCAGCACGGGAGTTTCGTTTAGCAAATCCGCTTCATCCACGTAAAGGGTCAATCCCTCCACTTTCAGCAAGCGAACACAGCTAAGGCCAATGGAATTAGGGCGATAGGGGCTTCGGCTTGCAAAGGTTCCTACGCGGTCCTTGCCCTTGGGCGGTACAGGAGGCCTTGTCGTGGGGCGCCAACCTTCATTTTCGTGAAATTGGAAGATGACCCAGATACGTTCAAAGCCATCCAGGTCCCGCAAGGCCGTTTCAAAATTCTGACCTTTACTCAGTTCAATGCGGCCCGGATGCCCAGCGAAAAGTCGGCCCTGTCGGGGAGCCTCGTACTTGTATACAGCATCGCCAAAAAATGTACCAATGGGAGTCACTTCCATGAATACAAAGTTAGAATTTCTATTATTACCTTAGTCCCTATTCCACTGGAGTTATCCAATGAAACCATCGACTTTCTTATCCAAGGTTTTGGCCACTGCCGTTTTAGCAACAGCCTCAGCATTTCTCTTTAACGCCTGCGATTCCGCAAACGCAAATGTTCGTTTTGGTTCAGGCAACAAAGGCGGTCTCTACGACACCTTCGCCACCACCTTCGCCGAAAAAATCAACGGCGCCGGCAAGACTTTCAAAATCCAGCCCAAGAACACTGCTGGTTCCCACGCCAACATCCGCCTCATGGAAGAAGGTTTTATTGACCTGGGAATTGTCCAGGCAGACATCCTCAAGGATCACCTGATGAGAAGCCGCAAGGTTTCTGCAATTTCTGCGGTGGCGGGTCTTTACACCGAATCCATCCAGATTGTGGTTTCGGCCGATTCCGAAATCAGGACCGTAGCCGATTTGCAAAACCGTCACGTCTCCGTTGGCGAAGAGGAATCCGGTGTGTTGCGCAATGCAGAAATCATCCTGGAAGCCTACGGCATTACCTTTGAAAAAATCCAGAAGGAAAATCTCAATTTCAAGGACGCCGCAGCAGCACTTCGCGAAGGCCGCATTGACGCCTTCTTCTGCACCGCTGGCATTCCCACGCCCTCTATCAGCGAGCTTTCTGCAAACAAGAACATCCGCATTATTTCTCTGGATTCAGCAGACATGACCCGCATCATGAACCTGCACCCAGAACTCACCGTAAGCGAGATTCCCGCCAACACTTACGCGGGCCAGGATTCTGCGGTGCAGACTCTCGGAGCCAAGGCCGTTCTCGTGGCAAGTCAGCTTTTGGACAGCGCAACCGTCGCAAAAATCACCGAAGAAATTTTCACCGTAGGCGCTCAGCAGACTGTAGGCATTCCTGTGGGATTTCACCCCGGTGCAGCGGCCGTTTACAAGACCAAGAACATGAACGTGGAAATTGCCGCACCTCTGCCCGGCCGCGGCCCCATTCCTTCTACTGGCGACTAAGGAGACCCGATGTACAAACTTTCTTTAGACATGTATCAGACATTGGCCCTTGCCGTAGTCGTTCTTGTATTCGGCGCCAACCTGAAAAAGCAAATCAAGTTGCTGGAGAAATTCTGCATTCCCTCACCCGTTGTGGGCGGTATCGTATTCGCCTTCATCTCCTGCATTCTATACAAATTAAACGTCTTGGAATTTTCCTTTGACGAGACTCTTAAATCCATCTGTATGATGGTGTTCTTTACCTCGGTAGGATTTAACGCAAACCTTAAAATCTTAAAAAGTGGAGGCATCAACTTGGTATTGCTTCTGGTTTGCGTCTGCGTCTTGATCGTATTCCAGAATTCCCTGGCAGTCGCCTTGGCCAACCTCTTGAACGTCAGCCCGTTGGTAGGACTTTCTGCCGGATCCATTTCCATGGTTGGCGGCCACGGAACAGCGGGCGCATTCGGCCCCGTTCTCGAGGACTTCGGCATGGAAGGGGCAACAACCCTCTGTACCGCAGCAGCCACATTTGGCCTTGTGGCAGGTTCCCTGATGGGCGGCCCCATTGGTAGAAAGTTGATTATCAAGCACGACTTGCTCAAAACAGTCAAATCTCAAAACCAGGCGGAACTGAAAGAGGAACAGAGCAAGTATCGCCGTTCCGCACAGCGCTATTCTACCGCCGCATTCCAGTTGGCAATCGCCATGGGCCTCGGAACATTGGTTTCCACGCTCCTTTCAAAGACCGGCATGACGTTCCCCTCTTACATTGGCGCCATGATCATCGCCGCCATCATGAGAAACATCTGCGAGTACAGCAGCAAGTACGAAGTCCATATGGGTGAAATCCGCGACGTTGGCGGCATTTGCCTTTCCCTGTTCCTGGGAATCGCCATGATTACCCTGAAGCTTTGGCAGTTGGCCTCCCTGGCATTGCCCCTGGTGATTTTGCTCTGCGCCCAGACACTGCTCATGTTCCTGTTCGCCTATTACGTGGTGTTCAACGTCATGGGTCGCGATTACGATGCCGCAGTGCTTTCGGCAGGTGTGTGCGGTTTCGGCATGGGAGCCACCCCCAACGCCATGGCCAATATGCAGGCACTGACACACCGTTACGCCCCCGCCGTGAAGCCCTACCTGCTTGTGCCCATTATCGGCAGCATGTTCGCCGACTTCATCAACAGCCTCTGCATCACCTTCTTCATCAACCAGTTCTAGGGTCGGCCTTCGGCCTTTGAGGAATGAGGTCGCTTCGCTCTGAGGTATAAGAGCTTACGATTTTCCAACCTCAAAGGGGCCTTGGGCCCCGACCTCATTACCTCACACCTCATACCATTTTCTATCTTTGCTCGCGATGAAAGATAAAGCACGTAAACTCATTGAAAAGTACGAAGAACTGGAATCCGAATTGGGCAATCCCGATGTTTTGGGCGACCAGGCTCGTTACAACAAGATTCACAAGCAGTACAAGGGTATTGAAAAGGCCGTAATCAAGGCTCGCGAATACCTGCAGATGCTGAATGACCAGGCAGAATGGAAGACTGCTCTTGGCGATTCTGACCCCGAAATGGTGGCCATGGCCAAATCCGAGCTCTCTACCATCGAAAAGACCATGCCCGGCCTCATTGATGAATTGCAGATTTTGATGGTTCCCAAGGATCCTTGGGACTTCCGTAACGCAACGATTGAAATTCGCGGCGGTACCGGCGGTGACGAATCCGCCCTGTTCGCAGGCGACCTTTTCCGCATGTACCGCGCCTATTGCGAAAAGATGGGCTGGAAGCTGACCATCCAGGACCTCAGCGAAGGTACTGTTGGCGGTTATAAGGAAATCCGTGCCTATATCGAAGGCGATAGCGTTTACGGAACCTTGAAGTTTGAAAGTGGCGTACACCGCGTGCAGCGCGTCCCCGAAACCGAAACTCAGGGCCGTGTGCATACTTCCGCAGCTACCGTGGCAATCCTCCCCGAAGCTGAAGAAGTGGACGTGGAAATCCGCGAAGCAGACATCCACATGGACACCTACCGTTCCAGTGGCGCTGGCGGTCAGTACATCAACAAGACCGACTCCGCCGTCCGCTTGACCCATATTCCCACCGGCGTGGTGGTGAGCTGCCAGACCGAACGTTCCCAGCTCCAGAACCGCTTGCACGCTATGGAAATGCTCCGTTCCCGCATTCTTGACGAAGTCATCGCCAAGAAGGAACGTGAAGAAGCCGCCAGCCGTAAGGCCCTCGTGGGTACCGGCGACCGCTCTGCAAAGATCCGTACCTACAACTATCCCCAGAACCGCGTGACCGACCACCGTATCGGCCTCACCCTGTACAATCTGGATCAGGTAGTGGCAGGCGACCTGCAGGAAGTGATCAACGGCCTCCAGATGGCAAACGCCCAGGAAAAGTTGGGTAAGTTCAACGCCTAATTCGGCGAATTCCAGGGCAGGCACAAGATGGCAAACGCACCCGCAAACCAGGGCCCCATGACGGTGCTCGAAATTCTGAACCGCACCAAGGTCTTCTTCGAAAAGAAGGGCGTTCCCGACGCCTTGCTGGACGCCCAGTACATCATCAGCCATGGGCTGAAGATGAAGAGCCGCATGGACATCTACCTGAACTTCGAAAAGCCGCTGACCCCTTCCGAACTGGATGTTCTCCGTGAGATGGTAGCCCGCCGCGCCAACCGCGAACCTCTGCAGCACATCATCGGCGACACCAGTTTCCGCGGTTTCATTATCAAGTGCGACCGTCGTGCCCTGATTCCCCGCCCCGAAACTGAAAGCCTGGTAGACATGGCCCGCGAACGATTGAAAGGCGTTGAAAACCCCTTCATCGTAGAAATCGGAACCGGTTCCGGCTGCATCTCGATTTCCTGCGCCAAGGAAATCGAAAACGCCAAGGTTCTTGCCTGCGACATTTCTGAAGATGCACTTTCCCTGGCCCGCGAAAACGCCGAAGCCAATGAACTAGCCGCCCCTCAGCTGACTTTCGCCAAGGGAGACCTGCTGAACGCCGCCACCGCAGAAGCTCTGACGGCAGCCGGCCAAGATGCCAATGCCAAGATAGATTGTCTCATCGCAAACCAGCCCTACATTCCCGATTCGGAAAAGGGCAAGCTTCAGCCCGAAGTAGACAAGTTCGACCCGGAACTGGCCCTCTACGGCGGACCCGACGGACTCGACCTGGTTCGCAAGCTTCTGCAGCAGACCCAAGGCCGCCTTAATTCTGGCGCCCCCATCCTGCTGGAAATCGGAAGCGAGCAGGCAGAAGTTCTCAAGGACGAAGCCCAGAACTACCCGTGGCTGGAATTTGCAGGAATCCACAAGGATTATAACGACAACATCCGCTTTGTCAGCTACAAGGCAAAATAAATAACGCCTTCAGCAAAAAAAGACAATTGATGCCGCAACATTGTTGCGGCATTTTTCATAGGCCTAAATATTAAAAACAGCCTAACGCACTCAGAACAAAGTTCTCACTTTCGCCCATGCGGTAAAAGGGCAGAAGATCGTCGTCATCGATACATACATCGGCATCCATCAGCTGGAGCTGTTCATCGATGCGACGTTTAAAAGCAACAAATCCCGAATAACGATCGCGATACTCTTCGGATTCCCACATGCTGTTTTCGGGAATCTCGACAATGCGTTTACGACTAACTTTCTTACTTACCTTTTTTTCGTTTTTCATATTCATTCCTTTAAGGCACTCACAGACGTCTAATTCAAAGTGCCTTTACGAGCAGTAAATATAAAAAACAGAGATGTCATATTATGACACCTCGTACCTTTCTAAAAAAATGAGACGTTTCAATCCCGGCGATTAATTCCCTATAACCTCGGCGTTCACCTTTGCGTGTCCTACCTTGTCCAGGCCGATTTTCTTGCCCGCAGCCACGCTCAGATCCAAAATTCTATCACCCACATAGGGGCCACGATCATTCACACGGACAACAACACTTTCGCCGTTATCGATACGAGTCACCTTCAGCACGGTGCCAAAAGGAAATTTTTTGTGCGCGCAGGTTAGATCGTTCTGGTTAAAAATTTCGCCGCTGGCCGTCTTCTTACCATGAAAACCCGGCCCATAGTAACTGGCCTCTCCCGAGATCGTCGTACCAATTTCGGCCTTTTCCTTGGAGGCATAATGTTTACCGGGAAAACGGACATACCCTCTTCGGGCGGCAATACTATCGGAACCGGCACAGCCAACAATAAAGGCAGACGAACAAACAAGCGCCAAAAGCAAACTCAATCCGCCTAAACGCATCCGCCGTTCCTATTCAAAGTCATACATACTATTGTATGTATTCTCGAGGATTTCGTCTTCCTTGCTCTTGACCTCGGCCTTCTTCTCTTCGGGCTTCTGGTTGAGCTGTTCGTAATACTGAGCCGAGAGCTTGTTGATGTGGGCCTCGCTAGTCTGAACACGCTTGCGGAGACGCTTCAAGTCATCATCAGAAATCGTCAGGCGAGAATTCAACTTCCTAGCGGCTTCCTTACCCCAGGGCGTGTCACCATGCTTATCGCGAAGGACCTTGTAAATGGCAAAGACGCTGTCAACGCGTTCCGGGTTCATTCGGAAATAGACGGCCTTCATGTACAGGGCCTGAACACCGGACTGAGTTTCGGGATACTCCTGATAAAGACTGTCAAAGGAATCAAAGGCATGGGCATAAGCAGAATCCACCAGTTCCATCTGATCCAGGGGCATTTCCGATGCGACAGTCCACAAGCTTTCTGCCACCATATATCGATCCCTGGCCAGATCTTCCTGAGTCTTGAGGGTAACACGCATACCGAGGTTTGCCTGGGCCTGCTTTCCATATTCCGTATCCGGATATTTTTCTACGATTTCCTTGTAGATTTCTTCGGCGGCATCCGGGTCATGCAAAAATTCATCGTAGATGAAAGCCTTGGCGTAAGTCGCTTTCAGGACCCTCGCGCTATCCTTGGATTCGTTAATAATGACGTCCAACCTTGCAACAGCGCTATCCGTCTCAGACAGTTTGAAAAGGAACAATTCCGCAATCTGGAATTCCGTTCCGAAGAAATTATCCACATTGGGAATGGAGTCGGCCCGGTCATCGTCATTCTGCTTGCGCATGGCCAGCAAACGTTTTAAAGCATCCCTACGTTCGCGGCTCTTCTGACCCCAATCGCTAATGGTCCTAGAAGTAAAACTGCTATCGTAATAGACAACGGCCTGCTCATAATTCAAGGTTTTGTGCTGTTCGTAATCGCCCAGGTTATAGTAGCTTCTTGCCGCATGCACGGATCTCGGATATTCGGAATTCACCTTCTGGAAAACAATGAACGCATCGGGATAACGCTGAGCCATCATGGTGATTTCGCCAATACGGACCAGATAATCCGGCTGCTTGGTTTCAAATTCAGGTTCCTTGTAGAGTGCCTTATACTCGTCAGCGGCAGGAAGGAACTGTCCAACATTCACCAGACATTCAGCACCCTGTTCTCCGGCGGTCTGACGTTCACGGGAGTTCAGCAGTTTAATCTCTTCGGCCACATAATGTTCACGAGCCTTTTCCCAATTTTCTTTCTTGAAATAAAGACCTGCTAATCTAAAATGGGCCTTGCCGCGCATAAAGGGAGTACCCATGGTATCGGCAAGAACTGCTTCTAGAGAGGCGATAGCCTGGTCGGGGAATTCAGCCTGTTCATCAAGAAGCGAAAGAAGGTTCAGCCCCTGGAAGTAATAGGGATGGTCCTTGGAAGCGACAACCGGTTCCAGGGCAAAACGGCTAATATTATATTCATGATTCTTGTAGAGACAGTAGGCACGCTGGTATTCTACCGCCGGCATTGAATCGTAATCAGAGAAATAGCGTTCGTACTCGTCGTACTTGGTAATGGCCTTGTCCCATTCCTGCTTATGTCTAAAAGATTCGCCAATCAGGAAGACAGCCTCTGCGGTACGCTTCTTGTTGTTGGGGAAACGTTCCAGCACGCGGGATCCCTTTTCGATCACCTTGTCATACTTCTGACGTTCTTCGGGACTGGGCCTAGATTCCTCGGCATCGGCAACACTATCCTGGCGGGCAGTGCGCATCTCTCCGGCTTCATCATAAAGACGTTCCGCATTGAACATGTGGTTCAAGTAAGCACAGCAGGTACACCCTTCAAGAAAGAAGGCGAGCAGGGCAAAAGCTATAATCTTAAACTTGAACATATCAGGTCAAAAATACAAAAAAGGCAATGGTACTCAATCGCAAATTCTAGTAGCGGTTCAAATAGGAGGCATAATCACAAAGTTTAAGACCTGGCGGCAGGGCAGACTTGTCAAAACGCACCATACGAACCTCGGCAGGTTTACCAACTACACGGGCCAGCATTTCAAAATTATCCTGCGTTTCCCATACAGCGGCATCCAAGACAAGGCCATCGCCACAATCCGTTTCGCCGGTACTGTTTCCAATACCTGAAATTCGGGAATTCTGCTTCAACAGACGCGTAAACACCTCGGGAGCAACCCCCAGGTGGTTAGAGTTTGAAGAAGAATCCACAACAACCACATGAACCTGTCGGAAATGATTCAGGGAATCAAACACAACCGTATAGGTATGCATATAGGGGGCGATGTAGAAAGATTCCTGCCAAACGTTATTTGCAACCGGGCGGAAATTGGAAATCGAATACTTCTTGAAAAATTCACGGGGAGTCGCGCCATAGCGAACAAGATAATGACCCAACATTGAAGAGAAGTCATGGGTCGTCGCAGGGCCAGATGTTCCGCGGAGGCTGTCGATAGCACGGTTCAAGTTGGCGGCCAGACCGTCGGTCTTCGAAATGGGAGCAGGACGCGTGATACTTGCTTCCTGGATACGAAGCTGGATTTCAGGATATTCGGGATCGGCTTTCTTGATTTCCTGGAACTGCATACGAGCCAGGTCAAACTGACGACCCTTCAGATAGGCACGGCCAAGAGCCTCCCGCAAAGGCAGGTTTTCGGGATACTTTTCTACCAAGGGCAGCAGAATATCGCAGGCAATCTGGGCTCGATCCTGGGGAGACAGAGCAACACCAGTTCCAGAACCCGGAGGAGATTTTTCACCTAGAGTCGCTGCGGCGGCACGAGCCTCGGCGTAATCCGGCTGGAAGGCAAGAATGCGCTGATAGATTTTTTCGGCTGCATCAAAGTGTCCCTGGTATTCCTTCAGGTATCCCTGAAGCAGAAGAAGTTTAGCATCAACCGGGAACTGGGAAAGGGCATATTCCACAACGGCGGAGCAGCTATCCAGCAAGCCACTGTCGTGGTAAACTTCAGCCAACAGTTCATAGGCTCGGGGGGAATCTCCGTTAGAAAGGCTAATGGCGGTTTTCAGTTCGCCGGCCGCCTGGATGCTGCGGGAATTCTTAAGGAGCAATTCACCAAACCAGAGTCGAGCCTGAGTCAGGGAGGGAGCCTTTTCTGTAGCGGCACGAGCCAGTTCAAGGGAAGCCGATTCGTTACCGGCCATATACACCACTCGGCTTTCCAGGTAGGCAGCCAGACCCGTTCCAGGATAACGCCCCTGCAACTTACCTGTCAACAGGGCAAGACGGTCCTTCTGATTTTCAGTCAGGGCAACCCCATTGGTCGCCATATCAAAGAGGATGTTCACCCCACCCCAGATAGCATTCAGCAAATCAGGGTAGAGAACAACAACGCCATCATAGATGTCGTAAGCCGAAGAAAGGGCTCCGGCGCGAGAAAGTTCAGAGGCACGACGCAGTTCAGTCTGAACCTGAACAGGCAGCTTTGTTACCGAGGAGTTAAAATCGGGAGCATCGCCCAACAGAACCGTCGAACCGACAGGCAATCCGTAGGGGACGGCCGGAACAGAAACCTTAGACGGGCCGTAGATCTCGTACACGCGAAAGCCCACAAAAGCAAGAAGGGCTCCACAACACAATGTCAAAAAGAGATAGGCAGCCTTGCGGGCAGCATTATTGGAATTGGACATCTGATTCCAAGCCTCGGTTAGAGTTCCAGGAAGTCAGCCAGCTTTTCCTTATGCTCCTTGCTCTTCTGAAGGCGACGGAGCGTCTTGTTCTTGATCTGGCGGACACGTTCACGAGAGAGTTTCAGGTCTTCGCCAATATCCTTCAAGGTCGTATCTTCTACGGTATCGAGACCGTAGAACATGCGAAGAATTTCTTCTTCACGCTGAGGCAGGCTAGACAAGGTTTCCTGGATGAGCTTGCGGCGTTCATCCTTTTCCATGTCCTCATCCTGGTTACCATCGGTACCCAGAACATCCATCAGGGTGCTTACAGATTCGCTAGAACTGGAAACAGTGGAACTGTCACCAATGGGAGCATCCAGAGAGATGTCCACAATCTTTTCCATGACTTCGACAATGTCTTTTTCGAAGGGGGAAAATTCTTCCATGGCGATGGTGCGATCGTAGTCGCCATCGTTCTGCATAAGGGCACGCTTGAAGCGGTTTACAAGAGCGAGCTTGTTAGGCGGAATTCGGACCGCGCCCACCTGTTCAAACAAAGCCTTCTGGATTGACTGGCGAATCCACCACACGGCGTAGCTGATGAACTTGACATCCTTGTCCATATCAAAGCGCTTAGCCGCCTTGAAAAGGCCCAGATTGCCTTCGTTAATAAGATCGAGCAGAGAAAGACCACGGCCCTGGTACTTACGGGCCACACTGACCACAAAGCGAAGGTTGCCGCGAATCAGGCGCTGCAGAGCGGACTTGCGAATTTCCTCTGTAGCCCCGGTCTTGATAATCGAAAGCAGAGCCGACTCCTCCTGCGGGGTAAGAGTCGGGAAACGATTCAAGTCCCGGAAATATAGTGCTTCGTTTGCATCACTCATAAGATCACCTATCAATCCATTTTTATTCATCGCGGGCAAAAGCCCTTGAAGTTGAACAAATATGTTTTTTTATACGGATTCTGTCAATTTACCCAAGGTCAAATTACGCAATTTGTCGTACGGATAAATTCCCGAATTATGTCCATCGCTAAAAGTAAGGCTAGCCGCATAGCGTCCTACGGACTGTACCTTCAAAAGAGCGATATCAGCAGGGACAGAAGCGTCATCCAGCGTCTTTACACCCGTATGTTCATCCACACACAGGGCGCAGGGGCAGGCACAACGCAAATCACGGGCAGAGCAAGCCCCACGGGAACCATCATTCCATTCCACGCCCAGTTTTCCATCTGCAGTTCTAAAGAATTTTTTCGGTTGCAACATTTAGCACTCCTTAGACCGTCTCTACCGGCAGCTGGTCAAATTCGTAGTTATAGGACTTAAGAGTTCCCTCATCTTCATGGTCAAATACAGAAATCGTACGGACCATGGCATCGGCCACCTGCATAAAGACCTTTGCCGATTCCGAATTAGGGTTACTCAACACGGCAGGAGTTCCCCCATCGCCACAATCGGCAACGGCCGGTTCCAGAGGCACCTTCCCGATCAGGGGGACACCCCACTTCTTAGCGATGGATTCACCACCACCCTGGCGGAAGATGTAGTGAGGCTTATTGCACTGGTCGCAAATAAAGTAACTCATATTTTCTACAACGCCGACCACAGGAACGCCAACATTATCGAACATGGCGATACCCTTGCGGCAGTCAGCAAGGGCCACTTCCTGGGGAGTAGTCACCACGACCGCACCAGACATGGGGCAGTTCTGGGTCAAGGTCAGCTGGATATCGCCTGTTCCCGGAGGAAAGTCCACCAGCAGGTAATCCAACTTACCCCAGCGCACATGGTGAATAAAATGCTGAATCATCTGACTTACCATAGGTCCACGCCAAATGGTAGCCTTATCGGAATCAGCGAACATACACATAGACACAATGCTTACGCCGCCCTTTGCTTCAACAGGGGCGATGGTGTTGTCGTCAAAAACTTCGGGAGCCTTGTCGATACCGAACATAAGACCCATGCTAGGGCCGTAAATGTCAGCATCAAGAATACCCACACGGGCACCGGAAAGGCTCAAGGCCATGGCCAGGTTAGCAGTCACCGTAGACTTACCCACACCGCCCTTGCCACTAGCCACGGCCACCACATGGGCCACTTCGCCAATATGGGAATCCTTAGGAGCCTGGGCAGCGGAATTACCGGCAGCGCCACCTTCCTTCGCGGTAAAGGTCACATTCACTTCGCTTGCGCCAAGAGACTTCACGATGGCAATGCACTGATCCTTGAACTGATCACGGATAGGACAAGTGGGAGTTGTCAAGCGAAGATCAAAGCTAACCTTATCGCCTTCAATCTTAAGATTCTGCACGAAATCCAGTTCCACAATATTCTTGTGAAGGTCCGGATCCTGCACGGCGCTAAGCGCCTTCAAAATGGTCTTTTCGTTTAGAGTCATATTAACCTAGCGAGAATTTCGGCATGCGCAACAAGTGAGTCATGCAAGGAGGCCATTCTTCTTCGTAATGGCTAACCAAAATAAGAGTGGTTTCTGTGGACAGGAGCTGCAACAGATGGAACAGCTTTTCGCGATATTCACCCTTCAACCCCTGGGAAGGTTCATCTAACAGAAGAACCTCGGGAGGGCGAATTGCGGCACGAGCCATGAGCACCAGACGCTTGTCGATGGGCGACAGGGAACGGATATTCTGGTTCACGTCTTCAAATCCCAGATAAGTCAACCATTCACGAGCTTTCGCCTTTTCTTCCCAAGTGGGATTGGCGGCGCGACAAAGGTTAGGGGTAAAGCCGGTGCAGAGCACCTCCAGGAGCGTCAAATCTTCACGGTACTGCAAGGCCAGTTCAGGAGAGAAAAATCCCAGTTTGGCCTTGTGGTCCCAAATGTTGAGACCATGGCCCGGGCGTTCCCCCAACAGTGTAATGTCATTATTGTAAATCTGGGGATGGTCCGCAGTAAGCATGCCCAGCAACGTACTCTTGCCGGCACCATTCTCGCCCATCACGGCCCAGTGTTCACCCTTGCGAACAGTCCAGTTCAAATTCTTCAGGACATCGGTTTCACCAAAGCGGACATTGATATTTTTCAAGTCGAAGAGAATTTCAGCATCCTCGGACTTGGAGTCTGAAGCTTCGGACCTCAATTCCACGATTTCATAATCTTTCAGTTCTGCCTTGGTATACTTGGGCTTCGCCGCTTCCTTGGGCAATTCACCCTCGTACTGCACAAAAGTCTTGTCGGCATAAACAAAGGCGGGAATTTCCGGGAGCAGTTCGTCTTCTCGAGCAAGACGGACAGCGATTTTCAAGCCGGTGCCGCGACTACGGGCAAGTTCTGCCACACAGCCTGCCAGATGGGCGCGATACTCAGGATCCAGCCCGCCAAACAGATCGTTGAAGTAAATCCACTCCGGATTTTCCATCCACATGCGAGCCAGCAAGACTCGACGCAGTTCCCCGTTAGAAAGGCTCAGAAGCTTTCTATCCAGAATACCTTCTGCAAGGTCCGCAATTTTTAACGCTTCATCAAGTTTTTCGGGATCCGTTTCTGGCCAGGCCATGTCCTCGATATAGCGATCCGTCTGCAAGAAGAACTTCTTGTTCAAAAGCAGATTACGCACCAACAGAGCCTCATCATCATGGAGGCTAATAAAGCGCTGCTGAAAGAACGGGGCAAGAGCCTGTTGAATCTTTCGCTGAATAGTTTCCGACATAGTGGAAACCTTTTCTCGCTGACTCAAAAAATGAGTAATGACCCGGTCAAGATCAGCACCTTCGGTACTAAAAATCTGCACCTGCGGGAACTTCTCTATCAAGGCTTCAAAACGTTTGAATTCCATGAGGCCAAAGATAGTATTTAATGGATAAATCGGCCGAAACGGCTCTAGCAAACACGAAGTGTGACGGCCGTCGCACAAAAACAAGATTAAGCGTGATTTAAATCAGACAGCACCTGATTTTTTATTCCAAGACAAAACATCCGTTTTGCACTTTTTTCTCCTCTATTTTCAAGGCAAGCGTATTTTATTAATTGGGAAATTTTAATTCGCTTTTGCGGAGGTTTTTATGAAAAAGTCAGTAGCATTCGTTGCATGTTCGGCATTCCTGCTGGGAGGCTGTCTTGAAGCAGGTACAGAAGCCGTAACATCAGAAACTGGAGCAACTAGCGAAACTGTTTCTGCAGAAATCTCCGGATCTATTGAAGTATCTGGATCAGCCAGCGTTTCTACCACTGCACCTTCGTTGCGTGCAATGGTTCAGTCCATTTATGGACTGGGCCCCTGCAACACAAGCAACGAGGGAGACGCCACCTACGTCATTGACGAAGAAGCCTACTTCCAGTGCACAGGAGGACTGTGGTCGGAACAGAAGCAAGCAACCTCCGTCGGAAATACATGTACCATTTCCGGAAACGGCAACAACAACGTAGTGTTCTGCGGTAATGCCACCATTGGCACTCTGGTCATTGGAGGAAACAGCGCATTGGACACTTCCGTCGCAGCAATTGTCGGTAAAGACGGCAAGGACGGTGTCGATGGTAAAGATGGACGTGATGGTATCGACGGCAAGGACGGCGTTGACGGTAAGGATGGAACATCCTGCACTGTTGCAATTCTTGCAGACAACTCCGGCTATAAAATCCTCTGCGGTGGTGATTCCGTCGGAGTCCTGCTCCACGGTCTAAACGGCGTCGATGGTAAGGACGGCCGCGACGGTGTCGATGGCAAGGACGGCCGCGACGGTGTCGATGGCAAGGATGGCCGCGATGGCGTTGACGGCAAGGACGGCATCGATGGTAAGGATGGCCGCGATGGCATTGACGGCAAGGACGGTATCGATGGCAAGGACGGCCGCGATGGCGTTGACGGCAAGGACGGTGTCGATGGAAAGGACGGCCGCGATGGTGTTGACGGCAAGGACGGTATCGATGGTAAGGACGGCCGCGATGGCGTTGACGGCAAGGATGGCATCGATGGCAAGGACGGCCGTGATGGTGTTGACGGCAAGGACGGCATCGATGGTAAGGATGGCCGCGATGGCGTTGACGGCAAGGACGGTATCGATGGTAAGGACGGCCGCGATGGCGTTGACGGCAAGGATGGCATCGATGGTAAGGATGGCCGTGACGGTGTCGATGGCAAGGACGGCAAAGACTGCAACTGCTGTGACACTGTCGAAATCACCAAGAAGACTTGGGCCAATCTGAACCCCGACATTGACTACTGTCAGTTCCAGGACACCCGCGATGGACAGTGGTACAAGTGCGTTGTCATCGGCAATCAGACCTGGATGGCTGAAAACCTGAACTACGCCGGTACCGCCAGCAAGAGCTGGTGCTATAAGAACCAGGAAGCCAACTGCGATATCTACGGAAGACTGTATTCATGGGCCGCAGCAGCCGACGTTTCTGAAAGCTACAACAGAAGCAGCGCAAGAATCTCCGGAAAACACCAGGGTGCATGCCCCATTGGCTGGCATCTCCCCACAAATTCCGAATGGGACTCTCTCGCTTACGTCGTCAGCAAGAAGAACAGCTATATCGGCAAGGCTCTCCTTGCAAAGACATACGGCGGCACTGATGATTTTGGCTTCTCCGCCATGCTGGCAGGAAACTGGAAAACCGACCTCATCGACCGTTCCGATTACTTCGACAACGTTGATTGGGTCGCAGACTTCTGGAGCGCTACTGAATCTTCTGACTCTGCAATTCGCAGAAACATCGGCTATTACGACAACACCAGTCTCAATACCGAATACGAAGAAAAGTATGAATGGGGCTACTCCGTTCGCTGCGTCAAGGACTAACCATTCTATCATAGAAACAAAAAACGCTCTGGCATCACAGCCAGGGCGTTTTTTATTAGGCTTTTTTAGACCTTTTCTAGAACTGGGTGAAGAATTCCCAAGTTGTTTCGGGAACCCAGGATTTTGTCGATCCCGGATCCTTATGATCCCAGATGTGCCCGCCGTTCTGAGTACACCACTTTACCGGGAAGCGTTCATCCACAGTCTTGTAGTCATAGCAGAGATGAGGACCAGAGCCCTTGTATTCTTCGGCCTGTTCGCCACTAGCATCCGTAAAGTTAGGTCCATTGTGCTTTAAGGCTGTATTACGGGCTGCACGACCAAGGTCCGGACGGCACAGGTCGTCCTGCAGGCCAAGCACACCCATCCAGGCGATGGACTTGCCGGAATGAGGCGGAACATAGATGTTGATTTCAGCCGTTTCGTAAGCTGCTACACCACGAAGCACATGCTGATGGTCGCGGGAAAGGCCGTTGGTGAACATAGAGCCATAGCTGAAGCCGGCGGAGAACACGCGGGAAGAGTCAATGCAGAGATTTCCCTGAAGATCTGCCAGAAGTTCATCAAACAGAGTGTAGTCATCTTGTGCCCAGGGAGCCTGATTGCCGTTTCCTTCGGGAGCCACAAAGATGGTAGTCTTTTCGGTGTCCAGAGGTTTCATGCCATAGTAGCCTTCTTGCTGGACGCCACCAGCCCAACCACCCATGCAGTGCATACCGAAAACAAGGCGATAAGGTTTGGTATTATCGTAGTTGTCAGGGATATCGATTCTGATGGTACGCTTGCCCTTGCTCCACTGGAATTCATAGCTGCCCGACTTTACGCGGCTCCAGGTTTTGCCACAACCACGAGTAGGCACGGGTGCGTTCCCCTTGGCCCATCCAAAGTCATAAACTTCCTCTGCACCCACGGCCTTTTCCAGGGTCAGATCCAAGTTGGTATCGAGATTCGCGAGAGCTACTTTAAGTGTATCATAACCGTCTGCGGTAACCTGTAGAGTTCCCCCCTCCCCTTCCTTTTTCAGGGTATTTACAGGAGCCACTCCATAAGATGAACCATAGGAACCTCGGGCCGTAAACTTCACACCTTGCAAGGCGTTCCCCATCTTCACTCGGGCATAGTACGTTCCTTCGCTCTTTACAAAGCTACGCATATCAACGGAACCCGAGCCGTTCAATTCCTGATTCACAACTCTAAAACCCATGGCATCAAAAACCTGTACCTGCACAGGAGCCGATGCAGCCTGAGAATAAGAAAGTATTCCGTTATCGACTCTTACGAAGCCAGGATTCACAACAGGCTTAATCGCCGTAGTATTAATCGGCGTATCGCGAATGGTAAAGGAGCCTACCCCGTCCGAAACAGCAGAATACTCTGTGCCGATCAAAGATAGTTCAGCCCCCTTCACCGCCTTTCCCTTGGCATCATGAACGGAACCTGTCAAAACAAAGGCATTTGCCGAAGATACAGACAGCGCTGTGGCCAAACCCAAAGCCAGAACATTCCTGTTTTTCATCTCATTTTTCCTTTTTTGATAAAAACCACAAGGTAAACTTACCCTTATTTACGATAAATGGCTTATGAACAAAGTGGATTTCCGTGGACGATATATCCATGCACAACCGGCATAGACTTTTCTATTTTAGGGGACAATGAATAAGATCCTGCAAAAAGCGATTCTAGGGGCAGAAAACCCGACAAATAATGATTTCCGCCTGACCCCTGCGGAAGGGCTGGAACTCTTGACAGAAACACCCTGGACACAGGTGGTAGAAGCCGCCAACACGGTACGTCAAAAACGCCTTCCCGGCAACCGTGTGGGCTACACCGCATTCCGCATCGTGAACTACACCAACGTATGCGAAGTGACCTGCAGTTTCTGCAGTTTTTGCAGGCCCTACAAGAGCCCCGAAGCCTATGTATTGACTCTCGACGAAATCCGTCAGAAGACCATCGAGGCCAAGGCCAAGGGCGCCGACCACATCTTTTTGCAGGGCGGAGTCAACAAGGAAATCCCCCTGTCCTATTACACCGACGTACTGAAAATGCTGACCCAGGAAATGGGAGTACGAGTCCGCGGATTTTCGCCCGTAGAACTCAAGCGCATGGCCGAGTTCAACAACATGCCTCTCGAAAGTCTGCTGGACATTCTTAAGGATGCAGGTCTTAGTTCTGTTCCGGGTGCAGGCGCAGAAATTCTCAGCGACCGCATGCGTCAAATGCTCAGCCCCAAGAAACTGCAAGCACAGGAATGGTGCGACGTTCTGGCAGCCTGCCACAAGAAGGGTCTCCCCGGCAGCGCCAATATCGTATTCGGCAGTGTCGAAACCCCCGAAGAGATTATCGAGCACCTGGAGTACGTCCGAAAGACCCAGGACCAGGCAGTCACCGCAAACGTCGCCGGATTTAACAGTTTCGTCGTATGGACTTTCCAACCCCAGACAGACAAGTTCCCCATCTGCCATGTTCGCGGAGACGAATACCTAAAGCTTCTGGCCCTCAGCCGCCTCTACCTGGATAACATCCCCCATATCGAAGTTTCTTTGCTGGGGATGGGACTTTCGCTGGGTGAATTGGGACTGCACGCCGGTGCCGACGACATCAACAGCATTGTCATCGAAGAAAACGTCCTTACCAACCACGGATTGACCAGCATCGAAGCCGCAGAAGACTTTATCCGTAAGGCAGGATTCACTCCTTACCGCCGCAGTCTGAATTTCGACTGATATCTTCGTTTTCTGTTCACGAAATCCAGCCGTTTTATACATCTCGCAACCTAAAATTTGGTATTTTTAGGCCATGAAAAAATTGACGCTAGCATGTATGGCCCTTACAGCCATGGCTTTTGCCCGCCCGTCCCTCCAATTTGACAGGGACCGTATTGAGGCTGGCAACACTTTTGGAATTCAGCTTGTGTTCCCCCTGCAGGATTTGCCCGACAACCGAAGCGACCTGCATTTTGAAGCCCAGAATGGATTCAACCTTGTAAAGTTGGACAGTGCCGACCAGGTCATGCGTCCAGAAATGGACCCCTTTGAATCCTTCTTTGGCGGTGGCGGCAGAGCCCGCAGCTACAAGGCACGCGTCTACACCTTTACCTTGAAGGCCCCAAAGAAAACCGGACGGATCAGCGCCGGTGGCATCTTCATGAACATCGATGGCCAGAAACATGGCATCACAGGCGATATCCCAGTCAACATTCAGCGGGCCTTTACCGACGATGCCCTTGCCGTTAGCCTGACCCCCAGCAAGAAATCCGTTTACGAAGGCGAACAGTTCTCTGTTACGTTGGGTTTCCACACCTACGAACATTTCCAGGGGAACCTGCAGGCCACCGACATGAGCACCGGTAACGACTTTATCGTCCACCGCAGTGATCTCGCCAACATGAAATTCGAACCGGTTGAAAACGCCCGCCGAGAACTTCAGGCCAGCGCCAAGTTTGCATGGCTCAGCCCCACCAAGAGCGGCAACCTGCAAATTCCGGCATTCAAGTTCAAATACACCAAGCTGGGTGAACCCAAGGTCGTCGAAGAAAAGAAGCAGATGGGCGGCATGTCCTTCTCGAGCAGAAGCGTCAAGCAGGAATCGATCGAGGCCGAAGCCACCTCCCCCACCGTCAACATTACCGTTAAGCCCCTCCCCACCGAAGGCAAGCCCGAAAACTTTAGCGGTATGGTAGGCAACTACAGCTTTAGCGCAGACTTTGACCGCACCAACCTCAAGGTGGGCGAAGCCATGACCCTGTCCATCAACATCAAGGGTGACGGCCTTCCCGGATCCATTACCGATCCCAAGCTTCCCGACTTTAGCGATTTCCGCTCGGTGCCTCCCGAAAATGACATCTCCAAGAAGATCGTTGGAAACAAGGTGGTCACCAGCAAGAGCATAAAAGTCTTCCTTTACCCCAAGAAGAAGGGCGAATTCACCATCCCCGAAATCAAGTACAGCTGGTTCAATCCAAGCAAGAAGAAATACGAAACCGCAGTGGCTGGCCCCTGGAATATCGAAGTAGAAAAGGGCGACGCTTCTGCAGAAGCCATGTTCCAGGCACCTGTAGCCAACGTATCAAACGGTCCCGCCCCAGTTCAGAAGAAAGAGATCGAGGCTCTGGGCAGCGACATCCGTTTCATTCATAAAATTAGCGGTACCGCTTCGAGTCAAGCCCCTTACAAGAACGTCCTCTACTGGATTCTCTTTGCAGCGGCCCTTCCCTTCTACTTCATTGTCACCTTGGCCATCAAGCGTAAGCGCAAACTCAGCAGCAACCAGGCCCTGGTTCGCAAGGGCAAGGCTAGCAAGCAGCTGAAGACCCGCTTTGCCAACGCCAATGCCGCACTGCAAAAGGGCGACGCCAAGGCTCTCTACGCCGCTCTAGAAAACGGTCTGGTAGATTACCTTAGCGACTTGACCAACGCAGAATTCAGGGGCATGACCCGTCCCCAGATGAAGCAGGAACTGGAAAGCCGCGGCGTCTCTGCCGAAACCATTTCCGCCATTGACAGCTGGCTTGAAAAATGCGCCTTCGCACGTTTCGCCCCGGTCAGTCCCTCCGCCGAAGAACAGAAGAAAATGCTCGCGGACGTGGAAAAACTTTGCGAAAGTCTGAACGGGCTGAAATAAGGCCAAAAGAGGTTTTATAAAATGAAGAATATTTTTAAAGTCTGGTTTTTAGCAGCCCTCTGTATTGCAAGTCTGGGAATAGCTAGTGCAGCACCTACCGCCTGCGCCGGCATCGAGGCCGGAACAAAAGCCTACAACGAAGGCGATTTCGAACGAGCCATCGACGAATGGCGCACCTGCAACGACAGCTACGAAGAACAAGGCATCCAGGACGCCGACTTGTTGTACAATCTGGGAAACGCCTATTTCCGTAGCGCAAAGTTGGGTTATGCCATCTATTACTTTAAAAGCGCCCTACGCCTACGTCCCAACGATGCCGACGTCCAGCACAATCTGGCCTATGCCCAGGCTATGACCAAGGACAAGGTTGATGAAGACGACGAAGAGAACCCGCTGTTGGCAGGTCTCTTCAAGGCCCACCATGCCCTTTCCCTGAAAGCTCAGATGTTCGCCCTGTTAGGTATTTTCTGGCTCATTATGCTGGCAGCCATCGTCCGCAAGGTTTCCACCAGCGAAAAGACCAAGAATATCTTTATCGGGTTCATTTTCGTGCTCACCGCCATTTTCAGCATCATCGGAGCAAGCGCTGGCTACAAGATCATTGTTGCCGAAACCGAAATTACCGGAGTCGTTACCGCAGCCGATGCCGATGTCACCAGCGCACCTAACGACAAGGCCCAAACCTTGAATACCCTTTCTGAAGGAACCTCCTTCGAAGTTCTTTCGGAACAAGGCCGTTTCGTAGAAATCCGCCTCGGCGAAAAGGTCAAGGGGTTTGTAAAGCGTAGCGAAATAGGTATCGTCCGCTAGGCATTCGATTCACAAAAAATATCTAAACAGAAAACGCGGGGCATCTCCCGCGTTTTTTAGTTATACGATCCAGCCGCCACCGACGACCATGTCGCCATCATAGAATACGGCACACTGCCCCGGAGTCACGGCAAATAGCGGTTCCATAAAGCGGGCGATAGCTTTCCCGTCTTCAAGGATGCTTACCTCGCAAGACACAGGACGTTGCCTATAACGCACCATGCCCTCGCAGCGGAATACATCACCGGGCTTTACCGCCCCTCCATGCCACACGCAGTTTTCAATCTGCACCATGTCGGCACTTACGGCAGCCTTGTCGGCAGTCACCACAATGTCCCCTGTTTCCGGATTCACGTTCCGCACAAAGGCAGGCACGCCCAAAGCGACTCCAAGCCCTTTACGCTGACCGACCGTATAACGATGGAAACCGTCATGTTTGCGAAGCACCTTGCCCTCTTCCGTAACAAAGTTCCCGCCACGGGTCATTTGGCCATAACGGTCCGTCAAGAAGTTTGTATAGTCCTCGCCATAAATATCAAAGCAGATATCCTGGCTATCGCTGGCACTGGCATTTACGAAACCATGTTGGGCGGCAATTTCACGAACCTGGGACTTAACAAAACCTCCGAGAGGAGTAAGCACACGGGCACGCGACTCGTCGGGAACACCGAAAAGGAAATAGCTTTGGTCCTTACCTACGTCAAGTCCCTTAAAAAGTCTGCGGGCTCCGTCAACGTCCTTCATCTGGACATAATGACCGGTCGCCAAAAAATCAGCACCATGTTCCAGGGCGAAATCCATCATCCAGCCAAACTTGATGTAACGATTGCAATAGCAGCAGGGGTTTGGCGTACGGGCCCTAGAAAAATCATTGTGGCAACGTTTTAACACACGTTCCGTAAAGGCGTCATCACAAACAGCCATATGATGCTCAATTCCCAATCTATCAGCCACGGAGCGAGCCTTCAAAACGCTCTCATCTTTTTCGGGATCATAGGCGCGAGAAGCCTCGGCCAAGGGAGGCAACACTCGCAAGGTCACACCAAAAACTTCGTACCCCTGTTCCTGCAACAAAAGCGCCGCCACCGAGGAATCCACACCTCCGCTCATTCCAACAGCTACTCTTTGCTTTGCCATAATTACATCCTTTAAAACAATGTGCGCCCCCGAAGAGGCGCCTCATATTTTTTAATTGAATCGCAGCATCAGCGCAATTTCAAACTGCAGAATCTGACGCAGGTGAGGAGTTTCGTCATCCAGCTTTTCATGAATCTGGCGGTACTCGACGTAAGAACTCATAGAGGCCATCTTATTGAACTGATAGCTGGCTGCAGGACGCAGGAACCATTCGTGTGTTCTTGAGGGAACCCTACGTTCTTCCAGATGAAGCTTCGGATTATACACCGTCAGAGTCTCTTCAGTTCCTGTCGTGGGAGCCACATAAGACCACTGTCTAAAGACACCATCAGAAGTACCGCTTTCGGGAGCCCACATGTCATAACCTTCGTTGGGAACGTATTCCTTACGAATAGTCTTCTTGTAGTCGTAACCTGCGGTGAACTTCAAGTCGATAGAATTCTTGAACTTGTAGAACCACTTCCAGATCTTAAGTACCTTGTCTAGCTTAAGAGGATAGGTAACGGTAAAGTCGTCACCAATATTGAAGGCGAAGTCGTTATACAGGGCCGTATGAATCCAGGGCGTTTCCCAGAAATAGTCCGTCGTATCGCGAGAGCTTCCACCACTGCAATCCTGATTTTCAGGAGCCCAACTGGTACAGCTGACCACTTCTTCCTTGGGGCGACGATCCGTGCTCTCAATCTTCATGCGGACCGCATTTTCGATACGCATATTGTTCTGGAGCAAGAAGGTAATCTTGACCAGCGGATTGAAGTTAAGCGTCTGACTCCAGGAATCTTCTGCACTCTGGAACGGATGAACCGTCGTTGTGTAGGAGTAGTCGAAACGATGAGATGTAGAAACACTCTTGAAATCATTCAGGAACGAAACTCTCTGGGCGAAGTTGGGAACAGTCACACCGACACCAATCTTCGGCCACAACGTGGTGGTATCGATATACAGCGGGTATTCACGAGACTGGGAGAAATCTTCCTTCCACTGCAAATCGCCCGTCACACCGATATCCCAAATCGGCAAGGTAATTCCCGTACCCACCTGGAACTGGCGGGAAACGGCATGTCTAAAGTTCCCCTGATAAACCAGAGTATCCACTTCATGGTTACGATACTGGGCAAACCTGCGGAAATCATCGCGATGGTCAAGTCCCATGTCGCCAGTTACGATATTGTAGAGTCCGCGGTTCCTATAGCCATTGCCAAGACCGAGACCGTACAGATAATACTGCAGCGGAGTCACACCCTGATCTTCATAAAGCTGAGACAAGGTGAAGTTTTCACCCACGGTGTTTGTGCTTGCAGTCCAGTTGAAACGAATTTCACGCCACTTGATCTTTTCCAGGGCGCTGGCCACGGCATTTTCCTTGCCAAAGCTCTGAACCAAATCCAAAATCCTGAAGGTGGGAGAAAATTCGAATCGGTTGGTCTGAGAAATAGTCCAGTAGTTCTTTTCGATCATGGTTTCATCCCTAAAGGAGAAATCATCGGGAATCGTTTTCTGCTGGCTAAAGTCAGAGGTGAAATTCGTGGTAAACGGAATGAAGGGAATCAGCCTGGGGTTAAAGCCGATTCTAAACTGCTGACTACGAGCACGTTCGTTACGAAGAATACCATAGGAACGGCCATATTCCCTGTGGCCCACACTATCCACCTTGTAGAAGCGGGTGCTATCATACAGGATTTCATAGGAGTCGGGATTCTGCATATCGACCACCCAGTCCTCACCCAAGGTATCGCCATCGGCAGAAAGCTTCGGTCTAGGAATGGTGTCGTAAGGAATGACAAGCACACTATCAGAAGAAATGTAGACCTTGCGATCAGTATGATCGAAATCAAAGACATAATCGCTGGCAAAGAGGCCGCCGTCTCTTGAAGTAAAGAAGTTCTTCTTTACAAAGGCTTCACGGTCGCCACCACCATACATATCACGCTTGATGTTCAAGGAATAGCTGGTCGTCAAGAACGAGAAAATATTCCAGCGCATGTTCAGCTTGTGGTTCAATTCCGTGGTATAGGTAACCACCTTGTCTACCTGGGGATCCACATAATCCGGATCACGAGCCTGGTTCACATAACGCACATAGTTCAAGTCGAACAGGGTCAAGTCGAAAGTCTGCGGCCAAGGTTCAAATTCAGTCTTGGAAAGTTCCTTGAGCCAGGAGATGTCAGACAGGCCTTCCATCGGCTTAAACTTAAAGAGGCTAAACGTACCCAACTTATATTCAAGAATCGTATGGTACGAATAAGTGGAGTCGGCACTGGTTGTGGAACGGCCTTCAGATTCAGTATAGGAATAACTGAACGCAGGGCGGTCCAGGAAAATCTGGGACATCACTTCACCGAACTTGGATTCGTGAGCCTTGTAGTCCTTGCGGTAGCTGATACCGATGGTCTTTTCGCGAACGTAAGACTGGTAGCCCTTTGATTCACCTTCGTCACGAAGCTGCTGTTCATCACTGGGATCCACTTCGAGCTGCTGCTGGAACATATCGCCTGTCATTTCGACAAAGCTGCTGTGGTTCAGCATCATGTCATCAGTAGGCTTCATGTAGGGGCGCTTCGTAGTGCTATGGTATCCCAAAGAAAGCGGAATATGGAAGCCGGCGCTATCATCCAGGAACTTGTTCAAATTCATGGTAAAGTCGCTGGCCACATCCAGCTGAGAAGCGGCTTCAGAAACCTTGGGCTTAGGAGAGCCATTAGAAGTAGAAAGGGTAGCAAAGTTTCCATCCTGATAACGGACCGTTCCAGAAAGGGAGATGAAGTCAGAGAAGTTCACCTGACCGCCAACACGGCCTGCATAACCCCAATCCGTATCCATATCGGAAAGGCGCAAGTCGTCTACCCAGAAGGTACCTTCAAAACTAGAGGCGTCGCTGCTGGAATCCGCAATAATCACAAAGCGCATCCAGTCAATGCTGGTAATAGACGGATTACCCACCAGGCGGATTTTTTCTTCGCGGTCTCTTTCGCCACTCTTCGGCTTCAGCTTCTTTTCGACAGCGGTTACAAACGGCGGAGTACGGCCACGCTTCAAGTCAGAGAAATCAGCCACATTCATAGAGAAGGCGTTGTCGAGCCAGTTGTCATCGTGGCATACGGTAGAGCTACATTCCAGCTTAACCGGCTTGAAGCTCCATTCGTAGTAATCGCTTGAACCTTCCAGCGAGCCTTCACCGAACTGAATGGCAAATCGGACGTCACCCGTATTGTCCTTCGCGGCATAATGGATTTCCATCTTCACCGACTTATAGCTGGAGAAGTCCTTCTTGTCCGTCTCGAAGATGCGGGTCACGCCCACTTCCTGACCCGGCTGCATATTATGGTAATCCAGGACAAGTGCCGTTTCCTTCAGGGGAGCGTTTGTATCGGAATCACGTTCCGTCGCCGTATTGGGAGACTTGGAATACTTGTCGGAGTTTTCGCGGTTATTGATTGTAGAAACCTTGATGTAGGTGGTATCCCTTGCAGAGGTCACTTCGCTCACCTGAGTTTCAACGCCATTGATTTCTACAATCTGGGAATTTTCGTTAGTCGAAGTGCGATACAGGTCGGCAACGGTTGTTTCTTCCCAGGCATTACCCACAACGGCAAGATGAACAATCTGGACCTTGGCTTCGGCCACACCCTTGTTCAAGGAACCCATCCAGAGTCGAGAATACTGAGCGCCCGACAAGATCGACAGATAATCGCTACCCGTAGAAGACACGATGGTATCATACTGGTTCAGCGGGATGCGCCACTTGCGCCAGCCGTTCTTCAATTCCTCGAAATGAGCCTTCAGCGTATCAGAAAGGTCGATACGATAACGAACAAAGCTAATGTCCGTATCCAGGGCGCCGTTCTTGTTAATGTCTTCGGTATCGTAGCTGCGTTCACCGGAGTTGTTTTCGGTACCGTTAATGTTTACCGGAGGATCGCTAAGATCTTCCAGGTCATCATCGTAATCATCGCGAGCGATATCCGTAGAACCGGCATCCGCCTTCACTTCCCTGGATTCACAGCCGGCATTACTGCACTTCCATACATAGCGGACTTCATCGGCGCCAGTAGCGTTGTCCAGACCCTTGTCGTGCAGGGCCGTAGTCGTACCCAGGTCATTTTCACCATCATACTTTTCGTTAGGACGATCACCGTTAATAGACAAGTCTTCGCTAACAAGACCAAGGTCCAGGTAAATAGATCCCACGTTACCACGAGCCACCACTTCGACATACTTCAGGTCACTCATATCCTGATAGTAGGCGCTGTTGGGGCGCATGACACCACCCCAGGAATTTCCCATCAGGTTGTCATTGGGGCGAAGCGTCATCTTCAGCACGGTCAAGTGCTGATTGTCCACATCGGAATTACCCACAGCCGGGTAGATGTTCTTGTACAGTTCCGTATTGTTGCTATGCCAGATGAATTCACCCTGATGTCTGTAATCCAGCTCCGGGATGTATGTAAAGATGGAGCGGTCCGTACCACCAGGAGGAGAAGCCTGATACCAGGAAAGCCTAGACAGCGGGTAAGTCAAGCCAGAGGTGGTGGCTTCAAAGTCTTCCACCAAGGCAGACTGGTTCTCGCTAGTATTTGCATTATGATGGCTTGCGGCAATTTCAGCTTCAAAGCGCCAGGAAGACGGAGCAGTAGCATTGATTCCCGGAATGGCGTCCACCAGTTCAGTCAAGGCGTTTACGGTATCCTGCAAGCGCAGGTTCATACCCAGCAATACGCTGGAGTAAGGTTCGTTACCCAAGGTCGGCACTTCAGCCGTGGTGCTCTGACTCTTGTACAGGGCGGTAATACCCAGAACAGATCCTGCACCCAGGCCATACAAGTCCAAAGGCAGTTCAGCACGGGCACCCAGCAACAGCTTGTTGTCGATTTCAAAGAGCGGTTCGCATTCGTAGCTGACCTTGATTTCCTTATTCGGGTCAAGAGCGCGTTCACTCAAAAGTTCAATCTGCCCCAGTTCGTAGTTTACCTCGTAGTCGGTACCACGGATAAGAGTCGTAGAACCTGCGGTCACCTTTTCGGAGCCCGGAGAAATATCCATACAGGAACTACCATTCACAGAATAGCTGGAGCTGGGATCACGAACGCTAAGCGTTGAACTGCGGCGCTTGCCCACAGTTTCGAAATAGAACTTGCTGGTGTAGCGGGAAAGGTTGTAGACCGGCAAGGAATACATCTGGGCCATAGCCGCCGAGGAGTCCACCCAGCGGAGTGGTTCAAGACAGTTATCCATCAATCTGGATTCAGACTTTACCGTCGTATCAGAAGTGGTCTTACAGGGAAGCCACATTTCACCGGTGTAGGTACCGGATTCATTCTTCTTGAAGATGGTTGCGTCGTTAACCAGAGGGTTTCCGGTCTTATCATCCACAAGGCCCAGGGTCTTAAGATAGTTGCCGGCAATGCCAGACTTATTCTTCATGCGCAGCACATAGCTGGAGGCACTGGCGTCAGAAATACCCACAGAGTACACGTTACGGAGCATCAACTTGTCGATGTCCGTCAGTTCCGGCAGAGCCGCATCCCACTGCACCAAGATTACCTTGGATCCGTTCTTGACGTCAGACGTATTTCCACGGCCAGAACTATCGTCGCTCCAGCTTGCGGCAATCAAGGTATTGCGGCTGACACCGTTAACCTTCAAGATACCGGTCTTGCTATCGTAGGTAAAGTCCGTCTTGGGGTCCAGGGCGATCAGGCGGTCCACCTTCTTCTCGATAACCTTGCCATCGGGAGTCCTATAGACCGCCGTTACATTATCGATTACATCCTTTGTAGAATTGCTGAAAGTGGTGATGTTTCCGCGCTTATAGAGCTGCAAGTTCTTTGCGGCAGGATAGTCAGACGTAGTCTTACCATGAATGGCGTTCTTAACGTAAGCCTTCCTGGCACCATGGTTCAAGAAATAATAACGGTAGGCAATGAACTGCTTATCCAGAATCTGGAATTCAGACGTAGACTCGCTAGCCTTCAAGGTATATTCTTCCTGTTCACCACCATCCTGGGATGCAATGGTAGTCAGGCGCCAGTCGCCCAGCTTCCAGTCCGCCTTGATACCAAAGAGGCCCTGATGGTTTTCCGAATAACCCGTCAGTTCCGTACCGGTCAGGGCCAGGTTCGTGGTACCCGCTTCCACACGCTGCAAGATGTAGTCCTCGAATTCATCCTTATAGGATTCTTCGTACACCACGCGCACCTGGTTCTTGGTACCAAGGCCTTCTTCAACGTTATTGATTTCGACGGTAATGTAAGGGCCGATCTTGCCCTTCACCATAAAGTTGGGAGTATAGTTCAGCGTGGGACTGGGCCAGAGGCTGGTATAGGTACTACCTTCGGCATCATCCTTTTCACCGTATCCCTTCAGTCGGATATCCATGGTACCCTGAAGCATCAGCTTAGGCTTATCCAGACCAAAATCGCGCATCCAGGCCGGCATAGTCACCGGGACCGTAATGTCGAAAACGGAACCCGTCTCCGGAGTCTCGTACCCTTCGTTAGCTTGCCCCACCAGACCGTTCAACCATAAATTCTTACGGCCTGCCAGATACATGTCGTTCACGTAATCCGTCAATTCCGGATAATGTGCCGACCAGAGCACGGTGGTATCTCGGGAAGCGGCATTCACATGCTTCTCGGAAATGTCCATTTCACGGGTTGCCACATCCACATCGTGGGTGAACACCTGCCCCTTCATGGTATTCATCAAACGGGGAGAAGAACCGATTCCGCCAAAAGGCGCCATACCGCTCAAAGGTGTCACGGACGGGGGCAACTCCATATACTGCATAGTAGGCTGCCACTCGGTTTCTGCAGGATCAACCTCGCCAACCTCGGCATCCGCCGCAGAAACAACAGACATGGAATCACTCTGAGACCAGGCAAAACCCGCCGTCAGAGCAACACCTAAAGCATAAAACCAGTATTTCAAATCAGAAATAGACACAAACAATAAGCCGCGAAAAAATCCTTGTAAGCAACCCCTCGGCCACCCTACCAAAAAAATACTGAATTCCGCCCTGCGGAGACCATTACTTTTATGGACAAAGCACCGAAATTTTTTGGGAAATTAGCATTTTTTTTCGCAGTAGAAGCCGCAAACTTTACAACAAGAGCCCCTAAACCGCATAATCCGCCGAAACAGCCTCAAAACAGCAGATTAGTTTATACAAAAAGTTCCCGGTCATTAACCAGGAACCTTTTAAAAACAGTGAGCATCAAGGACCGATCTTTATCGGCCTTATTTCACTTACAGCGGAATATTAGCGTGCTTCTTCCACAAACGCTTCTGATCCTTAGTCTTCAGAGCGTCGAAGGCACCCACAAGGCGCTTACGTACGTCTTCCGGCTTGATGACTTCGTCAACCACGCCCATGGCAGCGGCAACGTAGGGGTTCATCAATTCGTCTTCGTACTTGGCGATGCAAGCGGCACGTGCGGCAACCGGATCCGGTGCAGCAGTGATTTCCTTCTTGTTGATGATTTCAACAGCACCTTCTGCACCCATCACAGCCACCTGAGCAATAGGCAGAGCGAAGACATAGTCTGCACCCACGTCCTTGGAGTTCATGGCGATGTAAGCACCACCGAAGGCCTTACGGAGAATGAGGGTAACCTTAGGAACGGTTGCTTCGGCAAAGGCGTACAGGAGCTTTGCACCGTGGCGAATAATGCCAGAGTATTCCTGCTTGCTACCAGGCATGTAACCCGGAACGTCTACGAGAGCCAGCAGAGGAATGTTGAAAGCGTCGCAGAAGCGAACGAAGCGGCCAGCCTTGGAGGAACCATCAACATCCAGAGAACCAGCCAGGACCTTGGGCTGGTTAGCAACGATACCGATAACTTCACCGTTCAGGCGAGCGAAACCGATCACCACGTTCTTGCCCCAGTCCTTCTGAACTTCGAAGAAGCTGTCAGCGTCAGCGAAAGCGGCAATCACGGCGCTAACGTCGTAAGCCTGCTTGTAGTTATCCGGAACGATGTCCTGGATAGTTGCGCTCTTATCTTCTGCAGTTTCGCAGGTAGCTTCCTGCTTGTTCAGGAACTTCTTGAAGAGCTTCTTGATGCCCTTTTCGTCAGCCTTTTCTTCCAGCTGTTCTGCAGCAGGAACCGGCTTGCACTTGTTGCCCTGAGGCAGGTAAGAAAGGAGCTTGCGAACGCCTTCCAAAGTCTTTACGTCATCTTCGAACATGAAGTGAGCCACACCGGACTTTGCGGTATGCACCGGAGCGCCACCCAGTTCGGCAGCGGTGATGTTTTCGCCCATGACCTGCTTAACCACAGCGGGGCCAGTGAGGAACATCTGGGAAGTGGACTGAGTCATGAAGATGAAGTCAGACAGAGCCGGAGAATAGCAGGCACCACCAGCACAGGGGCCCATAATCACGGCGATCTGGGGAATAACACCAGAAGCCCAAACGTTACGAGCCATGATAGCGCTATAGCCAGCCAGGGAGAACACGCCTTCGTCAATACGAGCTCCACCAGAGTCGTTCATAGCAACGAACGGGCAACCGGCTTCAACAGCCATGTCCATGACGCGGCAAATCTTTTCGGCATGGCACTGACCGAGAGCGCCACCACCAACGGTAAAGTCCTGAGAAGAAGCGAACACCAGACGGCCATTCACCTTGCCGTAACCGGTAACGACGCCATCACCCAGGATGACCTTGCTTTCCTTGAGAACGCGGTTGCTGGACTTGCGGAGAGCGCCAACTTCCACGAAAGTGCCTGCATCGAACAGCATTTCCATGCGTTCGCGAGCAGTATACTTGCCGGACTGGTGCTGCTTATCGATACGGGCAGCGCCACCAGCAGCCTGAGCCTGGCTCAGGTACTCATTCAGTCTGTTAAGATGTTTTTCGTTCCACATATTGTAAGAACTCCTCGTGTAAAATTTTCGCAAACAAAGATAAAAAACGCTGTAAAAGCGGTCAACAAAAAACGCCATCTTTAGAGTATTTTACTATATTCAGCCTATTCTCATCCGGCATTCGTGCGCGGCCATTAACTCTCTGCTTGCTGCTCGCGGCACTTCGTCTTCAACTTGACCGAAGGAAGGACGCCGCAGGGTACCTGGGAAAGCGCTTCCTGAGTGTGTAACGTAGGGCCCCCGATTTCAACGAAAAATTGAGGTCGGCACCATATCGTTAAACTTTTTCTCAAGAGGTATCCCATGACAGCATTGGGATCACGCGCCGACTTCGGTGTCATTTTGAACCAGGACCTTCCGGAACAGGAAATTCCGGAGCTGCTGCGTCAATCCACTTTCCTTTCCGCGAAGGAGAACACCGCCTTCGTCAGGCTTTTCGAGGACAAGGAAATCCTGATGGACTTCCTGAACGCAGTCCTCCGTCGCAACGACGAGGATGCCATTACAGAGGTTGAGCACATGAACCGCGACCTGGCGGTCATCTACCCCAGCGACGACATCGTCGGTGTCGATGTTCACGCCAAGACCAAGAAGGGCGAATACATCGACGTAGAGATGCAGAGATACGGTCACACTCACTTTAAGGATCGCGTCGTTCTGTACGGAGCCGTCATGGCCGCCGAGGCCCACCGCGAAGAACTTCTTTCCCTTCAGAAGCGCCGCCGCGAGCTCTCCCTCGCAGAACGTTATCGCATGCCCAAGATATACAGCATCTGGATCTGCGAGAACGCCACCGACGGTAACAAGGACTACCGCGACACCTGGGCAATCTATCGCAAGAGCGACCTGGGAAACAAGGACGCCTTGCCCGTAAGCGATGTTTTGAACTATATTTTCATTAAGTTGCCGAAGCTGGAAGCCGCCAAGGACGTTCCCGAAAGGGAGCGGGAATGGATGGACTTCATCAACAACTGCGGCAGCCGCGACGAAATTCCCAGCACCGCCCAGGGCGCCATCCGCGACGCCTACGAGCGGTTGCGCATCCGTAGAACCCCCAAGGAAGTTCTAGAAAGGCAGGCTTTTTCCATGACTACTCAGTACGACATCGACTGTTGCATCGACGACGCCATCAACGAAGGGCATGCAAAAGGCTTTGAAAAGGGACTAGCCGAAGGACACGCAGAAGGCCGTGCTGAAGGTCGTGCTGAAGGCCGTGCTGAAGGTAAGGACGAAGCTCGGACCGAGGCGGTCATCAAGGCTTTAAAGCGAGGCAAGCTCACCCTGGATGAAATCGCAGAAGACAACGATGTTTCGATTGAAAGGGTGCTGGAGATTCAGAAAAACTTATTCCAACAGTAAAATCACAGATAAAGTAACAATCAAAACACCATTCAAAAAAATGCAATGGTGTTTTTTTTGTAAAAAGGGCAATCCTTTGTCGCTTTGATTGTCCTACATTAGCCAACCGCTAGTCCGACTTACGTCGGTCTAGTTAGAGTCCTTGAGACAGCGAACCGACCTTGCGTCGCTCTTGTCGTTCCAGCAGAGGAGTGCGCCCTCGTTAAGGTAGTACAGGACCAAGTCCAAGTGGAAGGCGTTGCTACTACCGTACTCACCTGATGACCAGAAGTAAGCGTCGTAGCCGGCACCGTAGAAATAGCCATCGAGGTTCCTGAAGCCACCGGGGAGCGCGGAGAAACAGTAGGCATCCGATCCGTTGCCGCTAGAGTTCCAGCCGGACAGGGACTTCAGGTACTGGCCAGCGGTAGATGAATAAGCGTCATCAGTATGGCTATAACCGAAGGTTGGGTCTATAAAGTTGATCAACTGTTCGAACTCGTAATGGCTAGGCAAATGCCAGCCGCTGGGGCAGACACCGCGAACAGGATTTGTCGGGTTTAGAGAAGCACCACAGGTTGTACCATAATTACAGCTTGCGTCATTCATGGCAACTTCCCAGGTGTACAGGCGACCGTACTTGGAACAATTACTTGACTCATTGTTATAGCAGCCGCTCCATGCATAGGAGCCCATACTAGACACATTCCCCGGGTCGTAGTTCAAGTTTTCTGCCATCCAAGTCTGGGAGCCAATGGTGACGGTCTTGTACACCTGGCCGTCGCGGGTGTCGGTCATGGTGCCGTAGTCAATGTTCGGATTCAAGTAGGCACAGTTTGCCTTGTCAGCAACAGAGCTGCTACTCTTTGCGGAGGAACTACTTGCAACTGACGACGAGGACTTCGCGGAACTGGACGACGCAACGGAGCTGCTACTCTTTTCGCTGGAGCTGCTCGCTACCGACGACGAGGACTTCGCGGAACTGGACGACGCAACAGAGCTGCTACTCTTTTCGCTGGAGCTGCTCGCTACCGACGACGAGGACTTCGCGGAACTGGACGACGCAACGGAGCTGCTACTTTTTTCGCTGGAGCTGCTCGCTACCGACGACGAAGACTTCGCGGAACTGGACGACGCAACGGAGCTGCCAGATTCCGGGGCGGTGCCCGGGATGACACTTGAAGAAGAACTCGGGAAGACAGAAGAAGACGAGCCAGCCGCTTCGCCAACAGCCCCCCAGACACCTTCTACACATTTCAGTTCGCGGTTTTCTTCATAAAGGTAGGCAGTCAGGCCTTCTCTTGACCCCGTGCAGCCAGGCAAGTTTTCATCAACGTCAACAATCATATCGTAATGAAGCCACTTACGATCCTTACAAACAAAGCCTTCCTTAGTCCCGTCAACAAAGCTAACAGAACCATCCCTACTTTCTGTACAGTTAGGCAAATCATCTTCAGACTCAACGAACGAAGCACTCGAGTCATTATGGCCATTAGACGGTCCATTTGTAGAACCATCATCGCCACAGGCCACAAGACCCATGGCCAGAGCAAAGGCAACAAAGCCGGCCTTAACCGCAACCATTTCAAAAAAATTTATGTTCATCGAATCTACCCCCGAGAACAAGTTTGCATACTCGCTCCATGCGTTAAGTATAACTTAATTTACAGGCCCTTGCCAGAGCCCCTCTCCCCAAACAAGTATTAACGGACTGTACGTCCAAAACCAATCCCACAAACACAAAAAGCCCCCGGCATTCGCCAGGAGCCTTTTACCTAAAAGCACCGAAGGTGCGACCTCATCCCTCAAAGGGACCCTGCAAGGGGACCGGCCTCATTTTCCTAAATAAATGCTTCAATACCTTCGCGGCACTTTTCCCACTGGGGGTTCTTCTTGCACAACAGATCCATCATCTTTTCGTAGGTGGCCGTGTTGGAGAAGCCCTTCCACAGGCGACGTTCCACAGATTCACCGCTATCCTTGTCGATGGTGGTGATGGTGTCGTAGTAGTTGGAGTTATCCTTGAATTCGCTGATGAGGATGCCCTTCAGATCGTCGGTGTAGATCTTGGCGGCATACTTCAGGATAGAATCGTTGAAGTTCAGTTCGTTTTCGACCAGCCATTCGAAGTCCTGGATCGGATCACCGTAGATGAGCCAGTGCTTGAGGGCCAGAGCCACGACCAGGTCCTTGACGGCGCTACGGAAGATGAACTTGTCTTCAAGACGGCCGTTCCAGGTAATGCGGGTCAGCGGATTATCGTCGTTAGCTTCGATAGACACGCCCTTACCCGGGGTCACCTTACGGATCTTGATGGGCAGACGGCTCAGGAGCTGCCATGCCTTGGTGAAGGCGATAGTCTTGCGAACGAAATCGCGTTCCTTTTCGGGAGCCACGCGGACGAAGGCGCCGAAACAACGCTGGTAAAGAGTTTCCTTGTCGAAGATGCAATCAGAAGAACGGCATTCAGAAAGCTTGCCATCCATCATGAACAGGGTCTTTGCAAGTTCCGGACGCATACGGACTTCCAGCTTACGGGTACGAGCCTTCAGGCGGACGCCATCCTTATAGACATAGGTAAAGCCTTCTTCCTGGTAACGCTGCCAGATGAAGAACTGCAGATCGTCTGCAGCGCGCAGGTGGTAGCTGAATACCGGGTTCTGGCGGTTGTTAGCCATGGTCACCTGGTTCAGGAAGCTGTCTGCACCGGGGTACGGCACCACAACCTTCACGAGAACGTAGGGGTTCACCGGCTTCTTGCTCTTCTTGGCGTACTGTTCGTAGGTGAACAGGGACTGAGCACCGTTAATAATCTTGGGGCGTTCAATGAACAGCACCTTCTTGCCGTCACGATCCTTCAGGCGCAGGTCATCGCCGGTAAGGGTCATACCGTTGTGCAGGAACGGGAAGTCGTCCACGTTCACATTCTGGTCGTCGGCGCGTTCCATGGTCTGGAAGGCATCGATAAGGGCTGCGTTGGTATGAGTGAGGTTACCGAGGTAGGTACGGATGTTGGAGCTGACGATAGCCATGTTGTGCTTAGTCTTGAGGCGCTTGCCCAATGCAACATGGTAGTCGAAAATGGTACGGATGGGGCAGAAACCGAGGAAGAGTTCACCGTGATCGCTGGTGAGGTGCAGCGGTTCGGATTCCATGACGATTTCAAGCTTGTCGTCGGCGGAGCGGAAGTCGCGGGTCAGGTCATCGTGTTCGGCAACGATTTCCAGCTTGGCCTTGATTTCGTCCTTCCAGAGGGTAAGCTTACGGCGCATGTCCTTAAGGGTACGTTCCAGTTCGGAGTCGGTAATATCGCGGCTGGCGCGGGTGCGGAGCACGGTGATTTCCAGAGTTTCCATGTAGGGGCGGCTTGCCGGTGCATCGGAATCTTCTTCTTCGGCATCATCGGAAATCTTGTTGACAGCCCAGGGGTCGGCTTCTTCACGGAGAGACATGAAGAACGGATTGGAAGGATCGCTGGTACGGAACACGGCGATCTGCAACTGCTTCAGGTCGGCATTCAGGTGAGCCACAACCTTTTCGAGGGGAGTATCTTCATCCAGGAAGATGAAGAATTCCATAAAGCCCTGGGAGTATTGGAATCCATGGAAGCAACCATTTTCATCCAGGTTTAGGTGCCGAAGTGCCTTGATTCGATCAGTAGGATCGTTAGGGTTAAGACTCAAAAGGCTAGCTACAAATGCTAGACGGCGTTCCTGTGATTTGGTCAATTCCATTTTTTTCCTCAGTATGATACACTAAAAAGTCCGGTACTAATGATGTACCTTCCAATTTGTCATATTTATATATAAAAAATAGCTTCAAATCCCCCCCTTTGAGCACAATTTTCAAAAAACTTTTAATTTTTTTTGAAAAAAATTGACGTTTTCATAAACATTTGAGCACTAATTATAGAAAAACACTCAAATCATTACCTCTAACCGTACGAAAAATGTAAGATGGATTTTAGCATTTTTTCGGCCGATGTCGCTCCAACGCAACTTAAAAATACTATGATTAAAGCTATAGGAGATACGTTATGAATTTGCTCGATGTTATTGCCAAGGCCAAAGCCGACAAGTCCAAATCACTGGATCTGTCGCAGCAGAATATTCGTCTGCTCCCTCCGGAACTGTTCGAACTGGATTCCCTCGAGGAACTGGTTCTAGACCGTAATATGCTGGTAGAACTGCCCGATGACATCGGCAAGCTCAAGAACCTTAAAAAGCTTTCCGTCAGCGAAAACGACCTGATGGAACTTCCCGAAACCATTGGCGAATTGACCCAGCTGGAACACCTGTACCTGGGTTACAACAGTCTGTCTGAACTGCCGGATTCCGTAGGTAACCTCAAGAACCTGCAGCAGGTGAACATCGCCAAGAACCAGCTGCTGGACCTGACCGACAAAATCGGCTCCTGGACCAAGGTGACCAAGCTGAGTCTCCACGACAACATGCTGGCCGAAATTCCCGCATCTCTGGGCAAGCTCTCCAAGCTGAAAAAACTCTATCTTGACAATAACGATCTCACCAGCATCCCCGCCACCCTGGGCAAGCTGGAATCCCTGGAAATTCTCATGATCTCCGGCAACAGCCTGGGAGCAATTCCTTCTGAATTCGGCAACCTCAAGAACCTGAAGGAACTGGTCCTGGACGCAAACCAGCTGGAATCCCTGCCCGAAAGCCTGGCCGAATGCGAAAAGCTGGAAACCATCTCCGTCATGGAAAACCCCATGGAAGGCGGCGTTCCTCGCATCCTGTTGGACAAGAAGAACCTGAAAATCGACCAGTAATCATTAGCTTAGCGATTAAAGGTTAAAGACTAAAGGGTTATGCAGAAGCTTTCTACAGAAACCGGTGTGAAGAACATTCCATCGGTTTTTTCTTTTTTTATCGGTATGCTTATTATCGCCAACCTCTGGGGTTGCGGTGATTTTATGCACCCCGTAGAAAGCACCCCCGCCCCCACAGAGTACACCTACAATTACTGGCTGCTGGAACGGACCTACCTCTTCGAAGAGGAACTGGAAAAACTGGAACCGGAAGGGGATTCCGTTCAAACCCTGTATGAAGTCCTGGACGACCCATTCACCCGATACGTGGCCCCGTCCAAGAGCGAGCAGACTTCCATCTCCATCAACACCAGCATCGTCCCCGGTTCTCTAGGCATGGAATACGTGCTCTACGCTAACCAGCCATACCCCTTGCGCATTAAGCGGGTCTACCCCAATGGCCCTGCAGGGCGCGCAGGAATTCGCCGCTGGGGTTACATCACGGAAGTCAACGGCAAGAGCCTTCTGCAAACCGAGACATTTTCTTATAGCGCTGCCTACAACACCTACGATTCCGTCCTGAATTACAACAAGTCCATTGAATTGAAGGTCGCCTACGAAGACGACACCCTTTCTTACAAGATGGAAAAGGAAGACGTTTACGCCCCCACCGTTTTCGTAGATACCACAATCGACGGAACCATCGTGGTTACCATCACCGAGTTCAAACAAACTACCGCCGACAAGGAAAAGGGATCGTATGGCGAACTGAAAGCCTATCTTGATTCCACGCGGAATTACAGCAAGCCCAGAATACTGGACCTGAGAAACAACCCGGGCGGACATGTAACCCAGTGCGTCAACATGGCGGATCTATTCATAAAGTCCGGACCCATTTCTACCCGAAGCTGGAGAACTTTTAACGGCGACGGGACTCCTGTCAAAAAGTCAAATACATCTAACGCCATTTCCGGAGACGCAGGCGAAGAAGGAAAGTTCCTGGCCCTGGTCAACGGAGGAAGCGCCAGCTGCGCGGAAATCTTTACTGCAGCCATCGCCGAGGGCGCTGGCATCCCTGTTGCCGGCGACACTACCTACGGCAAGGGCATCGGGCAGACCACCTGGAACACCATGGCAGGCGGCCTCGCCATTATCACCAACCTGGAATTTTTGACACCCAAGGGGAACTCCTACCACAAAATCGGAATCATTCCCGACTACCCCTGTCAAAGCGTCGACTTGAATTGCGGCATGAAAGCCCTAGAAAAATATTACGGGAAAAAGTTCTCCGATTCCGAAGACGATAAAGTTTCGAAGAAGGCCATTAGCCCCAGCAAACCATCTATCGGTGGTGCTTTCATAGAAAGTGAAGAACCTTTTCTTATATTTTGAACGTTGGGTTAGAAAGTCTGGGTTAGTTTATTGAGGATGAAATGAAGAACAAAAGTTTATCTATAGCAAGCATTGCTGCGTTGACCATGGGTTTCCTGATGTGGGGCTGTACCGAAAACAGCAGCAGCGCCACAAAGGAAATCACGGACCAGGACAGGGAATCCATCTATTACCAGGAACTCCTGTACAATCATTTTCTGTTAAGCGCCTATTATTACGACGCCCACCTCAAAAATGAACTGAACAGCGATCCCGACGTCTACTTCAAGGTACTCTTTACCGCCGACTTCTCCAAGGGTGCCTGCACATCTCGTTATGCAGACGTCTGCGGCATGTACAACCAGATGAGCGACAGGTACACCCGCTATTACGACCCCGAGTTCTCTGACGGCATCATGAAGGCCCTGACCGAATCTCCAGAAAGCGTGGGTATCGGCGCCGAGGTTGACGTTATCGACAACGCACTGGTATTTACCGAAATCTTCCGCAATTCCCCCGCCTATTTCGCAGGGCTGCAGGAAGGCGACATCATCACCGCGGTAAACTACCGAACCATCACAAGCCAGGCCGATTACGAAGAGGCGATTCAGGGGCAAAAGCTGGACATCATCAAGATTGCATACATCCGCGACGGAGAATCCCACACCGCCGTGATCCAGCTGGACTCATTTAACGCCCCTACAGTCCATCTGGCATACAAAAGCGGCATCCCTGTCATTACCATCGATGAATTTACCGACATTACCGCAAACGAATACGGAACCTATGGAGAATTCCATGAACGCCTCCAGAAGATTGTAGACAACGGCGACAAATCCCTCATCATCGACTTGCGCGACAATGGTGGCGGCACAATCGAACACTGCGAAAATGCATCGGCAGACCTGCTTTCCAAGGGAGAAAAACTGGCCACATTCGTTGAAGCCACCTGGGATTCCGTTCAAAGCGGAATTCAGAACAAGATTGTTCAAAAATTCGACACCACCACGGATTACGCAGAAGTCGACGGCATCGGCAAGGACCTGTATGTGGTATTCCTGGCCAACGAGAATACCGCCAGCTGCTCTGAAATCATGTTGATGAACATTACCAGCAACAAGGCCTCCCCCATTGTAGGAACCACCACCTACGGCAAGGGCATCGGCCAGGGTTATAGCGAAACCTTCGCAGGAGGAATCTTCGGTATTACCGACGCCCACATCTTTGACAAGAACGGGGAAACATACCACTCCTTCGGAATCGAGCCCGACCACCTCATCTACGACCCCGACAAGCAAATGACCAAGGCTGTAGAAATTGCCACCCTAGGCACAGAAAAAAGAACAGCCGGTTACGGCAAGGTCTCTACAGGAAACTTCGACAAGGAAGCCGCCGGAGAAAGCAGCGAGGCAAAGGTTCTTGACCGCGACTATATCCGCCGCGGCGCAGGAAGCTTCAGATTCAAGAAAGTAGCGAATTAGCACCTGTTACAGGTTTCGCATACGGACCATGACGTCCGTCGTATCATTGGCCTTGACCGCAGGAGCGGCCAGGGTCTTTTCAATTTCTCCACGGATTTCGGCAACCTGTTTTTGCAGGCGGCCCAGGCGTTCCCCTTCCAGTCTGGGAGTCGCAATCATGGTCTTGCTGGTGGGATTGATCCAGGCGCCCTTCTCGTTCTTGAAACCGAAGTGCAGATGGGGGCCGGTGCTACGACCGGTGTTACCCACGCGGCCGATAACCTGACGGGGAGCCACCTTGGCACCGACACCTACACCGCGAACAGACAGGTGCATGTACCAGCTCTGGGAATTGTCGCGATGGCGGATTGCAATCTTGTTACCGCTTAAATCATCATAACCCGAAACCACGACCACACCTTCGGCCACGGCATAAACCGGAGTGCCCGTGGGGTTACCATAGTCAATACCGTGATGGCTCTTGCGCTGGCCTGTAATGGGGTGAATTCGGGAGCCATAGGGGCTTGTTACGTGGAGACGGTCCAAGGGGTAACGCAGACCGTCATAGACCAGGGCTTCGCCCTTTTCGGTATAGTGGGCGTTAAAGGAACTCTTGGGATCCGGATCCTCGTAGCGGAAGGCTTCGTGATGGCCCACAATGCGACCGTCGAATTCGGCATAGACCACCTTGCCGCTAATCCAGATAGAATCCTGATAGAACGTCTCTTCCAGAAGGATACGGAACTTGTCGCCGGCACGGGCCAGAGGGAAGGCCACCTTGCACTGGAGCACGCCACTGACGATACCCACCATGCGGCCAGGAATGCCCACCTTGAACAGGGTGCCGTTCAGGGTGCTGCCTTCGGTAAGAGCACCCTCGAAAATAGACATGCGGCGGGTCACCGGCTTTTCGATACGGCTATAGATGTAGCCCGTATCCGTCTTGCTCATCATGTGGATGGTGGCGGGAGAAGTGGCATAGCGGAATCGCTGAACGCTGCCTGTAGAATCCAGGGCGGCAAAGAAGACCTGCCCCACACGCATCTTGGAAAGTTCCACGCTATCCTGCATGCCAAGCACCAACTTGCCGCGTTCCTTTTCGTTAATATGCATGCGGGAAAGCACCTGGAACAAGCCATCGCCAGCACGGACCGTATCATTTTCTACAACCCAGTTTCCGGGAAGCATCTGGGACTGTTCTATAGCCTGATTCAGGGAATCGATTTTGGCCTGAAGGGCGACACCCTCTGCCTGCAACTGCAGGATCTTTTCCTGTTCGTTACAACCCCAAAGGGTGATGACGCAAATGACTACCGCAAATTTTATAAAGAAACGGAACACAAACACCTCGACTATACAAGCTGCATTGTCAAATCTGCGAACCCTCAAAAAGCATCACATAAAATGCAGCTATTTCAGTTAACAAGCGCAAGATAAAAAAAGACCTCTCCCTTTGTTTGGAGAGGTCCTCAAATCATAAAAGATTTCAGCGCAAATTACTGTGCAGCGGCCGGAGCTTCTGCAGCAGCGGCGGGAGCAGCAGCCGGTGCAGCGGCAGCGGGTGCTTCTGCAGCGGGCTTAGCTTCAGCCTTGGGAGCTGCGGGCTTTGCAGCCTTAGCGGCGGGAGCCTTCTTTTCAGCCTTAGCGGGCTTCACTTCAGCCTTTGCTTCTTCCTTTGCGGGTTCAGCCTTGGGTTCGTCAGCAGAGTGGGTGTCGATCAATTCCATTTCGAACACGAGAGTGCTGTTACCCGGAATCTGCGGGCCACGACCACGGGGACCGTAAGCAATATCGCTGGGGATCCATGCGGTAACCTTTTCGCCAACCTTCATGAGCTTCAGCATTTCGGTCCAACCCGGAATCACTGCGCCAATGGGGAATTCCAGAGGTTCGCCACGATCGACGGAGCTATCGAACTTGGTGCCATCCAGGAGAGTACCGGTATAGTGAACCTTGACGATGTGTCCATCGGCAGGAGTTGCACCAGTACCTTCGGTAATTACCTTGTACTGAAGGCCGCTTTCGGTGGTAACGACACCTTCAGCAGTCTTGTTCTGAGCGAGGAAAGCTTCACCAGCAGCCTTGTTGTTGGCGGCAGCGATGCTATCCTTCATTTCCTTTTCCTTCTGACGGGACTGAGAAAGGTCGGTCAGGGTCTGGAAAATAACGGAATCGTTCATCAGGAAGCTTGCGGAATCTTCGTTATAGCGTTCCTTGAAAGCCTGGATAAACACGTCGATGTCCAGATCGATGGAGTCGCGAGTCACCAGCTGGAAGTGAGCCTGGTTACCAAAGTGAGCACCGAGAGCGTAGCTATACTTATCCTTTTCAGTAACGAGAGCAGTCTTTTTTGCGGGAGCGGAACCCTGGCACAGCTGATCACAACCAGTCATAGCAAGAGCAATTGCACCTGCAGCAAGAAGCATTTTTTTGTTCATTTCATTCCTCTTTTTTTGTTAGACGAGTGGAAAAATAACAAAATGCGGCTTCAAAAGACAATCTGTAACGCATTTTTACCAAAAGATTTTCATATATTGCACTTTATTAAAAAAGTAAGGAATTTATATGTGTGGAATTGTCGCGTATATTGGGCAAAGTGAGGCTTTACCGATTCTAGTTGGCGGTCTAAAGAAGCTAGAATACCGTGGTTACGACAGTTCGGGCGTCGCCCTCATCGACAATGATGAAATCAGCACTGTTCGCGCATCGGGCAAAATTTCGGCATTGGAAGCTAAGCTCAAGGCCACCCCTGTAAGCGGAAGCATCGGTATCGCCCACACACGCTGGGCCACCCACGGCGCCCCCACCGAACAGAACGCCCACCCCCACCAGAGCTTTGACGGCAAGATTTCCATTGTCCATAACGGCATTATCGAAAACTATGCCTCCCTGAAGAAGCGTCTCCAGGCAGACGGCATCCTGTTCAAGTCCGAAACAGACACCGAAGTGGTGACTCACCTGATTGCAAAGTTCTACAAGGGCAACCTGAAGGAAGCGGTTCTCAAGGCCCTCTCCCTCATCGAAGGAACTTTCGGCCTGGCCGTCATCTGCAAGGATGAGCCCAATACTCTGATTGGCGCACGTCGCGGTAGCCCCCTGATTCTCGGTATCGGTCAGAACGAATTCTTCCTGGCCAGTGACGTTTCCGCCATCATCAGCCACACCCAGAAGGTGGTCTATCTGGACGACAACGACGTGGTGGAAATCCATCGTGAAAAGTACAACCTGCTGAACACCCAGAGCCAGCCGGTTCAGCACGAAGTCCAGGATGTGGAATTCGATGCGGACTCCATCGCCAAGGGCGGCTTCGCCCACTTCATGCTGAAGGAAATTTTTGAACAGCCCGAAGTGCTCCGCAACACCATGCGCGGACGCCTCCTGTGCGCCGAAGGCAACGCAAAGCTTGCAGGCCTCGACACCAACATCCGCGAGCTCCGCAACATCAACCGCATTATCATTACCGCCTGCGGTACCAGCTATTATGCCGGCATGGTTGGCGAATACATGATCGAAGATCTGGCAGGCGTTCCTGTTGAAGTGGAATACGCTTCCGAGTTCCGCTACCGCAACCCCATCATTAAGCCGGGCACCCTGGTGCTGGCCATTTCACAGTCCGGTGAAACCGCCGATACCTTGGCCGCATTGAAGGAAGCCCAGCAGAAGGGAGCCACCGCTCTTGCCATCTGTAACGGCGTTGGTTCTACCATCGCCCGTACAAGCGACGGTGGCGTTTATCTGCACGCCGGTCCCGAAATCGGTGTGGCAAGTACCAAGGCATTTACTTCCCAGGTGACCGTTCTTGCCATGATTGCATTGCTGTTGGGCCGTCAGCGTCGCCTCAGCTTTGAAAGCGGTGCAGATATCGTCAAGGCCATGCAGGAATTGCCGGAACAGGTGGAACAGACCCTCAAGCTTTCGGACCAGATTGCAGGCATCGCCCAGAAGTATGTAAAGGCAAACAACTTCCTTTATCTGGGACGCCACTACAACTACCCTGTTGCTATGGAAGGCGCTCTGAAGTTGAAGGAAATCAGCTACATCCATGCCGAAGGCTACCCCGCTGCCGAAATGAAGCACGGCCCCATCGCCCTGATCGACGAAAACATGCCCGTGGTGGTCATCGCCCCCAAGGACGCCCTCTTTGACAAGGTTATCAGTAACGTCCGTGAAATCAAGGCCCGAGACGGTAAGGTTATCGCCATCACGACCGACGATTGCCACCCGCTGGATGAAATCGCCGACCATCTGATCAAGGTTCCCAAGACCATCAGCATGCTGATGCCGATCCTCACCTGCATTCCCCTGCAGCTCATGGCTTACCACATTGCCGTGCTCCGCGGAAACGACGTGGACCAGCCCCGCAACCTGGCCAAGAGCGTGACTGTGGAATAATCCGCAGGGTCTCAAAAGTTTGCAAAGAAGCCTCCAGGATTTTTCCTGGAGGCTTTTTCATTTGACGTCCAAACTAATCCTTGACACACCGTACCGAATAGAGCACATCCGCATCAAAGAATTCTTCCACGATGGAAATTCCGAAATGGGAATTCCTGAGGACGTAGGTGTAGGAACAGTCGATGATGCCTTCGTCACCTTCACCGCACTCGTCTACAAAGGTATCGCTCCAGATAAAGGAATTATCGGCATTGTAGACGACATCGTCCTGTCCCCCAAAACTGCCTGCGAATTTCAAGTCGAATCCGTTTGCGGACTGGAGGTTCTTGGGACCAAGCTTCAGAAGGGCATCCAGTTCCCCCTTTACCGGAAGGTGCCAGCCGTCGGGGCAAATTTCACGAGCTTCTTTCCAGCGGTAGAAGCGTCCATAGGTGGCGCAGTCGTCGCCATTAAAGCACTTGCTTCCCGGAGTCTTGAAGTTCAGATTCTCCGCCATCCAAACTTGTTTCCCCAGTTTGACGGTCTTGTATGACGTCCCGTCCCTTTTATCTACAAGGGTGCCCGCAAAGCACAGGGCCGTCAGCAACGAAACCCCGGCCATGACGCGGGGCAGAGACTTCAAAATCCGAGATGGTTTCCAGGTCATGGAGCAGCTCCTTTTCTTTGAATAAATCTAGATTCCATCCACCCCATAAAGCAAGACGTTCCATTCTGATTTTTCTACATTTCTCGCTCCATGGAACAGGAATTTTTGGAACAGGAAGATTACGAAGTCCGCATTGGAGCCTTCAACGGCCCCATGGACCTTCTGGTGTACCTTGTCCAGAAGAAGGAAGTTCCCCTGGAACAGATTTCCATTGCGGAAATTGCCGACCAGTTCTTGAAATGGGTGAACGTCTATAGCGAATCCACCAGCATGGACCTTTCCAAGGCAGGCGACTTTTTGTCGATGGCCAGCCGACTGATGGCGCTGAAGGTGCAGGAACTTTTGCCTGCCGAAGAACGCGACCCCGAAATGGAAGCGGAATACAACGAAGACCGCGAAGCCCTCATGAAGGAAATGCTGGAATACCAGCGATTCAAGCAGGTGGCCAGCGGCCTCCAGGAAATGGAAGGCAACAACTTCGGTACTTATTCCCGCGGCCGTCTCGAAAAGACCCAGTCCGACGAAGACACCCTGGCCGACGCCAACATCTGGCAGCTTTTCCGCGCCTATCAGAAGAGTCTGAAGACCAAGATTTCCGAGACTATCCACCACATCGAACTGGATTACGTCACCATTCAGGACCGTCAGCAGGCAATCAACAATTACCTGAGCGTCAATGGTCGCGCCCTGTTCGAAGACCTGCTGGACAACGACTCCCACCCCATCGTGGCAGCCGTTACCTTCATGGCTATGCTGGAGATGATCAAGACCGACGAAATCGTCTTTAGACAGAGCGAACTTTTTGGACCGATCTGGATTTACCGCAAGAAGAACAATGCTGATTATGCCGACGAAATGGCTCGCGAGACCGTGTTCTTCAGCAAGGATCCCGACGTCAAGCCCGGCCTTGTGGAAGCCATCCGTAACCAGGCATTGGCCCGCTCCCAGGAACAGTCTGTGGGAGACTTGGCCGCTGTCATGCGCGAAGCGGTGCAGTGGACCAACAACGGCCGCAGCGTTTCTGACGAAGACTTGACCGCCATGCTGGAAGGCAAGGTGGATATGTCCGACGTGCAGGAAAATCCCTTCGCCGAAATGATGAAGGCAGACGAAGCCGCCGAACAGGCCATGAACGGCATGCCGCAGGAAGGTACAGCACCGGCTGCAGAAGCCGCGGAAAATGCACAGGCCGCGGAAATGGTTAGCGAGCCCGCAGAACCGGCACAAGCCGCCAACGAGTCCATCGAAGAACCGGTCGTTGAACGTCTCGCAGAATTCGCAGACGACGAGCCCACCGAAACTGCCGCAAGCGAAGACCTTGGCGACGAGTTTGAAGATGGCGAGTTTGAAGATGATTTTGAAGACGGCGATGAATTCGAAACCGCAGAAGATGAAGAGGATGACGCCCCCGTCGTCGTAGTCACTTCCGCCGACGATGACGAAGAAGAGCCTGCAGAAGAGCCTGTTGTCGCCAGTGCAGCGGAACAACCCGACGCAACCATCGCAAAGACAGAACAGCCTGCCGCAAGCAGCGATCCGTCCCAGATGTCCGACGAGGAATTCGCCGAGTTCATGCGCAAGGCCCAGGAATTCTACAACAACGGCGGTCAGGGCGAAGCCCCGGCAATGCCCATGCCAAAGCCTACCCAGGCCCCTGCCGAACCCGCCGTCAAGCCTGTCGAGGAGCGCCCGGTTTCTGAGACGCCCGCAGCACCTGTCGCACCGGCCCCGGCACCCGCAGACGAAAAAGAAGATGAGGACGAGGGCCCCATCTTCGCTGGCAACGAAATGACCGATGCTGAATATATCGCCTACCTTACCCGCAGTGCCAAGAACTTCGGCAAGAAATAATCCTCAAATTCACGAAATTTGAAAAACTACTAACCAAGCGAACAAATTCTCCAGCATCGGTAAGTAGTTATTTAGTTTATACACAATAAAATTCCGTATTTCGGGACAAAATTTCATTTTAAATTTGAGAATTAGAGAATTTCACAATCCTTTTTCATTCCCAAATGCGATTTTTCGACATTCTTCCGCCCAATTTCAATTACTTTATACAAAACAATACGAACCAAACAGCGATATATATGCCATTTGGTTCGTAAGAATCGCATTTTTCAGCATTTTTGACTGAATGCAGCCAACAATCGTCGCGGCAGTATGACGAGCTAATCGTCGCTACGGCCGCCCAGCAGCCCGGCGCGGTAAGCCCAGTACAGCAACTGCATAATGGAACCGATAGCGGCCGCCACATAGGTAAGGCCTGCGGCAAAGAGCACTCCGCTTACCGTATTGTATTCGCGACCCTGGGCCACGATGTCCATGCGGGCAAGAGCCTTCTTGGCGCGGGCAGAGGCGTCAAATTCAACCGGAACAGTCACCAGCGTAAAGAGGGTGGCGATGGCAAACAGCAGAACGCCAACGATAGCCAGGGAGTACCCTAGGGCGCGACCGGCACCCATCAGGATGATACCGATAATCACAAGCCACGGTCCCAGATTGGAACCGATGTTGGCGGCGGGCACGATGAAGCTGCGGAGCCACAGGGGGAAATACCCCTGTGCATGCTGAATAGCATGGCCCACTTCGTGGGCGGCTACGCCAGCAGCGCTTGCATTCCTGCCGTAAAAAACTTCCTTTGAAAGGTTGAGGGTCTTGTTCAGCGGATTATAGTGATCCGAAAGAAAACCTTGATGCACATGTACAGTCACATCGGTAATGCCAGCATCCATAAGGATCGCCTTGGCCACATCGGCACCGGTCAGGCCGCTGGAAATATTCACTTTCTGCCCTGCGTTAAAGCGGGACTTCACCATCCACGAAACAATGCCGGAAAGGGCAAGGGTTACCACCAGGATGGACATATATAGGGGATCAAACATCATATTTTATACCTCTACCCTAAATGTACAAAACGGGGAGCCCATAAACACGGCCCGCGTCATTATTTTTTCGTAAGTGGCTACATGTCGCCAGTCTTCAGCGGAGTCTTGTCGCGAATGCGGGTAAGCACCAGCCCCAGCAGCATATAGAACACTGCCTGCAGCGCCAGGGGGTACAGCAAGGCCGAAGCCTCGTAAATGTCGGCACCACGCTGTTGAATGCTAAGCCAGGCCGGTACCGCAAAAGTGGAAGGCAGCAAAGCCGACAGCCCCACCATCCAACTGGGAACAAGGTAACTGGGCCAGCTGAAATTCGCCAGGAACAGAATGGGAATACTCATGTAGAGGAAAATCTGCATACTGGTTTCACGACGGAGGAACACCTGGGAAAGCACCATGCCGAAATTGATGGTGCTAAACAGAAACACCACGGCAAAGGCAATCATAGGTAGGAGTTGACCGCGACGGGGGAAGTCAAACAGATTATAGACCACGAAATGGTAGAACAGGATAAAGCTACAATAGTGCAAGAAGTACGCCAGGGAACGACCAAAATAGCGGTAGGGCAACTTCTCATTTTCTACAGCGGCTTCGCGATATTTCTTGCGGAACTTGCGGTGGGCACGGGCACCACCCAGAACACAGATACCGATCACCAGAGTCTGCTGCAAGATCAACACCAATACACTGGGAACCACGTAATTGGAATAGCTACCCGTGTTGTTATACAACGTCTGGATGCTCAGGGGCGTAGGGTCGCGCATGGCCATGGCCTTGGCGGCAGGCACCTTCTTTCCCAAGGCAATACGTTTCACCTTGGTAGTAGCGCCAACAGTCAAGGCACAAGTGGTAAAGGCGGTTCCGATATTTCCGTGGAGCATCACGTAGGCGCCATGGGTGAACACATTCACGTTCACACTGCCGCCGTTGCGCAAGGTCTTTTCCATGTCCTTGGGAATAACCATGAAGCCGTAAATCTTTTCGTCGGCAAGAGCTTCTTCCGCCTCACGCATATCAGAGAAGATATAGCGCACGTCGATCTGCTGGGCCGATGCCGACATCTGTGTCAGCTGGCGAGACATAACCGTATGGTCCATATCCACCACGGCCACAGGCACCTTGGACACCGTCTGGTTCATGTAAGGCGTGGGATAATAAAAAGCATACAGGATACCGGCCACCACCAACAGCAAGACAGCGGCAGCATCCGTGTAGAAAAGTTTCCATTCAGCAAAGGCAACCTTGATGAGTCGGGCAAACAATTCAAACATTTATTTAGCCTCCTCCATCTCGTCGCCCATAATGCTTACGGAGCGCAGGTTAAGTTCCCGTTCACGTTCAGCCCTCTTTTTCCAGCGAGTAGACAGCATGAAAACTGCAAGCAGATGCCAGAAGAGAGCCATCCCCAAAAGAATCTCGATGGAATTCCAGGCATGAGCCTTTCCTGCAGCCCCAAGCAACATACAGGACTGCACCTTCAGAATGTGAGTCAGAGGCAGGCAGAAGGCAAAGCAGCGAACGGCAAAGGGCATAGCCATAATGGGGAACGTCTGACCGGCAAAGGCAAAGGCAGGGCCCGCAATCACGCCAGCCGCACTGGTAGACATGCGCATGTTTCCGGTAAGGCCAACAAACGCCGCACCGACACCATTACAGGCAAACACCATGGCCACCTGGCCACCGGCAGTCATAATGAACTCGTCCAAGGTCATAGGCGCCATAAAGCGGTGGGTATAGGCATAGACACCGATCATGGCCAAAGACTGGACAACACCCAGCGGAAGCATTGTTGCAAGCCACAAGATGGTGCGGGAATTACCGGCAGCAGCCAAATATTCACGTACGCGATGGTCACGGAAAGTCAAGCTGAACAAGTACACGGCTGCAAGAATACCTGCCAAATGGAAAATGGCCGTCACAAGCCCCATTCCCAGAAAGCCCTGATAGTTTCCGCTGGTATTTCCTACAGACTGTAACTGCACCTTAACCGGGTCGTCCATGGACTTGGTAAAGACGCCAGCCCCCACAGAAGAAACCACCGTACGGATTTCCTTGGTGGCAAAGGAATTGGTCAGGTAATTCTGGCCACTGGAATAAACAGGAACCACCGGTGTTTCCAGGCGCAGCGCACGACGTTCCATGTCATAGGGCAGCACCACGAAAGCCTGAAGGTCACCCTTTACAATGGAGTGTTCACATTCGCTAAAGTCATGGCATTCCAAGGCCACATCCAACACCGGGTTGGCCTTGAATCCGGCCTCGATCTTATCGGCCAGCTGACTACGGTCCTGCTTGATAATTCCAATGGGAATGTGCTGCAGGATTTCCGCCGAGAACACATCCACCATAAAGACAGAGGTTCCTACAGGCAAAATCAGAAGCACCAGCCACAACACCAGATTGTGGCCGAAGTAAACTTTGCGAACCGCTCTAAAGAAATTCCGAAACACTAGAACCGTCCAGCCGAATTACTGAATCTGTTCCACGGGGAAAAGGACACTCATGCCCGGGCGGAGATTTTCAATCTTCTTGGTGGGGCGCATGCGGACTTCGAAAGACTTCAAGTCGAAACCGCCACTTTCCTTGGAGCTGCGCCAGGTGGCATAGTCACCCACAGAAGCGATATAGCTGACTTCCATATCGATATGAGCCGCCAGTGCGGGAATATACATCATGAAGACCTTTCCCTTGGAGACATTCTTCAACATGTCTTCGCGAAGGTGGAATACTGCCCAGGAATCTTCCAGGTCGGTTACGGCCACCACCGGCATACCGGAGCCAACCACTTCGCCTTCTTCCACCAGCTTCACAGAAACTTCACCTGCAATGGGAGCGCGGATCTTGGTTTCTTCCAGGTAGGCATCCACTTCGGCATTGGCGCCCTTAGCCTGAAGCACCAGGGCGTTGGCGGCAGCCTTATCTTCGGAGCGGGCACCGGCAAGAGCCTGGTCATACTGAGCCTTGGCGGCATCGGCGGCAGACTGGGAAGCCTTCATCTGAGTTTCGGCCTCGTCACGTTTCTGCAGCGGGAGAACGCCTTCGTTATAAAGTTTCTGAACGCGGTCGTAAGTGCTCTTTGCCAAGTTGGCGGCATCCTGAGCGCGATCGGCCATGGCCTTCAAGGCGGTAATATCTTCGGAGCGGGCACCATTCTTGGCCTTGGAAGCCTGGGCGCGGGCAGCACCGAGAGCACCCTGGGCCTGCATCTTCTTGGCCTCGATTTCAGGGCTGCTGATAATGGCCACAATGGCATTCTTTTCGACCATATCCCCTTCGCGGAAGAACAGACGTTCCACACGGCCAGGAACCTTACCGGCCACCAGAACGCGACGGGCTTCCATCTGGCCCTGCAAATAGGCATCGCGAGGTTCGGTAGCGAACTTCTGCAAAGTCGTTACGCCCAGGACAATCAGAGCGATGAGGGCGGCAACAACAAAAAACTTTCCTAAGAACTTGATAGCCTTCATTTGTCATTCTCCATTTCTAAAATCTTCGTGGTAAAACTTACTGTGCAGAGGATTCTGCAGCAGGTTCAGCAGACGGGGGTACAGGTGCAGCGGTTTCTGCAGCAGGTTCTGCAGCCGGGGCTACAGGTGCAGCAGTTTCTGCAACAGGTTCTGCAGGCGGAACAGAGGGTTCAGCAACCGGAGCCGCAGTCTGAGCAGCGGGCTGAACTACAGGCAATACAGGCTGAGCCGGGGCTGCCACAGGTTCAGAAACCTTGGCCGGTTCAACAGGAGCCTGAACGTTAGCCATCATCTCTCCGGCGTTACCCACTTCACCACTGGCTTCCAGCAAGCCAAGCCATGCAATCACGGCATCGTAATGAGCCTTCAAATCGGCCACCTGCAAACGGGAAAGTGAAAGTTCAGCATCCACCACATCGAGGCCCGTAGCAAGGCCAGCCTCGTAAGCCAAGGTCTGGCTACGATGAGCTTCTTCTGCAAGTTCGCGGGTCTTCTTCAAGCTTTCCAGGCGGCTCTTGGCATGTTCCATTTCACGCCAGCGCTTTTCTACCAGCAGCTTGATATTATCCATGGTCTGTTCTTCCATGCTGGCCAGGGAGCGATCCAGAGCCTTGGCGTTTGCCACCTTGGAACGGGTTTCGCCACCCTTGAACAAATCCCACTGGAGCTTGGCGCCTACAGCCCATTCCGGCTCCAGAATGGTCAAATCCTTGGTATAAAGTTCCTTGTAGGCGAACAAGGCGATCATAGGGTAATAATCACCCTGGGCAGCGCTAACCGCATCCTGTGAGCGCTTACGTTCGGTACGCAGCTGACGGAGACCGGGGTGCTTATCCAAAGCCAAAGCCTTGAACTCTTCCATAGAATGGATATTCTCGGGAGCAAGAACCGGAGTTGTTGCAGTCAGGCTGGTATCGGTATGCAAAAGGCTTGCAAGAGCCATGCGGGCCAGAGTCTGATCGCGGTAGGAATCTTCAACAGCATTCTGGGCTTCGGCCAAAGCCACTTCGGCACGGAGGCGTTCCGCCTTGCTAATCTGGCCGCCCTCTTCCAATTTTTTTGACCGCTCCAGATGTTCTTCCAGATTCTTCTTTGTATCCTCTCGCATGATGGTCAATTCTTCGGCCAGACGCAAGGTGAAATACTTCGTAGCCACGTCCATCAGGACCGTATTCTGAGCCATGTCGAAGGCAGCCTTCTTGGCGGTCACATTTTCCTTGGCGGCGTCGTAGGCGGCGGTGCGCTTGAAACCGGTAAACAAGGGCCAAATGGCAGTCAGACGAGCGTTAAAGAAAACGTCGTCCTGAACCTTCATCTCGAAATCCCTGGATTCCTTGATCTGGTCGGAAGTGGCCTTCTGGTAAGTTTCGGCCTGCTGAACGGCGGCGTTGTGAGCATCCCTGCTAGAAACCACGCCACTCCAAATATCTCCAGCCTTTTCATCAATAATGGTCTTAGCTTGAGCCTTGGCCTGAGTCTCCGTCAAACCGGCAGCCATCATCTGTTTGACAGCCCCATCATACAGTTCCCCATATTTCTTTTCGTAGGCGGCACTGTATGTAGAAATATAAGCCTTGGAATAAGCGGCAGTCCCTGCGATATCGGCCAAGGGTCCCTGCAAGGAACTCAAGTCAATGGTAATGGGATCGTTAATCTTGGTAACGCTGGCGGTCAAAGTCAACTGGGGCAAGAAGCGGGAACGAGCCTCGGTCTGACCACTTTCAGCCATTTCCACCTTGGCCTTTTCGGCCTTAATCTGGGAGTTACTGGATTTTGCCATGGCAATGGCATCAGCAAGAGAAATAGGCGTTGCAAAGGCAACGGCGCAAGACGACAATGCAATAAACAAGCTCTTATTCATACCACGTAAAAAATAATAAACTGGACTATGGTAAACCACATAGGTAAGCAAAACTTACGATATTTACGTTTTTACTACACAAAACTTACAACCTATGTAATAAATAAAAAAAGAAACCCAGTGTTTACCGCACTAGGTTTCCGCAAACTTTTAATGAAAAGTTAGATGGAGAACGTTACTTACCCAGGGTCGGTTCCGCTGCAGTCCAAGCAGAGGGGCCATAACCCATGGTGGTCAAATCCTTACGCTGCAAGCTATAACCCATGCCGTCAGCACTGGTAAGACCAGCCCATGCATCGGAATAGAGGGTTGCGTCATGCCAAATGTAGAAGTACTTGACATTCGAAGGATCCCGAGGGTCTTCTTCCTTGGCAAAGGGTTCCTTGACAGCGATAGTTTCACCACGGTTAGAAAGTTTACCGGTATAGGTGAAAATCTGAACGTCTGCAGGAACTCCATAGCTGGTACGAACAAGTTCCGGACCCCAGTTATCGATAGAGATATCTTCCAGATTTTCAGGAATCAACAGGATCCTGCCATGGGCAGGAATGACACTACCGGAAGTGAATTCGAAACCGATACCTTCAATCTTCCAGCCCCTATTCACCGTAGTGCTGAAAAGAGAAATGTCAGCGTCAGTAGCATTTACCAGTTCCATATATTCAAAGGGCAAAGCTCCCTTATCATCGGGATGGTAATGGATTTCATCAATATAGACGGAACCCAGCTTCAGAGCGGCATTCTTTTCACCCGGAGTGGCGCTAGCCAGGGGACCCTGGGCAATGGAACCGTCAGCAACATCGATCGTACCGCTGACACCTTCACTTGCGGGAATCCAGATGCTGGATTCCTGACCGGTAACAGTACCGTCTAAATAAATTTCACCACCAGTCTTTGCAACCACAAGTTCCTTATCAAAATCGTCAACACCATCCAGAACAAGATAACCGCCAGCAGGCACCACGCCAGATTTAATGGTCAAGGTATCGTTGCGACGTTTTACACGAACCCTCCATCCAGTCACATCTACAGCTTCAGAGCCAGAATTGTAAAGTTCCATCCAGGAATGATCAGCATCGCTGTCATAAGGCTTGACTTCGTTAATGCGAACCGTATTCACGGCATCGACACAGGCATCGTTGCCTACACCAGGAACGCCATAGTCAACAGCGCTGGCGCACCAGGAAACAGACTGGGCGGCAATGCCACCGGTATAGACCAGGGAACGGCCCTTACCATCGGCCAGGCTGGGCCAAGGAGGTTCGCTGCTGAAGGCGCAGGTAACGTCACCTTCACCACGGACCTTCACATTCACCACGCCACCTTCGTTAACCATCTTGCCGGTCATGTTACCAAAGACACGACCCGTAAAGGTGGGGTAAGTTTCCTTGAACTTGTCAATATCGTTGGTCACCACCACATACTCACCCTTCTTCAAGGGTTCAGCAGGGAAGTCGAAAGACACGTCGCCGCTCAGGTGCAGCAAGAAGTCCTGCATGTTGTCCATGTCCATACCGCCAGCGATATAGACTTCCACCCATTCCAGGGAAGAGCTATCCGGAGCGTTGTACATGATTTCGGAGCAGGCCATTTGAGGTTCATCCTTGTCGCTCAATGCGGAGCTAGACACCAGGACATCGGAACCAGCTGAAGTAGGAGCACTTGCGGAAGATGCAGGCACCAGGACTTCGTTTCCGTTATCGTCTACGGAAGTGATCATCTGAACGCTGGAACTGGATTCCGGTTCAGCGGAAGCACTATCATCGGAACAGGCGCTGAACATGCCCATGGCAGCCACGCAGGAACCGGTCAAAATAAGTTTCTTGATATCCATAGGAGACATCCTCTTTTTATAAAGCCTTAAGGTTTATATTACAAATTTTCTTCTAGGGTCTGGCCCAGCTTGGTCCAATAAGGGGTCTTGAAACGGCGGGGATTTTCATAAAGTCTCTGCCATTCAGCCGCAGCATTTCCAAACTTGGAGAATCCACCCTGTTTAAGGTTCAGGAACCGAATCAAATCGATCATCCAGTAAGGCACCTGGGAACAGGGGCACTTCAACTCCAGAACCGCATCACAGCCCGGCAAGAAGAACCTGGGAATTCCCGTGGTCTGCATATAATGGGGGTCCACCGTATAGTCAAAACCGTTCTCTTCGCGGAAACGCATGCCGGTATCGATGGTCACGCGGGAATATTCCTCGCGAAGGCCGAACCAGGCGCGACGCTTGTACTGGGTCAACAGACGGGGGTGAGCGCCATGCAGTTCTGTCTTATACAGAAAGTCCTTCAGATACTTACGATCCTTGTCGGTCTTGCAGGGCCATTCCTCAGGCTTCATATGCCAAACTTCGCCTGGATTGATTCCCTTGATGGTGGCGCGACTCTTATAGCAGATACTCTTGATCTTGCGCTTTACCTCAAAGTGGAACGTCCCATCCTGAGCAGGGTGTTCACCATAAGTGCGAATACGCATGTTGAAGCGGTCCAGCAACTGTTTCTTCTTCCAACCCAGGAAAGTCCACGTGGGAGAATCCAGGTACAGGTTGGTAATCCAGTAAAATCCACCGGGCGTAATCTTGGAGTAATAGTCCTCTTCGCAATAGGGAGCAATGAAGGCGCCGATCTTGTCGGCCCATTCCACAGGAATGTGGTACTTCAGCTCGAAGCGTTCGAGAAGGCTAAAACCGCGGGCTTCTGCCATATTACTTCAGGCCCTTCTGCAGATGGTTCATGGTTCCTTCCTGGGAAAGCACACCGGCATACATCAGCAATTCAAGATAACGGTTCAGCACTTCGGTTTCAAGCTTGATGGCGCGCATATCGCTTTCGATACCGCTTTCACGGGCACGCAGCAACAGCAGCGGGTCGGAACCGGCATTCTTTGCAAACTGTTCAAAGATAGAGCCGGCATTCACCTGTTCCACAAATTCCTTCTGGACCTTCCACTGGGCAATCAAGGCATTGATTTCTTCTACAATCTTGGTCACCTTCTGGTTCACGGAACGGACCACATCCATGTAGTCCCCTTCGGCATCCAGTTCAGCCACCTGGTAGCGAAGCTCGCTATCCTTGTTGCTGTCGAAGAACGGCAGACGGACACCCACATTCAAGAAGAACTTGTCTGCAGTCTTGCGGTTGTCATAATCGGGAACAAGAACGCTAGCCGTAGAAGTACAGTTCAACTGAGAGGTACAGCCTGTCTGGCTTGTAAATTCGTCCCTGTAATCTGCATAGGAACCTGTCGAGAATACATCATAGGCATCCAGATCCTTATACTTCTCCATCAGGGATTCCACCTTCATGGAGTAGCCGATACCTACATGGGAAATATAGTCGCGGCCCGAAGCCACATCCTGCCTGGCCTTGGAAGTTTCAGAATTCTTCTTGCCCAGAGCCTTGGCAATCTGCGGGAAGCTTTCGTCTACGGTAATGCCTTCCTGAATTTCCTTTTCCACTTCTTCCATGGTGGGGAGCCAGGAGGAATCCAGTTCCACGCCATCAAAGTCGGGCACCCACAGGCGGAGCTTTGCCTCGGCGTTAATCAGGGAAGTACTGTCGCTAATGAGTTCAGCCCTGAGGGAAGCTTCCTTTTCGAGGGCGGTCATCAGGTCCTGGGGATTAAAGCTTGCAGAACCGGACTTCAGGTGCATCACCTCGATACGGTCGGCATTCACCTGGTACTGTTCCTTGGTCAGCTTGTTCAGGCGGAGGCGCATCAGGTAATGGATGGCGCGTTCATAACGGTCATACATCAGCACGCCACGGTCTTCGGCCAGACGGGCATTCTGGTACTGGACCTGGGCGTCCCAGTGGGCACGGTCAGCGGCACCTTCGCCAAAAGCCTTGGGGGTAATGCGAAGTTCAAAGTCGTGCTGGGCAAAGCTGAAACCATCAAGCTTGTAGCGCAGTTCCAGCTTGTCCCAAAGCTTGGTATTCCTTTCACCACCGGTCATCTGGGCGCGCTTCTGGGCAGCCTGGTAACGAGGGTCATTGTCAGCGGACTTGATCAGCTGTTCCCAAGTAAGAGGACCTGCAAAAACGGATGCGGCAAGAGCCAGAGAAATTAACCCAAACTTTTTCATATCAAAAACCTGTTATCCAAAACGTTCTATTTCAAAAACGTACTATTCAGAAATCGTTACCATTTCACCAAGGAGGAAGTGATTGTCTGCCGGAATGGAGATGGTCACTTCGCGACCGTAAATCGGCATTTCGGGCAGTTTCCACATACGGGTGGGGAACGGAACGATACGGCTGGAAAGACCCACAACCTTACCTTCGATAGCCTTGCCGGTACCGCCCAAGGTACGAATCTTTACCTTTTCGCCCAGGTCCATACGCTGGTACATCTTTTCGTGGATGTAGCCGCGGACCAGGGTGGGAGACTTATGAGTCAAGGTCACGATGGGAGTAAAGCTGGAAACCTTTTCGCCGTCGCGAACATTCACGGAACCTACAACCCAGCTTTCCTTGGCGACCTGGATCAGTTCTTCCTGTTCCTTCTGGAGTTCAGCCAGTTCCTTGCGGAGGTTTTCGGCTTCATTCTTACCGGTAGTCTTCTGGAGGCGGCCGCTGCTCTTGAGCAACTTGATCTGTTCGTTGGCGTTGGCCTGGGCCACTGCCAGTTCGTTCTTCAGGCTCTTGATCTGCATGGCCATGGCGTCGTTGCCATCGCTGTCGCCGTTAGAATTCTTGAGGCTCTTCAGCTTAGAGGCGATTTCCTTGTTCTTCTTGTATTCAGTTTCAAGGTTACGGATTTCGGCCTTCAGGGTCAAGCTGCGGGTAGCGAGAGTCGCCTTGACTTCGGCCACCTTCTGGTCGATTTCTGCAGTAGAAAGATTGCTGCGGCCTTCCAGGGCGTCAAGTTCGCGGGTCACTTCGTTAATGCGCAAAGTCAAGTCGGGGCGGTTCAGCTGGACGATGGTGTCGCCGGCATTGATGGCCTGGCCAGGAACCACATGGACCTTCACAATTTCGGTAGCGCTAGGAACACTGATGGTAGTTTCGTCAGCTTCGGCAATACCCTGGAACATGGTAGCCTTGCCCTGGTAAACCATACCCAGGACAATCACCACCAGAATGCTCAGGCACCAGGCATAGAGCAGCTTGTACTTGTAGACGTGGGCCACACCGGGATTGGTTTTGTGGGTGTTCCAGAAGTTATCGAGAATTTCTTCAATCTTAGACATCTTTTACCCCTTACATTTCCGTGGTGGCGTCTTGCATCATGAAACTAATGTCAGAAATGCCTTCTACAGCAGAAAGTTCCTTCAGAATCTCTGCAGCAGGACGGTTGGCACGGAGACGGACCTGGTAGGCGCAATCCACACGGGCACCGCCATCAACCTCGCGCATGGTAATGAGCACGTAGGTCTTGATGTTCTTGCGCATGATATCTTCGATAGCCTGACGGGGAGCGGATTCATTGGGCATGGCAAAGCGGAGCATGCCGTCAAAGAAGTGCTTGGTACCCAGACCGGTACGGGAAAGGAGGAAAGCTACAGCGCAGAAGGCCAAGGTACCGCCGGCTGCAGCACCCCAGGCGTACACACCGCAACCGATACCGGCGCCCAGGGAAGCGAAAATGAACATGATGTCGCGGGGGTCCTTAAAGCTGGTTCGGAAGCGAACCACGGAAAGGGCACCCATCATACCAAGACCACGTCCTACGTTATCACCGATGGCAGACATCACCATGGCGGCCACCACAGAACTCAGGACGATACCCTGAACAAAATTACGGGAATAGGACAGGCCAAGGAAGGTCTTTTCGTAAGTCCAGGCAATAACGGAAGAAAGAATAAAGGCCAGAATAAGAGTGTAGGCCAGAGTAATCAGAGAAGCGTTGGCTGTGCCGGACTGGACAGCTAAAAGGTCTAACATAAAGACTCCGTTGGTTTACTGTATTTTTGCCCCCATAATTTACCTTTTTAAGCCCTAAATTTAAGGGTTTTTGTGTAAATTCGGCTGAACAAAGCAAACCAAACAGCACCTTTGAGGCCATTTTCGGGAATAAATCACCTCAATTTTTCAAACACCAACCGTAATATAATCTAAAAAATCAGTTAAAACGCCCTATTTGCATTTTTTTACGTCCGCCTCGTTCGGATACGAGAGCCTCGATCAAGAAGAGGAGGGCGGCAAGACCCAGGAAAATCTGGTAACGGTCCTGGTAGTTTTCCATACGGTCGCTGGCCTGTTCCTTCTTTTCGAGGGATGCGATTTCGGTCAGCACCTTCTGGAGCTGGAACTCACCGGGACTGGCATAGAAATACAGGCCGCCGGTGACGCTGGCGATTTCCTGGAGGGTTCCGTCTTCAAGGCGGGTAGTCACAATGTTACCCTGGACGTCCTTCTTGTAGGCCACTTCCCCATTGCGGCTGGGCACGGGAATAGGCACGCCTTCGCGGGAACCGATACCGATGGTATAGATGCGGATCCCCATTTCTGCGGCTTCCTTGGCGGCATTCACGGCGGCAGCTTCCAGTTCTTCACCATCGCTCATAAGGATCATGACGGAATACTGGCCACCAGTGCCGGCATTCCTGTACAGCGACATACCCTTGCGGATAGCGTTTTCCAGATTGGTGCCGGGCATGAGCCAGCCGGGATTCAGTTCACGGAGCATCATCTGCACGGTACCGTAATCCAGAGTCAGGGGAACCATGACCTGGGCTTCGCCGGAGAAGGCCACCAGACCGACGCGGTCGCCGGAAAGGCTTTCCAGGAAGGCGGAAATCTCGTGACGGCTGCGGGTCAGACGGTTCGGCTTGATGTCTTCTGCCAACATGGAAAGGGAAATATCCTGAAGCAGCACCAGATCCAGACCGCGACGTTCAATATGTTCCATCTTACGGCCCCACTGGGGTCGAGCCAGAGCCACAAACAAGAAAGCGATGGCCAACAGCAGCAACAGCACCTTGGCAAGTCTACGCCAGGGGGACACCGAGGTGGAAAGCTTCGGCAGCATGGAAAGAGAGACAAAGCGGGCAGCCAGCTTCTTGCGACGGTGATAGGCGTACACAAAGAGCAAGGCAAACAGCGGGAGGGTCAGCAAGCCCCACAAAAACATCGGTTCAGCAAAACGCATGGCAAATAGTTAAGAGTGAATAGTGAATAGTGAACAGTGAATAGTGAAGAGGTCTTTTGACGTGTCATTCTGAACTTGTTTCAGAATCCCATGAATGCACGAGACCCTGAGCGCCCTCAGGGTGACGCCAGGCGCCTCCGGCGCGATTATAGGATCTTGTATCTGAATCCTGCCTCACGGGATCCTCACGAATCTTGTGTTGGCGAGGAGCAGTTCCAGCAAGATCAACAGGGCGCCAACTAACAACCAGGGGTAAAACTTTTCTGCATAGCGGGCATAGGCCACCGTCTCGATTTCTGTCTTTTCCAGTTCATCGATTTCGGAATAGATCTTTTCAAGTTCGTCCTTGTTCTCGGCGCGGTAGAAACGGCCGCCGGTCTTCTGGGCAACAGCCTTCAGAACATCTTCATCGATACCTTCTTCGGGGGTAATATCACGTTCGCCCCAGCTAATATCCCCTGTCCAGGGGTTCTGCTGGAAGGCCAGAATCTTGCCATTGCGCTTACCCACGCCAATGGTATAAACCTTTACGCCCAGGGATTTGGCCACTTCGGCGGCACGAACCGGCGGAATCACGCTGGCGTTATCCTTACCGTCGGTCAAGAGGACCACCACCTTGGACTTGGCCTCGGACTTTTCGAGTCGTGCCAGGGCGTTCATCAATCCATCACCGATAGCGGTACGGCCGGCAATAACGGAATCCTTGGCCAGTTCATCGCTGGCGCCCAGGATTTCAAGAAGGCTCCCGTAATCCAGAGTCAGGGGGCACTGGGTCATGGCGCGGGAACCAAAGGCCGACAGGCCGATACGGTCGCTATGGCGCTTCTTTATAAAGTCTGCGATGACCTCCTGAGCGTACCCCATACGGCTATACTTCCAGTAGGCTCCGGTCTTCAAAATTCGTTCGGCATTCATGACCCCAAGTTTTGCCTGTTCGGCGCGGGTCAACATATCCAAGGTACCCATGGAGCCCGAAACGTCCAAGGTCAGCATGATATCGACGCCATCGGTAGAGGTGTATTCCACTTCCATGGCATTCTGGGGGCGGGCCAGGGCAAAAACAAAACAGCAGAGGGCAGCCAGTCGCAGGGCCGGCACAATGTGGCGGAACTTGACACGACGGCTGGGGACCGCCTTCTTGGCGATGGACAGGGCAGGGAACTTGATGGTACTCTTGCGGCGTCTATTGCGGTAGATATAAGAGGCAATAAGAATAGGAACTAGAAGCAGAAGCCAGAAGGCCTCGGGATTCTGAAAATGCAAGGTACCGATATCCATAAAAAACTCCAAATGACATCAAATATTCGTTTAGCGGTTCATAATATACAAAAAAAGGCCCCCCTACTTACGTAGAGAGACCTTATCTTAAAAATCAGCTCTTAAAAAAGCTTAGAATTTAACCACAGTCCAGCTTACGGGCTTTGCTTCTTCGGGGTTTGCCATGCCAGTCTTGTTCTTGGGCAGCACGTAGAAGGAAACCTTTTCAGCAGAAGTGATAGAAGAAGGCAGGTTAGTCAGAGTTTCAGAGTAGCTGGTGGAAGACGTGTAGGTGAACTGGACGAAATCGTTGGATTCGTCGGTCTTGTAGTAGATTTCGTAGGTATCTACATCACCAGTGGGAGCCTTCCAGGTCAGGTTCAGGTTCATCATGGCCAGGAGTTCAGAATCGCTATAGCCATAGTCTTCTTCGTATTCAGGATCATAGCCGGTGGTATCCACAAAGACCTTCAAGTTGGAGACCTGACCAGGCAGGGCAACGGAACCGATGGTGAATACGTCAGAGTAGACAACCTTGCCACCTTCCTTGCTGTAGGCAACACCGTTAACGGTGTAGGAAGCGTCATCGCTCCAGCTACCGGAAACCGGTTCGATAACCACAGTCTTCTTGTCCTTAGACAGAGACTGGGTGGTAAGAACAGCATAACCGTTACGCTTGACAGTCCAGTTGTTCAGCAGGGAGTCTGCATCCAGAGCGGTAGAGAAGGTCAGTTCGATGTTCTTGTCGGTATCCATCTTGCTGAGATTGCTGCTCAGGAAGTGAGGAGCCTTGGAGTCACGCTTCAGGACCAGCATGTCCATATCCTTGGAAGAACCGGTACGGACACCCACAGCGGAAACGGAATTTTCGGGAATGTAGATCTTTTCGTCGATGGTAGACTGAACAGTTTCGATGCTAAACTCAACCTTTTCGGCCACGTCTTCGAACTTGTAGGAGCCATCCTTGCCAGTCTTCATTTCGATTTCAGACGGGAAGATGGAAGCTTCGGGGTAAGAAAGGATCACGGTCACGTTCTTGGCCGGATTCAGGTTGCCAGTTTCGGCATCGCGGTAGTAGACGTTACCGGAAACGGTGACGCCAGCCTTGTACATGGGAATGGTCTGCACCACGTCAGGAACGCGGGACACGTCGTTTGCACCGGTTTCTTCGACGCTGACATAGGAACGGACAGTTGCGTAACCGCTCTTGGAAACTTCGAAGATGTAGCCACCGATATCGTTATTGTCAAAAACGACATAACCGCTGGAATCAGTCTTTTCGGTTGCGGCACTGTACTGAGAGCGGACAGAAGCACCAGCGACCGGAGTGTTGGCATCGCCATCCATCACGGACAGGGTAATCTTGCCCTTGCACTTGGCTTCTTCAAAAGAATTGACGACAGTGTTGTCGGAGCAGGCTGCGAGCATAGCAATAGCAGCTGCGGGAACGAGAATCTTTTTCATATTTTCCTCTTTAGGTTAAATCCCCTATTGGACTCGCATACAATATAGCATATTGCGTAAGATTTTTATTGCCTTTTCGTCAATTCCACAAACCTGATTTAAGCCTTATTGAAAAAATCCAGAATTTTTTGCTTATACTCGTGATTTTCGTCATAGGCGGCATGGCCCAGCCCCTCATACATGAAGAATTCGCTGGGGACGTTTTCGGCCTGGAGCTTGGCAAAAATCTTTTCGGAAGCAACAGTCGTGACTACGGAGTCATTACCGGCAGCGATCACATAGACCGGACACCTGATCTTGCCCAAGTCATCGTAAGTATCCACTCCGGCACAGGCGGCAGACATAATGGAAAAACGATGCATTTCTTCGGGAGTCACACCGGAATTCATTTTCAGCAGCACCTTGCGCCAGCGATCCACGAATTCCTTGCTGAAGCAGTTGTCGATGAAGGAATTCACCAGTTCCTCGGCACGGCCTTCAATAGCCATGTCGGTCCAGCCACCGATACATTCCAGCTGGCGGGGTTCCGCACGGGAAAAGGAAGAACCAAGTACCAGCTTACGGATCAGTTCCGGATGGTTGATGGCCATGTACTGGGCCACCATGCCGCCCTGTGACGAACCAAAAACGTCAGCGTCCTTGATTCCGAGAACCTTGAGGGTTTCGGCCAGGTCTTCGGCCATTTGCGAAATGGGGTACACTTCCGGAGGGTTCTTGATTCGATCAAAAAGGTAGCAGGTATAGTCCTGCTTAAAAATCTTATAGCCAACTTCAACCGACGAAGCCGAGTTCAACACATTCTTGAGGCTAAGACCAGGAATAATGATGAACGTCTTGGGGCCATCACCAAACTTAGCGTATTCCATTTCAAATTTTTCGGTTTTTACCGATAGGATTTCTGCCATAACGACCTCCGTAAGGAGCACAAATATAGTAAATTCAGAACGTCAAATTTTTATTTTCGGTCCATCATGAAATTTCAGCATTTTACATTCAATCCGTTCGGCGTGAACTGCTTCGTATTGAGCAACGAACAGGGCGATGCCATCCTTATCGATCCCAGCGTTTCAAACACAATGGAACAGCAGACATTGGACAAGTACATCAAGGAGAATAACCTGACGGTGCGAAGGATGCTGAATACCCACCTGCACCTGGACCATGTGCTAGGCAACGCCTTCGTGGAACGCACCTACGGCGTAAAGGCAGAAGCCCACCAGGAAGATGAATTTCTTTTGGATCTGCAGGAAGAACAAAGCGAACTTTATGGGTTACCGTTTGAGGATCCCGCCCCCGCCCTGGGGGACTATATCGCCGAGGGCGATACAGTGGAAGTCCCCGGAGTAAAACTCCATGTCCTTCACGTGGCAGGCCACTCCCCCGGCGGCGTCGCATTCTACTGCGAAAAGGCTTCACTGCAGTTAGCTCCATCAAAAAGCATCGAGGTTCCGCTACTGTTCTCGGGAGACATCCTCTTCGCCGGAAGCCGCGGACGCTCCGACCTTTTCGGAGGCGACGATCACGCCCTGGTAACGGGAATCAAGAACAAGCTGTTGACACTGCCCCCAGAAACCATCGTACTCCCCGGCCATGGTCCAAGCACAACCATCGAAGAAGAAAGAAAATCGCAATTCTGAGCGAAGAGCGGGGAACGATGAGCCGTGAGCGACGAGCTAGATAATCGCGCCAACGGTGCCTAAGTTGTTAACTCATATCTCGTAAATGATAATTTTCTCTAGGCGATAGGCTTCAGGCGTTCAGGGTCTCGTGCATTCATGGGATTCTGAAACAAGTTCAGAATGACACGTCAAAAGATCTCTTCACTATTCACTGCTTACTTCTTCTCAACCACTTTCCCCAGGGGGGTCTGCATTTGTCGGCGGAAGTTGGCGTAGATGCTGGGAGAGGTGATGTGGTACAGCGATTCCTTCACCATGGTCTCTACGTTAAAGGCCAGGGAATCGAAAACGTACTTGTAGCTTTCGATGGTATCGTCGAAGCCGATGACATAAGGACGGGGGTAGCCCTTGTCGCTATAGATGTCCAACAAGGTCAAGGCCACCCAATCGTTAGAACACACAAACGAATTGAGGGTCGCCCCATCCAATAGCCGTTCCACCATGGCACGCAAATACGCCTGGGGAGTGACGCCCTCTTCGGCGGCCACATCGGGAATATCAAAGGGACTGGCAAAGCGGTCATCCACCAAAGGCAAAACTTCCAATCCAGAAATTTCCAAACCTTCCATTCGGGCCTTAGACCAGAAGCTGTTATGGAAGGGCGAAATAAAATGCACCCTCTGCAAGCCCTTGGACTTCAGGTGTTGCGCCACGATAACGCCCGCTTCCTTACCAAAGGCCACATTGTAGAACGCCCACTTCTTTCGGTTCTGTGTCGTCTTGGGAACATCATTGGGGGAATACTCCCACCACACCGAAATGGGGCCCGTGAACTTTGCAAAATGATTGAACAGGTTCGAGGGATTGAACACCAGCCAGGTCGACAGGAATGCACCCAGACAGTGAACGTCATCCCTGGGAACAAAGGGGCGTCCATCCGAAGCAAACAGGGTATCGCTGGATTCGTGATAGCCTACGAAATGCACCGCGATTTTCTGTTCCGCTGCAAACTGGGACATCATGCGGAATACTTCGGTTTCACGTTCCGCATCGATCCTAAAATGGCCATGTTCATCGGAACGGTGGACGAAAATAATGTAGTTGGAAAATCCGACCGGACGTTCTTCGTTAAAATAATACTTGGCCCCCACCTGGCGCAGCACGCCGCGGGCCACCTGGGCGCTTAAAAAATTCTTGACGCTGTAGGGCGAAACCTTGTAGCGGATCGACAGTTCCTTAATAGAAGGCAAACGTTCGAAGGCATTCAGGAATCCCGCTTCCAGGTCTCTGGCGAACTGGGCTTCCACTACGGAATTGGTATCGCTCTTGGGAACCGACATGGCCACGGGCAGATCGCCCCAGAAACAGCCCTTGCCCTGATAAGACTTGATAAAGCCCTCGTCCGAAAGTTCCCTATAGGCCTTGTGGACGGTAGCGGTAGAAAGCCCCAACTGGGCGGCCATCTTACGAACCGACGGCATCTTGTCGCCATCGTTAAAACCGGCTGCGGCAATGGACTTCTTTACGTCTTCAATTAGCATGTCTATTCCCTCTTTCACCCTAAACTATAATAAATTTATACGAGCATGCAGCAGAGCAAGGGAAGAATTTTGTGGATTGACGAGTTCAAGGGATTCGTCCTGTTACTGGTGTGCCTATTCCATGTGGAACAGTCCTTCAAGAATATCGACTTCGGGATGTTGCACCTGAGCGCCATGCGCATGTCCGCCTTCTTCTTTATTTCCGGGGTGCTGTTCAGTACCCGCCGATTCAAGGATTTCAAGAGCTACGCCCTCCACAAGACCGAAGTGCTGCTCCTCCCCTACATCTGGCTTTCGCTGCTGTTCCTGGCCCTAGATCCTGTGGTATGGAACTTTGACTGGTTCCCCCGAGCCCCCAAGATGCAAGTATTGACAATCCGGCCCGAAATCCACACCCTCAAGGATTATGTAGGATGGAACCTGGCCAAGATATTCGTGGCGGGGAAATCCAGCGTCGGGTCGGGACCCATCTGGTTTGTATTTACGTTGTATTCCATCAGCCTGATGTTCTTTGGAGTGCAAAAAACCAGCGTCATTCTGAGCAACGCGAAGAATCCAGTCCTTCAGAAAATAATTGTAGCCGCCGTTGCCGCAAGCAGTTTAATCGCTGGTTGGTTGCTTTTCAAAAACCACATCCGCCTGCCCCTGGGAATCGAACGTGACCTGACCTGCCTTGCCTTCTTCGCCCTGGGCAACCTCTGTAAGGAAGCCATCCAGAAGTTAAGCAAGCATTCCCTATTGACTTTCTTTTTAACGATTGCGGCACTAGCCCTCTACATCTATTTTGAAAAGCCAGATCCCTGGTTCAGCATCATGAACAACGACCTGGGAAAAGATTTGCCCCAGTTCATATTGAGTTCCATTTTTGGTATTTTGACGCTGATCGGGGCCTTCCAACTTTTTTCAAAACTGCCGGATTTAAACGTCCTGCGCATCGTCAAGGGAATCCTGCGGAACATCTCCCGGAACGCCCTGATCATCCTGGCGGTTCACTGGTGGGCGCTGCTGGTGTTGCGAATCGTATTCAAGCCTCAGCTAGACAAACCTATTATCGCCTACCTCTCGATCCTGATCGTAACCGCATTCTCAATCGGAGCCATTCCCCTGTTCCGCTGCAAACTCTACAAAGTCATCGGCAAGGAAAAGACAACCGTCAAGGAAAGCCTGAGCATTAAGTGAGAATTCATATCTCGTAACTCATATCTAATCTACAGTGCTCTTAGCCAGGCCATGAATTTTTTGCTGTCGGGGTCACCGATTTTACTTAGGTTTTCTACTTGTTCAAATAAGCATCTGTAAGCGACAAGGCAGTTCTTGCGAGACACGGCGTACTCGGTGCTATTCTTTTTTGAGGTGTTGTTATCCAGGGCCTTACGGCACTGAACATATTGATTATATTCCCGCAGCAAGGTAGCCACCCGTTCATCCATGGCCACTTCCTTCAGCTTTTCCATGGGAATGGCAGACGCGATCCGCACCGCATTTACAATGGTCGCTTTCACTTCTACGACACGATACCCCCACACGGCATCATCAAAGGCTTCTACAAGAGTAGACACCAGTTCCTTGTGTTTGGAGCTATTATAGCGGGCAAGCGATTTTACGCCCAGTCGACATATTTTATATGCATTTACAATATTCCAACGGCATTGAGCAAGATTCAAATTCTTGGGAACCAGGATAACTTTGGACAACGCAGAAACTTGCGCTACATAGTTTTGAACAGCATGGGTAAGCAAGGGATTGGTAATCATCTTTGCGCCCTCACTGATTTCAAGATGTTGCTTCAAAAAAGAAATCATCCCCATGTCACTAAAGTAATTAATCTTTTTATGATTCATGCTCCATAACCTTCATTTACTCAAAATATAGAAAAAGCTTATGCTCAACATTTGCATAAATTAATCATACTTTATATTTACTAAAAGCCACCATTTGTATACAAGCGCACAAAAAGTTCCGCTAATTTACTATTACACCGGCACATTTCCATGTAAAAGTTCTACGGATTCACATTTCGTATTATGCATTCCCATGTGTTCATGACTCAAGACTACTATTGCACACATACATTCCCATGTAAAAGTTCTACGGACTCACATTTCGTATTATGCATTCCCATGTGTTCATGGCTCAAGGCTACTATTGCACACATACATTCCCATGTAAAAGTTCTACGGACTCACATTTCGTATTATGCATTCCCATGTGTTCATGGCTCAAGGCCACTACTGCACACATGCATTCCCATGTAAAAGTTCTGCGTACTCACATTTCGTATTATGCATTCCCATGTGTTCATGGCTCAAGGCCACTATTGCACACATACATTCCCATGTGTTCATGGGTCAGGGCAACTACTGCACACATGCATTCCCATGTGTTCATGGGCCAGGGCAACTACTGCACACATGCATTCCCATGTGTTCATGGGTCAAGACAACTACTCCATCGCCCCACACCCATGTATTCATGGCTCGGAGCCCTATACTATTCAGAGTGTATAATAAACAAATATTTTTTAGTTAGACTTTTAACAAAAATGCTTATTTTTCTTTATATCACCTGCATTCTGGGCCATTCCAAGAACAGCTTCCTTTAAAAGCGACATCATCAAATTTTCTAGAGCATCACTGCCGCCAACCAGATACACAGCCAACGCAAGCGGAATAACATCACTATAATCGGATACAGACTTTGTGGATGGCGGAGAACCTTAATTTTGACAATGGTTCTCCCTGCGCCAAGGAATCCTGTTCAGAAAAAGGTCGAGAATACACCCCGATGGA
>NZ_JALCZV010000010.1:0-141572 GCF_023373925.1 Fibrobacter sp. HC4 | reverse complement strand
TGCTGCTCGAAGGCGTCGGTGAAGCCAGACCTGTGGCTTGCCCACGGCACCTTCACGGTTTTTACGCCACACTTCCTGCACTTCACCCTGTAGGTGTCCATCTTGATGAAGCCCATTTTCGTGCCGAGATCGAGCGTCCGCCATACCCTCTGTTCCCGGCCGTTGTCGTAGAGTTTCCCTTTTCGCCCGCAACAGCCGCACCTGCTGGCGTTGCCCTTGGTGAGTCTTACCGTGGGTATCGATTTGCTCCTGCTTGACGACAGTACAGCCGTTGACATTGAAGATGGATTTGTATAATTTTGACATGGGCTTTTTCTTCTGTTTTTTTTGGCGATTAAATTTTAGAAAATAGCCCATTTTTTGTTTAATTTAGGAGAAATTCAACAAAAAAGGGTGGCGAAGCCACCCACACATGTTGATGAAGAGCCATATTTTTTTTGATTTGGGCTCATTTCTAAAGAAAAATCCAAATACTTTTATTCGTCTTATCGCTAATGCGTTTGGGTTTGACAATGATATGGTATACGATAAAATAGAAATAGATTCATATGGATATTTGGCGTATAAAGTACTGTCGATTGCATCAAAATACTCATTATATTCAAAATATCACGATTTGGGAGATATAACGAAATTAGATAAAATCGCAACGAAAAAAGAGAGAGTGTTGTTGCAATTGCTTGTGCGTAAAATTTTACATAAGGATGAGTCCCACATTACCGTTAAGGTTCATCAAGTGTATAATTTTCTAAATAATTATGGTGCTATAAAAAAACTTCTTACTAAGTCAAATGGTTTTTCTGTCGAAGATTACTTAAAATGTTTGAAGTTTGATTCTGCTGGTACTTCTTTAATGGCGTTGAAACGCCATCTTCCTCCACCATTCTTTATTCCATCTGTTTTCTTATATAAAGAACAACAAGAAGGTAAAAAAAGATAGGCAACATTCCTTTTGAAAAACTTAGCTCAGGTGAAAGACAACTCTTTAGCACATTAAGTACCTGTGTTTATCATATGGAAAATTTACTGTCTGTAAAATCTGAAGATCTTCCGAAGTACAATAATGTTAATTTGATATTCGAGGAAATAGAGATAAGTTTTCATCCTGATTATCAACGTTGTTTTGTTGATAATCTCATTTCCATGATCAAAAGGCTTGGCTATAACAAGAAATTTATGATAAATATTATTTTAGTGACACATTCTCCTTTTGTCCTATCAGATATCCCCAAACAAAATATTTTGTATTTGAAAAATGGAACAGATGTAAGCAATGACATTCGTGTTAATCCTTTTGCTGCAAGTATCTGTGATGTTTTACATCAGAGCTTCTTCTTGGAGAATGGCTTTATAGGAGCATTTGCACAAAAGCGGATTGATGAATTAATTGAATGCATCACTGGTAAAGAAAAAATAGATAAAGAAAAGATTAAATCTCGTATTAATAATTTAATAGGCGAGCCTGTTATAAGAGAATATATGCTCGATAAAGCTGCTCATAAGGAATAATTATGCGTCGACTTCTTTATTCTGATTATGAAACAATCGCAAAAAAATATCGTGATAATATTTTTAAAAATTTAACGAAGACGCATCCCTTAAAAAATTTAGATGATTTAAAAAAAAGAATTTCGCCAACACCGCATAACGGGTATCAAAAATATATTGATTATATAGACGAAATTATAAAAAATTTTGAAGATGAAAAAAATCCAGAAGATTTACTTTTAGTGAAACCTTCAGAGGTGAAAAAAAGTTGGGATAATTATAAAAAGTCAAAATCTTTTTGTGAAAATGATTTTTTGGGCAAACATAAAGCATTATTTTTAACGCAAAAAGAATTAGAAGAAGCACCGTGGGATGATCAAAATGATAAAACTCAATTTAATGATGCAATTGTTGATGCTTTAAGATATGATTATGTGCGTGATTCTCCATATGGATTTGTTTCTTATTTTAATGATCTTAATATTAATGCTTGTGTATATTGCAATGCAAGTTATATTGTTAACACGAACATTCGTGGCAAGACTCCGGGAGGTAAAAATAGATTGGAGATTATGGGACGTTATGAATTAGACCATTATCTTCCTAAATCTCAATTTCCTTTTTTATGCGTTTCATTTTATAATTTGCAACCAAGTTGTCCTTTTTGCAATCGATGGAAAAGTATACAAGATAGTGATTTTAATTTATACACAGATGTCAAAAATGATTTAGATCCGTTTGAATTTGAATTGAATCAAAATGTAATAACTAGTTTAGCGATAGATAAAAGAGAAAATGTGAGAAATATTCTTCTAAATTGCAAGGATCAAAATTTAAAAACAAATCACAATGATGTGTTTCATATAGAGGATTTATACAAATCTTTTGATGATGAAGCGGAGGAACTGCTTTGGTTAAAGGATGCTCAAACACATGGATATCAACAAAATATAATTGCGGTGTTTGGCAAGTTATTCTCGAAAGTTGGCATGTCATTATCAACAGATCAGATTGTTCGTTTGTTATATAGATTTTATGCAAATGGGGATATACACAAAAGGCCTTTATCAAAGATGAGGTTAGATTTGGCAAAAAAATTAAAATTGTATTAGGGATTTCCCATGCTTTTCGCTCCCACAGGCACATTCTATTCCAAGGTTCAATTCAAGACCGAAGAAGAGGTCGAGAAGAATCTGTTTACATTTTTAACTCTATTTGGTGATTATTCCATCTAGTTATGAACCCACGCGAAGTTCTCGTATTAATCAAAGGAGAAATTAAGACGGAAGAGGTTGAATCTCTTTCTTTTGATGATGCTAGCCGGAAATGTAAGGTTGTTTTTCGTAATGGTAATGCTTATGAATATAGCGCTGGTAATGTTGTTTGTCTAAATAACCCTTGCCAGCATGAATTCCAAAATCAAAAGATTTCTGTAAATGGCATTGAACTTTACAATATTGAAAACATCTATGAGTTTTGTGACGCCAAATCGAACAAAAAATATTGGCATATTGTTTTCAAGGATAAGGCTAAAACCTATAAGTGTGATGAGCTGAAGATCCTGAATGAAACGAAGGATTCTTTTCAAAGTGTCGTCTTGAATTATTTAAAAGATGTTGCAGCGAACAATCCCTTGTTGGTTCAGGAATTTTGTGAGAATGAAAACAAGAAAGTGGATGCCTCCTTATTGCAAAAGCAATATGACAAAATAAAAGGAATCTACGAAGGTGAAGATACCGCGTTGGCTCTTTATTTGAAGTCTGGAGCTCAAAAGGACTTGCAAACTACAGAGACTCGAAGTCTTGTTTTCCCGTTTGGTTGCAACCTCAGCCAAATCAATGCAGTTCAAAATGCGTTCAAATATACAATTAGCCTAATTCAAGGGCCTCCAGGAACTGGTAAAACACAGACGATTCTAAACATCCTTGCCAACTTGCTGATTCAAGGTAAGACCGCGTTAGTCGTATCCAACAATAATAGCGCCATAAAGAACGTCCAAGAGAAGTTGTCTCAATATAAATTGGATTTTCTTTCGGCTATGCTTGGTAAAGATGAAAATAAGACATCTTTTATTGAATCGCAAAAGCCTAGAAAATTGGAACATCCCATAGAAAAAAATCGTCCTAGTCTCGCTTCGTGGCAAAAGAACATATTAAAGAAAGTTTTCGACGCAAAACGGCTTTTTAGTGAGCAGAATGAGTTAGCTCGCGTAAAGACGGAATTTGAAAGTGCGAGAGTGAATTATGAGCATTTTAAGGACTATCTAGATGAATTGGGAATTTCAGACTACTCCATTGAAAATCGAAATGATCTGAATCAATTCGATATGGAATCCGTTAGAAGCCAACTAGAATCAAATCTTAAGAATAACCCGTCAAGAAACAAGTTTTCTTTTTTTACTCGTGTTTGGCTGCGTTTTGTTAAGGGGCTTTCTAATTGGAAATTTCTCAAGGGTGATGTTGCTGCGATTATAGCAAGTCTTGAAAATTTCTGTTTTGTAATTCGATTGGCGGAATACAGAAATCGTGTTAATTCCTTGGAAAAATCTGTAAAGGCAAATGAGCATGCCGCGTCTGATTTGCTGAGCTTTTCAAAATCAATTTTGTACGAGAATGTTTTTCGAAAATTTAATCTGAGAAAAGAACAAACCATATATACAAAAGATGATTTGTATCGTAAATGGAGTGAATTCCTTCAAGATTACCCGATTATATTCAGCACTACGTTTGCGTCAAAGAGTGCGCTTAGTCCAAATGCAATTTTTGACTATGTGATTATGGATGAATCTTCGCAGGTTGACATTGCTACGGGTGCGTTGGCTATTTCTTGTGCGAAGAATGCTGTGATTGTTGGCGATAGTAAGCAACTTGAAAAGGTGACGACAAGAGAAGAAAAAGAAAAGTATCAAGAAATTTTTGAAAAGCATAAAGTGCCTCAGATGTATAACTGTGCAGATGTGAGTTTCTTGGATTCTATTGGTCGCTTTATTCCCGAAACAGCTAAAACTTTGTTGAAAGAACATTATCGTTGCCACCCGAAGATTATTGAGTTTTGTAATCAGAAATTTTATGACAATCAGCTGGTTGTTCTTTCTAGCAATACAGAACAAAATCCGCTGGTAATTCATTGGACGGCTCCGACTGGTCGAGAAAATAATGTCAACCAGAAACAGATTGAGGCAATTGCTCGAGAGGTGATGCCAACACTCAAAACGACCGATGTGGGGATAATATCTCCTTATAATAAGCAATGCAGTGAATTGAGAAAGGTTGTTCCGAATATTGATATATCGACCATTCATAAGTTTCAAGGCCGTGAAAAGGATTCAATAATCTTTTCGACGGTAGATAATGTTCTGACTGAATTCTCTGGAGATCCGCAGACAATAAATGTAGCTGTTTCAAGAGCAAAGAACAAATTTATCTTGGTTACTTCTAAGCAGGAACAACCAAAAGGTAGCATTCTTGATGACCTAATTGGCTACATTCAATACAATGCAGGTGAGTCTGTAGAAAGTAAGGTTTACTCCATTTTCGATGTTTTGTTTAGTCAAAAGTGCTGCACGAATTTCAGAAATATGGAAAGTATCTCGAAATATCCTTCGGAAAACATTGCGTATAGAATGATTCGTGATGTTTTGAAATCCTGCCCGAGCCTAGATGTGTTCTTTGAGTATCCAATGAATCATCTAATTCGAGATTTTTCAAAAATAGTGGATAATCTGGCGTTGCTCAGTTATGCCAAACATCCTTCAACGCATATTGATTTCTTGATTACAAATCGTATTTCAAAAACGCCTGTTTTGGCAATTGAAATTGATGGTGCAAATTTCCATAAGCAAGAATCTGTTCAGGCAGAACGCGATCGTATGAAAGATTGTATATTAGAGCGATATGGCATTGATTATGTGAGATTTTCTACCAAGGGAAGCAACGAACGCGAACAACTTGAAAGTAAATTGAAAGCGTATATGGTAAATTAGGATAGAAAGGAACTGAAAAGCCTTGGAAAATAAGTATCGCTTCAATCTATTGCCCCCGCTCGTCTAAATAGCAATTTTAAAGACGGAACTTAGACGAACTTTAGACGAAATTTGGAGAAATTGAACGAAAAGCGGCAAAATTATAGACGAAAAAAAATGAAATTTTTTTAGAAAAATGCCGGTTTGACATTTTGTGACATCTGGTTGTGAGTATATTTAGGGCGAGAGGTCTTGCATGAGTAGAAAAAGTGAAAACGGGCAAAAACAATCTTTAACCATTCTCGATAAGGATTATCTTGAATGGGTCAAACAGTTGTCATCAAGATATAAAAGCTATTTGATCAAGGCTTCTGTTCACATCAATTCGGAGCAGTTGAAATTTTATTATAGCGTTGGAAAGGACATCTTCGAAAAGCAGATAGATAATAAGTATGGCACCAAATTTTATGCCACTCTTAGCCGCGATTTAAGAAAGTTATTACCAGATGCGGAGGGGCTGACAGAAGGGAATTTGAGATATGCAAAGCGATTTTATCAGCTTTATTCGGATCCCAAGAAATTGTTTCCGCAAGTTGCGGAAGAATTGTATCCGCAAATATTTCCGCAAGTTGCGGAAGAATTGCCTAAAGTACCATAGGGCCACCATCGTTTGCTCATTGATAAATTCTCTGACAATCCGCCCAAAGCGCTTTTCTTTGTAGGGCAGATTGTTGAAAATGGGTGGAGCCGTTCTTCGCTTATGAATTGGATCGATTCAAACCTATATGAGCGACAGGGCAAGGCGATTACCAATTTTTCGAAGACATTGCCATCTCCAACTAGCGATCTTGCGAAAGAAATTACAAAGGACCCTTATAGTTTCGCTTTTGCCGGCGTAACAAAGGAGTATAACGAAAAACAGTTAAAGTCGGCTTTACTTTCCAATATCACAAATTTCTTGATAGAGCTGGGGTCTGGTTTTGCCTATGTGGGCAAGGAGTATAGGTTACAGGTCGGAAAAAAAGAAAAATTTATTGATTTGCTGTTCTATCACCTTTCTCTTAGATGTTATGTTGTTATCGAAGTCAAGATGGGTGAATTCGATTTTCAAGATGTGGGTCAATTAGGTGGATATGTTGTTTCCGCAAATCACATTTTAAAGTGTGAAGGGGATAACCCTACAATTGGTCTGCTTATTTGTAAGAGTAAAGATCGCTTGTTAGCCCAATATGCGTTGGAATCGAGCAACCAACCAATAGGTATTTCGGATTTTGAACTTGAAAAATTATATCCTGCAAAAGTTGAAGGCTTAATTCCGACAATCAACGAATTGGAATCGGGGTTAATTGACGGCCCTAAGGATGGCTAATGTCTCCTCGGCGACCACTCGCAACGCTGATTTGTCGGCCCTTAGTGAACTTGAAAATCGCGGAAAAAACATCTCTTACGATGAACTTCCGTATCGTTCGCTCAAGGTGACCGATGCCGATATAGATTTTCTATGCAAGGATTTTTCAAAACGTTCCAAACGAAAAATCACAAAGGCCGATTTAGAAAATTTGCACCTACTTGCGGGTCGTTCACATGACAAGGCAACGAATGCGTTGGCAATTCTTTTGGGCAAGCATGAATATACTTCGCGAATTCAGTGCGCTCGGTTCCGCGGAACTATGCGAGCCGACTCTCGAAGGATGGGGGTCCGGTTTCCAGCGAATTAATACGATGTGTCAGGAATACAGCGTAGCTCTCCCTGAATTCACCGAAATCGGAGACATGTTCCGAGTGAACTTTTATCGCCGACAGAATTCAGAAATCGGCGATAAATCGGCGATAAATTTCAAGAAAATGATTGTCGAATAAATTGCAGATGTTATTGGTTTGAAGATTTCTCGTACCAAGGACTATATCACAGAACTTGTAGAAGAAGGCAAAATTGTCTCCAACGGAGCGAACAAGAATAGGACATATTCTTTGAAAAAGTGACTCCGATAATAACTATGCAACCACTAAAACTTGAAGATCTCAACGCCCAATTCGACAGCATCGTCCGCAGGTATCGCGATGGAGGGCATATCGCTTACCGCAACGCGCACTATTTCATGAACGACATGCTGAATTGCATGTTGCAAATCTAGCATTTGTTGCTGGTTTGGAGTGCTGGGCTACCCACGCACTTTCTTGAAGTCCCGGTTTAAATAGCCGTGGCAGGATGTGTTCTGTGTTTTGTGTCACTAAATTTCTAAAAAGATGTCTTTGGTGACAAAAAATCTCCAAAAAGTTTGCTGCGCATTCTAAATAGTTACATTTGAGAATCATGTTCCGCGATTTGCAATCAAGAATTCTTCATCTGCCAGCATCGAACCCTAGCGAAAAGGGGCCGTTGAGTGCGGATGTTTATGCCATCCGTGGGGAAACCGCTTGGTGGATTTTTGATGTTGGCGCCTCGGATGAGGCCGCAGATTTTGTGAACAATTTGCCTTGCGATGTTTCTGTGGGAGAACTTCTTGAGGGAACTGCGCCGCGCTTGCATCAAGATGCCGCGCCCCTCAAGAAAAATATCGTCATTTCCCATTTCCATCGGGACCATTTCTTCAATCTGCCCCGGGTTCATTTTGATAACCTTTTCGTTGGACGCGAGACCTTCCGCCATTGCGATGAAAACATTCGCGCCCGCAGCGGCACTCAGGTTGTTGAGTCGCCCTTGCAGTTTGAAGATGGTTTAAAGATTTGCATTGAGCCAATTCCCAGCAGTCACGCCAAAGGTTCCCTGATGCTCACTGTAGACGACGATGTACCCGATTGCGATTGTTGCGGCGAGCAGTCCCGTGGCGCTATCGCTTTCCTGGGAGATTCCACTTACCCTACGGTAAATCATAACGGTCCCGATTTTTACAACGTGCAGTTGCTTTACCAGCAGATTCAATTTTTGAAGGGCTGTTCTGCCCAGCATTTTGTCATGAGTCATCGCCGTTTCTCCCCGCGGGAAAAGGAAACGGTCCTGCAGCTTCTAGAAAATTTTTATGCCATGCGGCAATCCCATAAGAATGTGATTGAAGTTCCTTAATAATCGGACTAGAACAAAGTGGATGTATTTTGTCGCCTCTGGGGCGACCTTTTCTTTTTTCCAATAGCCTATTTTTTTTGATAAGAAAAAGAGTGGCTTTTATAAAATTTGCGTTATTGTTATACGTTTTTTTGTCCCAGTTGACAAATGCAATTTTTGTGACGATAGGAAGGAAAAAGGAGTCTTTATGACAGAACATGAAAAGAAAATGAAGGAAGTTTTCCGCAAGGCTGCGAGTAACATTTGCTGGGGCGAAATGGAAAATAAAGCGCCGAAGTTAAGTTTAAAAAAGGACACCTGCCTTCTGGGGGCTATCGCTGGCGATACCATCGGGGCGCCCTACGAATTTGACTGCAACAACATCAAGACCACGGAATTCCCGCTGTTCAATCGTGCGTCAGAATGGACCGATGATAGCGTCATGACGGTGGCTGTGGCGGAAGCGGTAATGGCTGGATTCGTGGGCGGTCAACCCGACCTTGAAAAGACCGAAAAGGCTATGGTCGCTTCCATGCAAAAGTGGGGGCAGGCATTCCCCTATGCAGGCTACGGTGGAAATTTCCGTTACTGGCTGGTAGACAGGAATCCAAAGCCCTACAACAGCTGGGGAAACGGTTCCGCCATGCGAGTTTCTGCGGTGGGCTGGGCTTACGATACTTTGGAAGAGGTGGAAAAATTTGCCGAGGTTTCTGCCCGCGTCACCCACAATCATCCCGAGGGTATCAAGGGCGCAAAGGCCGTTGCCGCCGCCATCTTCTTGGGGCGTGCAGGTAAGTCCAAGGAAGAAATCCTCGACTATGTGGAACGTACCTACGGATACCCCATCAGCAAGATGACCTGCGACAAGATCCGCCCCACCTACCATATGGATGAATCCTGCCAGAATACGGTGCCTCAGGCCTTCTGCGCCTTCCGTGAAGGGAACTCCTTCGAGGAAGTAGCCCGCCTGGCTGTTTCGTTGGGCGGCGACAGCGATACCCTCTGCTGTATCGCCTGCGCCATGGCCGAAGCTGTCTACGGCATTCCTGTAGAAATCCAGCAGGAGACCGTCAACCGCCTGGATGAACGAATGTTGAAAATGCTAATCCGGTTCCAGAAATTCGTGGCTTGCAAGTAAGACGGAACCATTTTATATTTGGGCCATGCTTAAAGTAATCAGGGCGGTGACCCGTTTTCTTTCCACCTATACGTCTCTTTTTGTAATCGCCTGCGCGGTGGTTGCCTTCTTTGCTCCTGTCACTTTCGCCTGGGTGCGCGGAAACGTTTCTTCCGTGATTCTCGGAATCATCATGCTGTCCATGGGCTTGACCCTTCGCATTGAAGATTTCAAGAACTTGGCGAAGCGCCCGCTGGACATTTGCGCTGGCGCCTTGGCTCAGTACACCATCATGCCGCTGGTTGCCCTGTGCCTTACGAAAGTTTTCGGACTGGATCCGTATCTCGCTGTAGGTATCATTCTGGTGGGCTGCTGCCCCGGTGGCGTCTCCAGCAATGTGATGAGCTACCTGGCAAAAGGCGATGTGGCTTTCTCCGTGGGAATGACGACCGTCAGCACCTTGCTCGCTCCCGTCATGACGCCGCTGCTGGTCTTGTGGCTTGCAGACACCAGCATCAACGTGAATGCAGTGGGCATGTTCCTGAACATTCTCTATGTGACCATCGGCCCCGTGATGATCGGTTTTCTCTGCAATCACTTTTTGGGACATCGCGACGGATTCAAGGAACTGCAGGCCAACATGCCAAGTGTCAGTGTCATTGGACTTGCGCTTATTGTGGGTGGCGTCATCGTGACGGTTCGCCCCCATTTGCTGTCCAATGGTATAAGCCTGTTATTTTTGGTACTGGCGGTGGTGTTCTGCCATAATGCTTTGGGCTATGTGCTGGGCTATAGCGTGGGACGCGTCCTTAAGTTCAGCACCGCCAAGAAGCGTACCATCTCTATTGAAGTTGGCGTGCAAAATGCGGGAATGGCTACCGTCCTCGCTGCAGGATTTTTTGCCAATCCCGAAAATATTGCGGCCCATCCTGAAGCCGCCCTATGTGTGGTTCCCTGCGCTATCAGCTGTGCCTACCATTCCATTAGCGGTACGGTTCTTGCAGGAATCTTTGCAAAACTGGACAGGAAAAATTCCAGATAATTTTTATAAAAATTGCAGTGTAAAAATGCAATCTTTAAAAAAAAGGCTCGCGAAAATGCGGGCCTTTCCTGTATAAAATTTAGGTTGTTTACTAAGCTTCTTTGTTGATGTTCACGCTGGCGTAGCACACCAGGCATCCGCCGATCAGGTTACCTATGGTGATAACGGCGAGACGAAGCACGGTGCTGCCAATTTCACTAACACCGCCGAAGGTCGCAACGTTCCCGCCCGCGATACCGCCTGCAATGCCCTTGATAATCGCGAAGGCAAAGTAGAACATGTCGGCAATACAGTGTTCAAAACCGCAAAGGATAAATCCCATGACAGGCAATACGACAATCAGCGGGTTGCTGCAGCGCTTGTAGCCTTCGACGGCGATGAACATGAGCATACCGCAGAAGACTCCCAAGATCAGAAGGCTCAGCAAATTGTCGTTGTGCTTGACCGCAACCAGAGCGCTTGTGCTGATGGTAAGGCGTGTGGCCGCAACGGTGGCTGCCCCGACGGTAGTGCCGATCAGGTTGCCCAGCCAGACCTTGCCCAGATACTTTAGGTAAGCCAGGTTGCGATTTGTAGAAAGGTAACCCACCTTGCCGGTGAACAAGTCGAACTTTAGCAGGATGATGGTGTAAAGACCCAGGGAGAACAGGAATGTTCCTGCAATCTTGTTGTCGACAGAAAGGAAGCTGACGCATCCCACGCTAATCATCAGGCCGGCAAAAATAGACTTAATCATACCCCAAAACATAGAAAAAACTGCACCCTAAAAAAGTCCCGCTCCAAGGAAAGCGGGACTGTCAAAATTACCCCTCGGCTTCAATCCAAAATCGCAATCGCTTTTGCGATTGCCCGGGTTTTAGGGAGGGCAAAGCCTTCCCTTAAATCAGCCCTCGATGTTAACCTGCGATCGCAATCGCTTTCGCGATTGCCCAGGAGGGTTTTAGGGAGGGCGAAGCCTTCCCTAGTCAAGTAAAGACGAAGCCTTCCCTTGTCTAAAAAAAGTATGGCATCCGTTCCACGGCGAAACACTCGATACTACTATTCTAAAAAAGATAGCAGTGCCTCAGGATTTCGTTTTTCCCACCTTTTTAAGCTTTGAAGCATGGTCAAGCCAAGTCAGGGAGCCGTGGGCCTAAACTGTACCGTAAGAGCGACGAGCTTTTAATATACTGTTAGATCGGGCGTTGATCCGTGAGGATGCCTAGGCGTAATATACCTAATTAGGATGCACGGGACAAGCCATTTTAAGATATAATTTTTTCTTATTTGGAGGACCCATTGTAGAATATGATTATCTGGAGTGGCTGAAAAACCTATTTTTGTGGATATGGCAGAATTTAGGTTTTCAAAATTTGCGTTTTTCCCTGTTTTTCAGGTGCTTTTCTCTGTTTCGCTTCTGTTGGGGTGCGATGACGGTGGAAGTTCTAGCCCGTTGGGGGAAGAGGATTCTGAACGCCCTGGTTTTGTAAGGGTTCTTTCTTCAGGGAAATCAACTGTTCTTGGAACTGATGTCGGTACGGCCAAGGCTAATGAACGTCCGAAAATGACGGTCTCCTTTGATTATGATTACTCCATCCAAGATCATGAGGTCACTTGCGGCGAATACAAATCCTTTGACAAGTCGGTAAATTGCCAAAAGGATAGTCTGCCTGTTTCCAATGTCAATTATTATGATGCGGTTCTTTATGCCAATGCCAAGAGCAAGAACGAAAAGCTGGATACGGCATACACCTATGTCAAGGCCTCCTATGACGGCGAAGGTCATTGCAATGGTATAGAAGGTTTGATTTTTCATCCGGAAGTGAATGCCTACCGATTGCCTACCGAAGCGGAATGGATTTTTGCCGCAAACATGGATTGGAATGTCCGTAACAGTTGGACTGCAGATGATGACGTTGATTCTCCTAAAAAAGTATGCTCCAAGAAGAAATCCATGGTCTGCGATATGGAGGGTAACGTGTCCGAATGGGTGAACGACTGGTTGGGCCTGTTCAGGGATACCACTATCTCAAATTATGTGGGGGCTCCCAATGGGGGGAGTCTTGGGGAACGTGTTCTGAAGGGCGGAAGTTTCCGCAACGAGTCCTCCTTTGTTAACCGCTACAGCCGCGGGGATGTGTATGTCGTGACTTCGACGACCCGGGCGTCCTATGTGGGTTTCCGTCTTGCGTTCGGTGCAATTCCCAATGCGGTGTGGTTGTCTGAAACAGGATTGGCTCAGAATAGCTTTGTGGCTCCTCTAGCCAGTTCTGCGACAGTTCGAAAACTTTCGGGGGCGTATCGGGCCAAGTTGGTTTTTCGAGATGACAGCCGCGGGAACCTGGCCTATGTGGATTACTCGAATGCGTTCCTTTCTGTTGTTGAAATAAAAGATTCCATTGATTCCTACCATCCGGAAATTTCGCCAGATGGAAAGTGGGTGGCGTTCTGCACGGGGCTTGAAGGTGTTTCTGGAAAATCCTCTGTCTATGTTCGCAAGCTGAATGCAAGCGGCGAGCCTGCGATAAGACTGGATGTTGAATCGGCGGCCATACCTAGGTGGAATGTTCTTGAAAGCGGAGATACCGTTATCGTGTACGTTTCGGATGCCGGCGATAATAGCGATGAATCTACCTTTATGAAAAAGTCAACATGGCGTGTTCCTTTTTCTGGTGGAAAATTTGGCAAGCCTAAAAAACTGTTTGACGGATCCTATCATGGTGGCGTCCAGGGAAATTTTGCCGTTTCTGGATCGAAACTTTTGCGAGCTCACAAGAAAGATGTTGATACCGTCTGGTTTGATTCGAAACAGGCCTGCAATGTATCTTTGTCGAAATCCGGAAATGGGCAGACCCTGTTCCTTGATTTTGGGGACAAGACCGACAAGAATTTTGTGGGCGAAAAATATGGCGTTCACGAACGGATCCTGATTGCGGATAGTACCGGTGAACTGGTGAATTCTATTGGCGCTCCTTCGGGTTATGCATTTGACCATACCGAATGGGCCTCGTCAAATTTGATCGCTGCAACTTTGACTAACGGGGATGGCGCCCATTCCAAGGTTGTTGCCGTGAATACAAAAGATTCCAGCGTGACTGAACTGGTTGAAGGTGTAGAATTATGGCACCCTTCCCTATGGACTGAAAAACTGGATGCAGAACTGGATCAGAAACTCAGCTTGGATAGTGCGGCCGCTTATTATAGCGAAGATCAGGCTACCCACTATCTTTCGTACAAGTTAAGGCTGTTCTGGAATTACAAGGACTCCCTTGAAATTGTGGGCTTGGGCAATTCCCACATGAATGCGGGATTCTCTTCCAGTCTTTTGAGAAATGCCTTGAATATGGCTGTCATTCCTTGCGATATGTATTGCAGTCGTTATCTAATTGAAAATTATGTGCTGAACCATTGCCGTAATATTAAGTTCCTTGTTGTAGGTATTGATTTTGATTTGTGGAGGGATAGAGATGGGGTTGCTATTCTAGAAAACCAGGGCTCAGCTCTGGGGTACAAGTACGATATCAATCATGACTTCTGGAAGGATGGTTTGCTCAAGGGTTTTGTGGATGTTTCCCAGAAAAGCATGGTGGAAAATGAAGATATTATGACGACCTTTGATTATTACAGAGGGCAGGCGGCAACTGATGTTCAGAATGGCTGGTATGGCGAAGATGGTACTGCTGAAATTCTGGAACAAGGGTGGGATAAGGATAGCCCGAATCCAGAAGGAAACTACCAGGAACTTTTGAATATTTTGAAAATGGCAAAAAAAAATGGAGTGTATGTAATAGGTGTTGTTTTCCCCATCAGCCCCTACTATAAGAAAACAGACCAGTATGGTCGTCATGGTATGCTTCGCAGCACGGCAAAAAATTTCATCAAACGTTTAAAAGAACTGGATGAACTTGAAAAGTATTTTGTCCTGTTTGATGAAAATAAGATGGGGGATCATGATTACCCGTCTTCCATGGCGTATGATTATGACCACCTGAATATCTATGGATCCAAGCAGCTGACGGCGCGACTGGACTCTCTTCTCAAGACTCTGGAGTAGTCCCCTTAAGATTGATCCTGTTCTGGATCCTTATCAAAGTCAGGTGTAATAAAGTCGGCGCAATATTGGGCAATCTGTTCGCGGAGTTTGTTTCCGCGGACTTTTCCCAACAGGATTTCTATATCTTCGAGCGGAGCGGCCATAAAGGCTTCTGCACTCTTGTATTTGCTTAGAATCTTGATGCGGGTTTCATGGCCGACGCCAGGCTGCTTTAGCCATTCCACTTCCAGATCCCTCTTGCGTTTGCTGCGCTGGTAGGTGATGGCGAAACGGTGGGCTTCGTCACGGGCGTTCTGCAGGAGTTTTAGGGCGGGGCTAGTTCTGTGCAGCACGATGCTCTTTCGGTCATCGGGGAATACGATTTCTTCGAGACGTTTGGCGAGACCGATTAGCGGTAAATCCTGATCGTGTCCCAGCTCCTTCAGAATTTGCATGGTGGCGTCCACCTGACCTTTACCGCCATCGCATACCCACAGGTCGGGCATGGGTATGCCTTCATCTTCGAGACGGCGGATACGTCGGGTCATGACTTCACGCATGCTGGCGAAATCGTCTACACCCTCTACGGTCTTGATGATGAACTTGCGGTAGTTGGACTTGTCTGGTTTCCCGTTCTTGAAGGCCACGAGACTTGCCACCGTGTTGGTGCCGCTCAAGTGAGAAATGTCTACGCACTCGATTCTGAAAGGAGTCTTCTTGAGACCTAGAACTTTTTGCAGTTCGAAGACGCTCTGGTCGATTTCACTGTACTTCTGTACTTCGGCCCGCATTTCTACGAGGATCATGTCGGCGTTGGCACCTGCCAATTTCAGGAAGCCCAGTTTTTCACCTCGCTGTGGGTTGTTGAAATAGACCTTGTGTTTTGCTTGCTGCGTCAGGGCGTCTTGCAAAAGAGCCGCATCTTCGGGGAGGGCGATGTCTGTGGCGATTTCTCCGGGAATGAATTCCGCTTCGGCGTACCAGGTGAGAATCATCTGACGGAAAATTTCGGATTCGTCATCTTCAAGTTCGCATTTCAGCCGATAGTGGCGTCTGCCTGTAAGAACGCCTGCACGGTACTCCAGGATGACTGCGGCGGCTAGGCTTCCGTTGCGGCGCAGTGTCAGAATATCCAGGGAAAGGTTCGGGTCGGAAGTGTCGGTCTTGGCGTGGATACCTGTGGACTGAAGGGCTTGAATGGCGTCCCTTTTTTTGGCCGCCATTTCAAAGTCCAGGTTGGCGGCAGCCTCGTTCATCTCACGAGTCCAGATTTCCTGCAGGTCATCCCGCTTGCCTTCTAGCAGGAGTCTTGCCTGCATGACGTCCTTGTAGTAATCTTCGCGGCTGACGAGTCCTGCGCAGGGGGCCTTGCACCTTCCGATATGGTAATTCAGGCAGGGGCGTTGAGGGGTTCGTGCCGGCAGTTCCATATTGCATTCGCGGATCTTGAACAGCCTGGCGCAAATATCCTTCAGCTTGTCCACATAGCGGGAACTCATATAGGGTCCGTAATACTGATTGGAGTCCTTCCTGACGGATCGGGTCAGGAACAGCCTGGGGAATGGCTCGCGCACACTGAATGCCAAGTATGGGAAATGCTTGTCATCTTTCAGCAAGACGTTGTACTTGGGCGTGTGTTTACGAACAAGATTTGCTTCTAGGATCAGTGCTTCTTCTTCGGTCTCGGTAATGATCCATTCGATGTCGCGAATGTAGGGGAGCATCAGGGTGGCGGCACGGTGGCCCTGATGGTCGCTACCGTCGAAGTAGCTTCGCACGCGGTTCTTTAAAACCTTGGCCTTTCCGATGTAGATGATCTTACCGGAGGCATTCTTCATGATGTACACACCCGGTCGATCGGGCAGTTCGTTCAGTCTGCGCTGGATGTGTTCACTAACCGAAATCATGAAGGTTTTTCCCCGAAATTTTCAAGTACATTTTTTATAAAAATCAGCGGTAATTTCTAGAAGTTCCAATGAAAATTTAGTTATCTTATGATAGGAAAAGTTTCAAAGAATTTCAACTTATGGAGCGAAGATGAATTTTGAAAATATGAATGCGCTTTCCCAGAAGGTCGAAGGTGTCCTGGGGACTGTGCGCACCCTCAAACAGGAAAACGCCAAGGTTCGTAAGGAACTGGAAAATGCCAAGGCGCAGCTGCAGGACAAGAGCATTTTGCTGGATACCGCAAACGCCAACATTGCGTCCCTGAAGTCTAACCTTAGCGATACCAATGCCAAGCTGACCGCTGTGGGTGCAAGTCTTACAGACGCCAAGGCAGCCCTGGACGCCCGCGTCAATCAGGTGAATGCACAGGAACAGGCTCTGAACGAAAAGCTGGTGAGCATTGCCAACCTCAAGAATCTTGCTGCCGAAAAGGATCGCGACATTGCGGCTCTGAATGGCATTATCAACGAAAAGATTGAATTGCTGAACGCCCTGAATGCAAAGGTGGAAGAAAAGGACGCCATCATTGCTAAACTCATGGATCAGCTCCAGGCTCAGTCCGACGAAATCGCTGACGCCCAGGAAAAGTTCAATCAGCTGGTGGCCACCATCGAAAACGAACTGGGCACCGACTTGAGCATCGAGGAACCTTCTGTAGAAACTGACGACGTTCAGGAAGCGGAAGAATCTGTCGAAGCTGTTGAAGAAGCTGTTGAAGAAGTTGCCGACGAGGTGGAACAGGCTCCTGCTCAAGAGGATCTGCCCACCATCGAAGTTCATGGCGCAGAAGAAAAGGAAGAATCCAAGAGTCGTGCGAGCGGGGAGGGCTCGCAGACAAGTTTTTTCGACTAAACTGGCTGATGGATGAAGATCCATTCGGCGTGGGGATGAAGTAAAATGGCAGAAATCGCACCTCTTAGATCAGTTAGCGTTTCCGTTGCTCAGGAACATATTCAGATCCGTACGGATTTGCCTGATGCGGAACTTAAGGAGATCGGTGATTTTATCGATCAGCGCTTTGAACGTTCGGCAAAGTTCCAGATGGATAACCGCAAGCGTCTAGCCTTGCTGTCTGTGGAACTGACGTCTGAAATCTTTGAGTTGCGAAAGCAGCTTCGCCGTGCCAAGGCCTACTACGAGCAGATGGAAAAGGATCTCAAGAACCTGAACCTTCTGCTTGACGAAGGTATGGAACGGTCTAACAGAAATGAAGAACTTTAATCCCATTAAAGATTAAAAAAGGGGTCCTGATAAAAATCAGGATCCCGTTTTTTTAAACTGTTCTTTCGCCTTGCTCGTTTGCAAAGCCTACTTGCTGGCGTTGTATTCGTTCAATGCGGCTACAACCTTTTCGTGGGCCACCTTGAGGACTTCTACCATGGCGGCGTCGGCGGGAGCCGTCTGGGGACGGAGCTGCTCTGTCAGTTCAGAGGCTGCCTGCTGCAATTCTGTAAAGGCCAGATTGGCTGCAACACCTTTCAGAGTGTGTGCGGCACGGAAGCAGTCGGGAATAGACCCTGCGCTGATGGCGTTCTGCAAGGAAACAAAGCTGTCGTCTTTCAGATACATCAAGGCGAACTTTTCGATGAAGGATTCCTTCATCAGTCGGTTCTGGGCTTCGGCGTAGTTGCCGTTGATCTTTGCGTACAATTCCTGGAGTGTCATTATATCTTTCCTTCGGCCTTGCACTTGGCAAGGAACTGCTTAAAGTCTTCTTCGGGGAGGGGCTTGCTGAAATAGTAACCCTGGATGTAGTCGCAGTTATCCTCGCGGAGTATGTTGACCTGGGTTTCTGTTTCGGCGCCTTCGGCCACAACTTTCATTCCAAGAAGATGGCACATGTCGATAATCATCTTGACGATGTGCTTGACATCGGGATTGTTTTCCAGCTGGCGCACGAAGCTCATGTCGATTTTCAGGATATCGAACTTGTAGTGCATCAACATGCCCAGGGAGGAATAACCGCTGCCGAAGTCATCCATCAGGAGCCATGCCCCCTGTTCACGCAGGGCGCTCAAAACGTCTCCGCGATTTTCCTTGAGGGCGGCGAAAGAGGATTCGGTAATTTCGTAACGTACGGAACCAGGTGCTGTGACGCGCTGTGCCACATGGTCAAGAATATTCTGGATCATGTCCTGGTCATAGAAGTCCATCCAGGAAAGGTTCACGGAAACGGGCACGGTCGGAAGTCCCTGATCATGCCAGCCTCGCATAACCTGGTTTACCTTGCGGTCTACGAACAGGTCCAGCTTAGAGATGAAGCCGTCTTTTTCGAGGACTGGGATGAACAGGTCGGGGCGTACGAAACCGCGAACGGGGTGAATCCAGCGAATAAGGGCTTCTGCAGAAGCGATCTTTCCGGTAGCGGCTTCCATGATCGGCTGGTAATAGACCTTGAATTCTTCGTTGGCCATACTGGTGTCGAATTCTGAAGTCACGGAAGCGGCGTTGATATAGTTGTTGGCCATCTTGTCGTCGAAGATGGCGTAAGGCTTAAGATATTCGTCTTCGATGTAGCTAAGGGACAGCTTGGCGCGGTCCACAAAGTTGATGACGTCTCCATCGCTGTCGATATAGCTGATGCCGGTACGGAAACGGAACTGCATGCTGCGTCCGGTCCAATCCAGAACCTGGTTGTTCTCGTGCATCATCGCATCAATGTTGATCTTGTCGGCCTCGACTAGGCACACGAAGTGGTCTGCCTCGAATCGAGAAACGAAAATGGGTTCCAGGCCGGCGCCCGACATTCCTCTGTAGGTCTGCTTTAAGACTGCGTCTCCGCCTTCTGTTCCGAGGACAGAGTTAATGGCCTTGAAATTCTTAACGTCAAAGAACATGACGGCGTACTTGGTACGGTCTTCGCACTTTTGCAAGAAATTGTTGGCCATCTGGAGGAAGCCAGATCGGTTATAGGCTCCGGTAAGTAAATCTCTATAGGAGTATTCGCGGCTGGCGATTACGTTCATTACACGGCGCAGAACGATCTGCGGGTTGTAAGGCTTGGCAAAAAAGTCTGCGGCGCCTAGATCGTATGCTCTAGACAGGGCTTCGTCGGTGGAGTCGCCGGAAATGATGATGACGGGGAGCTTGTGTTGCCACCCCCTCTTGTTGAATTCCTGTAAGGTTTCGTATCCGTTTAGGACGGGCATGACCAAATCCAGAAGTACCAAGCGAAATACGTGGTCGCCCTTTTCGATTATATCAATGGCTTCTTGGCCGTTGCTTGCCTCTACGATGTCGTACTCGTCTTCAAGAATCAGCCGCAACATCTCGCGGTTGATTTTGGAGTCATCGACAATCAAAATTTCATTTTTTACCATTTCGTACTCATGTAAAAAATTTAGATACGGGCTGGTCAGGGGGGCTTGGCTCCCTTCGCTCTCAATAAATCTAACCAAAAAAAATAAGTTTTGTGAGAAAAAAATAACAAAATGAGGATTATCACATTGTTTTCGTGTATAGAGGGGCAAAACTTCTAAATTTGGGTGACATTTTTGATCTCCAGTAGTGTTACACGGGTATGAATAGGCAAGAAATCGCAAGCAAGATGGCTTTTTCCAGGCTTTATGAAAGCTATGGGCCAATGGTGTTTCGCCGATGCGTCGCCTTGTTGAAAGATGATGCGGAGGCTAGTGACATGATGCAGAACGTATTTTTGCGGATTTACGAACGTCGTGACTCGCTGGATTTGTCCTCTCCATCTAGTCTGCTGTGGAATACGGCAACCAGGTTATGCCTGAATCGGATCCGTGATAAGGCCCGCCGTGGCGTAAATACCTGCAGTGAAGACTTGCTTCTGCAGTTGGCGTCTTTAGACGATGAGGTGGATGCCTACGAAGCCGGCAGTGTCCTGAAAAAGATTTTCTCGAAGGAGCCCGAGTCTACCCGTACCATGGCCGTACTTCACTTTGTGGATGGAATGACTCTGGAAGAGACGGCCGAAGCTGTTGGACTTTCTGTAAGCGGAGTTCGTAAACGTTTACGCACACTGCAATCCAAGGTTAAGAATTTGGAGGTCAAATAATGAAAACGAAAATGAATGTATCCGATTTGAAATTGGAACAGTATTTGACAGGGGACCTGCCTTCTGATGAAATGCAGGAACTGCGTCGTCGTGAAGCGACTGATGAAATTTTCCGTGCTCGTCTGCAGGCAATGCGTGACGAAAATGCCAAAATTTTGGCGGACAATCCCTTTAGCAATTTGTCACCCCGACTTGATGAAATCGATAGGGGAATGTCCGGTGATTCTCGCATGGTGGCTCCCAGTCTGTTTTTGAAGGTTGCCGCCGTCATGGTTATCGCCCTGGGCATTTTTGCTGCAGTTTTTGTATCGGGTGGCGAAAGGAATCTTGGCGTGAAGGGTGTTGACGGTTCAACTTCTGAAGTCGCTATGGTTTCGGTTGATGATGGAACCCGCATCAAGGGGCTGGAAGCTCGGATGGAAGTCTGGAAGAAAAATGGTGAAACCGCTGTCCAGATGGAAAATCTGGGTGCCGCTAGCGAAGGCGATGAATTGCAACTCCGCTACTCGGTCCCTGAGAAGTGTTACGGCATTCTCTTTAGCATGGACGGTAACGGCGTCTTGACGGTGCACTTGGGTAATGGATCCGGATCCATCGCTCTGGAACCGGGTAAAATGGTGACTTTGCCTTTTGCGTATAAACTAGATGACGCTCCTCATTTTGAAAAGTTCTTTTTGATGACGTCCAGGAATACGTTTGCCATTGATGGAAATGATATTGATGCATCCTTGAAGCAGGAAGGCATTAAGGTTGTTGAATTTACGGTAAGCAAATTGGAAAAGTAGCGGGGGTTGAAAATGAAAAAGGTGTTGATTAAAGTTTTTGATAGCGTGGTTGGTGCGGGACCATGGAAAAGTATGATTGGTCTTTGCCTGCTTTCCTTTGCCATGTTGTTCCTTATGGTGGGTCGCATTCATGCTGCTGCCGCAGCTGCTCCGGGGTTGCCTTCGACGACCATCGATCGCTATGTGATTGCCATTAGCGCCAACAATGGCGGTAAGGGACGACCTGTTCTTCGCTATGCGGAATCCGATGCCAAATCTTTCGCGGCGGTGCTTAAGGATATGGGTGGAGTCAGTCAGAAGAATGTCTACCTGATCCAGGAACCTAGTGTGGCTTTTTTGAATGCCCACTTTGACAATGTTGACAAAATCCTGGCGAAGGGCAAGGGGAAAAGCGGCCGTGAGGAAGTGCTTGTCTATTACAGTGGCCATGCCGACGAAAAGGGACTGCATCTAGGTGAAGAAACTTACAGTTGGCAGGAATTCCGCAAACGTGTAGATGCCCTGAATGCCGATGTGAAGATTGCTGTCATCGATGCCTGTGGTTCCGGTGCCATTACCCGAGCCAAGGGAGGTGTGGCTGTTCCTGCCTTCATGGTAGACCAGAGTAGCGACATGAAGGGCTATGCCTTTATTACCAGCAGTACCCAGGATGAAGCTAGCCAGGAAAGCGATAAGTTGAGGGGTTCCTTTTTTACCCATTCCCTGGTGAGCGGTCTACGCGGTGCGGGAGACTTGAGCGGCGATGGCAAGGTGACATTGTCCGAGGCTTACCAGTTTGCCTTTAACGAAACTTTGCAGAAGACGGAGACCACCATGGGTGGAGCTCAGCACCCCAGTCGAGACATGAATCTGACGGGTACGGGTGATGTGGTGATGACGGACCTGCGCAGTACTAGTGCCGGTATGATTTTGGATGAAGGTATAGAAGGTCGAGTTTTTATTCGTGACGCCTCGAACGAACTGGTAGCTGAACTTTATAAGAAGTCCGGTAGATCGATGAGCCTTGGTCTTCCTGCAGGAAAGTACACGGTTCGTCTAGAAGGGAATGCTGACCTGAATGAAACGAATGTTGAACTTACCAATGGAAAACAGCAGAAAGTGACCGTTCGAGACTTTAAGGCTGTATCCGCCGAAAAGACGGTGGCTCGTGGCGAAATCAAGTCTTCTGTTGTTGATGAGAATATGGAAGCCCGCTTTGATTCCCTGGATCATAATAGCAGATTTAGAACAACGTTTAATGCGGCGGATAAAGCCCACGAACCTCGTAAGGGCCTGATGATGGGTGTGTTCCTGTCGATGTCGGATGATATTATGATTGGCGCTCAGGCAAGCCTGATTGGAAACCTGGCTAAAAATGATATGCACGGTATGCAGGTTTCCCCGATATTCAATATCGGCAAGAAAAATTTCCAGGGGTTGCAACTTTCCGGTGGCTTTAATTATGCGGGACATATGGATGGTCCGCAAATCGGTCCTGTGAATGTCATAACGAATACAAGTCCCAATGCGGTTCAGGTAGGTGCCGTTAACGTAGCAAGGAGCGCACGAGTTCAGGTTAGCTCAATTAATATCGCCAGGGATACCGTAAGTGCAACCCAGGTGGGTGCCATCAACATTGTAGGAACGACTAACGTTCAGGTGAGTGCGATAAATGTCGCTAGGGATGCCCATGTTCAGGTTGGCGCCATCAACGTGGCAAAGAAGGTTGACGATACTCAGATTGCTGTTATCAATGTAGCCGGTAAGGCGACGGGCCGCCAGTGGGGTGTCATCAACGTGGTGGGTCACGCCGAAAAGACTCCTATCGGTCTTATCAATATCGTTGGAAATGGTGTATGGAGTTTTACCGGATCCATCAACGAGATGAATGCCCCCGCCATGTCCGTTCATTTTGGTACGGCCTACCTGTTTACGGCACTTGAATTCTCCCGAGCTCTTCAGAAAGGTTTTGATGAATTCGAGGATGTCTATGAGAACGGCATCGGTCTTGGAACCCAGTTCGGCCAGTACGGTACTCATCTTGAACTGGAGTACATGTTCCTCCACGTTACGGATAAGTACGGCGAAGACCGTGAGGAAGAGGACTATAAGGGAAATTTCCACCATCGTATCCGTCTTGGCGGTACCGCCAGGCTGATTCAGGGAATCGGACTTTCCGCCGGCGCAACTTTGAATCTGGCCACGGAGGGTTATGGCGAAAGAATCCTCGTGGAACCCAAGGGAAAGTGGCATGACGACTGGAATTATCACGGTCATAAGGCGAAATTCTGGCCTGGAATGTATGCCGGTATAACATTTGGGCGATTCTAAATCCTCAAAATCTTCAAAAATCCTCAAAAAACGCGAAAAATGCAAAAAAGTCCCTCTTTTCGAGAGACTTTTTTATTTTCTTACAAAAAACATACGCGAAGAAATGTAAATTCTGCCTATCATTTAGTTTTAGTTTAGGTATGGTATGGCTAAGCATAGTGATTTTATAGTACGTCAGAACGAGGCCGAAGCTAATAGAATTGTGGCTAGAGTGCTTCGGATGACTCTTTGCATTTTCTCTCTGGTGTTGATCCTGAACCTTTGCAGGGTATTCATTATCGACCAGAAGGTGATGCTTTCTGCCTTTGGTTTGAGTGCCCTGCTGCTTTTGGCTCCTACGGTCATTAACCGTTTTGTGGATAATGCCAACCCGAATTTAAAGTATCTGTATGTGATTCTGTCCAGCCTGTTCTTACTGGTTATCGAAACCACCCTTTCGTTCCATGCGGTGGTGGTGTATGCGTTTCCTATCGCCCTGGCCTGCCTTTACTTTTCTAGGAAGCTGACTTTGCATATTTGGTTCCTGACGGTGGGCGTTTCCATTGTGGGGCAATTTGCCGGTTTCTATATGGGTTGCGTTCCCGACCAGAACTTCCTGGTCTTTAAACGTCTGGTGCTGTTCAGCATTTTGCCTAGAACCCTCTGCATTTTTAGTATCGGTAGCTTGATCTATTTTATTTCTGCCCGTACCACAAAGCTGGTGGATCGACAGATTGCAGATACGGCGAGAATCAAGGAACTGAATACGGACATGGTGATGGGTTTTGCTAACCTGGTTGAAAACCGTGACGAAAATACGGGTGGTCATGTCAAGCGCACTAGCCGTTATGTGGAATTGCTGGTGAAGGAACTGCACCGTCGTGGTGTGTACAAGGATATTATTAACCACGACTTTATTCACGACTTGGTGAATGCGGCTCCTATGCACGATATTGGAAAAATTGCCATTCCCGATCATATTTTGCAGAAGCCGGGAAAGCTGACCGACGAGGAATATGCCATTATGAAAACCCATGCGGAACAGGGTGGCCGAATTATTCGTCAGACCTTCTCCCATATTGGTAATGCCGGGTATAGGCAGATCGTTTATGACGTGGCTCAGTTCCATCACGAAAAATGGAATGGTCGCGGTTACCCGGAAGGCCGAAAGGGACAGGATATTCCCCTGGCTGCTCGCATTATGGCTGTTGCCGACGTATTCGATGCAGTTTCGCAGAAACGCTGTTACCGCGATGCAATCCCTCTTGATGAATGTTTTTCCATTATTGAAAAGGGCCGCGGAACGGATTTTGAGCCTATCCTTGTTGACGTATTTTTGGGGATGAAGGATCCTATCCGTCAGACCATGGATGAAATTGCCTAATTATTAGGTGACACTTATCGTTCTTTCTGGTGTTTAACGGTTTAGAATAGTAATTGCTAATTTCTAAATTGGTAGACAAGCGCGAGAGACGATTTGAAAAAACTTCTTTTATACCTTGCAATGTTTTTGTTGCCTGTCTTGGCAGTGGCGCAGGAAGCCGCTGGTGAGGGGGCGTCTCTTGCTGCACAGAAAGGGATTCTGTTTTACGGCATGGTTCAGGATTCTTCCTTTGCTCCCGGTGAAAAACTGAATGTGGAAATTCTTGAAACTGGCGAAGCCCTGCAAACGGTCGTGGGTGAAAATTTCCAGGTGATGCTTCCCGAAGATACCCTGTGGAATGTTTGCGTTACCAATTCCGACACCAGTGGCGCCGAAAAGGAAAAATGCTATGAGTTGGTCTACCATGGCCAGGATAGTGTTTTTAGCTCAGTCATTGGCGATGCCGGGTTGACGGAATCTGTTGCCGAGGCTAATGAGGGAACTACTGGTACGGCTGATGGTGACGATTCCAAGACTGCTGTGGCTGCAGCAGATTCCGTGGAACCGCGAAACGACTCGCTACAGAACGATCCTCAGGAAAAAGATGTAGATGTGGATGCCCTTTTGGCTGCAGGAAGCAACGGCAAGGTGACCGAAATGAAGAAGGTGGTGGTGCAGTTACGTCGTCGCCCCAAGCGCAAACCTGGTGAGTCCGTTGTTAGCGCCAAGAGTATCAAGCGCATGCCCGGCCTAGGCGAAGCGGATGTGATCCGCAGTATCCAGCAGTTGCCCGGTGTGGTTGCCAGTTCTGACTTCAGTACGAAAATTTATGTGCGCGGTGGGGCCGCCGACCAGAACCTGTTCCTGTATGATAACGCGGTGGTGTATTCTCCAACCCATTTCTTCGGATTGTTCAGTACCTTCCTGGTGGAAACCATTGACGGTGTGCAGTTCTACAAGAGTGGATTCCCTGCCCAGTACGGCAACCGTCTGAGTTCCGTTTTGAAAATGGATGGTCGCGCCGGAGGTAGCGATACTACGGAGGAATGGTTCAGCCGTAGCAGCGTTAAGATTAGCACTTTTGCCGCCCAGCTCCATACCGAAGGCCATGTGGGTGATGCCCGTTGGGTGATCGCTGGCCGTACCACTTACATCGGCTATATGCTGGATTTGTGCCGCGCCCTGGGTGTTCTGGATTTGGCCATCGATTACGAGTTTACCGATTTGCAGGGAACGTTCATGTATGATTTCGATCAGGATACCCGATTGAAGTTCAGCTTCTACACCGGCAAGGACGTTCTTGAATTTGATCCCCTTTATGTGGACTGGGGTAATGTGGCTGTTCCCATTAATTTCTACCACCGCTTTGGCGATTGGGATTATAATGCCACTTTGGCGTACAGCCGTTTTTACCAGACAATGAAATTGACGGACTTGATTAATATCGGTCAGGACCTTTATACCTTTGCGGCAAAGCAGTGGCTCAATTTCCGCGGAATCGATAATCATGTTCTAACCTTTGGCTATGAACTGGAATATGACTGGGATAAGTTCTATGAATACATTTCCAGTATGAGGGTGGAAGATGTCCAGAAGCCTTTGCACCATGTTCTTTATGGGCAGGATGCCTGGCGCCTGAATGAGGACTGGCTGTTTACTTATGGGTTGCGTCTGAATTATCAGGACCTGTCCAAGGATTTTGGAATTGAACCTCGCCTGTCTCTGGTGTGGAACATCGATGATCGGAAGACTTTGGAATTTTATGCTGGACACTACCTGCAGTATATGAACTCCATTATGTTCGGTGACGGCGAAGCTCTTAACGAATTCTACTATCCGTCGGTAACTACCAGCAAGGGTAAGCACTTGAAGCCCGCTCGATCCAACCTCTTTGCGGTGGAATACAAACAGGCCCAGATTGCAGATGAACTTGATTTTATTGCAGGCGCCTATTTCAAGACGCAGAACAACTTGAACACCTTCATGATGGTTCAGGATTCAACAGATGAAACCGCTTCTGCGGACTTTTTGATGGCGGATAATTTCGGAACGGCCGAAGGTTATTCCATGGGCTACGAACTTTCACTCCGTCGTGAAAAGGGTGCAATCTTCGGTGGCATTAACTGGAGCCAGAGTCTCAGCGTTCTTAAAAGCAATGACGGTACTAAACCCTATTTCCCCAGTTGGCACCAGCCCTATGCCTTAAAGCTGGATGCGGGTATTAACTGGAGGGGTGAAGATGGATTAAAGCCTCACAAGGTTAAGGGACGTTACTTTAGGTCTTCTGTGGTCATGAAGTATTCTGCAGGCATGCCTATCAGTGAATATCTAGGCTATTTCTACCAGCAGAAAATGGAAGATCAGAAGTATACCGATAATATCCAGGTTATCCCTGGTTCCCGCAATGCAGGCCGCCAGACGCCCTACTTCCGTATTGACGTAAAGGCCATCGATATTGGACGTGAAAACAAGTGGAACTTCAGCTGGACCATTATCAATCTGACGGACCACGAAAACATGTTCTATTCCTACTACGATACCGACAAGAACCCGCCGGAGTATAGCTCGATTTCTCAGTTCCCCTTTTTGCCGATCATGATCAATTATGAGTATTACTTCTAATAGGTGTGAGGCTTCTCGGACAAGAAAAGCCTTAACTCGTGTTTTGCTTTCTACTGTTTACTTCCTACTATCTACTATTCTCGCGGCCTGTGATTTTCAGGGGCCTTGGACTTACTATCCGGAAGAGACGGAAGTGTACCGCGGTATCTATACTTTCGGCTATATCGTAGCCGATGAATCGCCCTATGTCTGCTTTTCCAAGGTGTATGAATTGGACGAAACCTCTGCGGAAAATTTCGCTTTCTATGATAGTGCCAGTGTGACGGTGTCAGGAAATTTTGGCCGTGCAGAAGGGGATTCTGTAGCCCAGTTGCAATCTCTGGAATCCAAAGGAAAGCCTAATTGCTTTGGTATGGATGAAGTGGGTTATGCAGGTATTCCTGGCAAATCCTACACTATGAATGCAACCTTCAAGTGGGATAGCGCAGGCCACAAGGTGACTTCCAAGATGAAGGCTGAAACGAATATTCCTACCAAGATTCATGCTAAGGGCGTCATTCCGCCTAGTGTCAAGGATGATGCCGCCTTTGTCAAAAATGATTACAGCTACTTGCCTTTTGAATTCCTGGGATTTCCTAATGATGTGAAGACCTATAAAATTCCCATGGAGTATGACGAAAGTGTCCGTGGTGTTCTTATGACCATGTCCTACGATAAGATGGAAGGTGGAGAGTCCATGAATACCACCATAAACAATATGCTGGGTTCGTTCTTGGATCCCGACTCCACTGGTTATGGCGGCGTTTCAACAAAGAAGCCTGAAGAAAGTACGGCTAGCATGGGCTTTATGACCCGTATGATGGTGGCCGGACGAAATTCGTTGGACACAATGGAGTATCCCGGAATGACTGTTCCTGTCGGCAAGTCTACCATTTATTTCTATGCTACCGATCAGGCTTATTCGGATTATGAGAATACGGTTCTTGATGCTATCAGTGACCCTCGTGTTGTTCCCAAGAGCAATGTGGAAAACGGTATGGGTGTGTTCAGTGGCATGCTGAAGGATTCCCTGCTGTTGGAAGTTACGACGGACAAGTATGTAACCTTTGAATACATGGGTGAAGAAAATTGTTTCCGTAGTGGAGGAATGAGTGACCACAAACCATTCGAAACAAAATGGTGCCGCTTGAATCGAAGAAAGCTTTGCGTGTTTGAGGATTATGGCTGGTCCAATTTGAGAATGGCCCGTGATAACTTCGATTGCATCTCAATGTTTGAACGGGTCCTGATTGAGTATGAACCTGAAGTGGAAAAATGGGAAGATTATCCTAATCGCTATGCTAGAACTTTGGATGATGAAAACGAGAAAAACAAAGTGCTTGCAAACAGAGATGCCTATAATGCTGAAGCCCTTTTGTTCTATTGCATGGACAGTAATTTCGTGAGCAATAGCGTGGCAAGCTGCGATAGCCTTCGCAAGGAATGCCAGGAGTCCTTGGAAAAGACGGATTGCAAGGAATCCCTTTGGGAATGGTGTTCTGACCGTGACTGGAATATTTCTGAATATCCTCAGTGCGGGACCGCCTTGGTTAGCCGTTATTATCTTGAAGAAATCCAGTCTCCGATTTTGAAAAGGGTGGTGGACAATTGGTGCAAGGAACACCCCAAGGATGCACAGTGCAAGCGGTGACAGAATTTGTAATTTGAAGTGTTTAAGAGAACGAGTATGAATATGAAAATAAAAACACTGGCTTTTTTAATGTTCGTTGCGGTGTTTGCCGTTAACGTCTTCGCCGACGTGGATTCCGACATTCGGGATCTGCAACTGCAGAAGGAAACCCTTAACAGCGAAATCGCAAAATTGAATTCGCAGATTTCCGCTACGGATTCCATGCTGAAGGCAGACGAAAAACGCTATAAGACTTTGCAGGATCGCTATAGGTCGGACTCGGAACGTCGTAAGGCTGAAATCGATTCCTTGAATACCAAGATCAAGGCTGTTGCCGCTCAGCTGAATGATGAACGCAACAAGCAGGCTCGTGCCAAGAACCGTAGCGACAATGTGGCCGCCAAGCGCAAGGCGCTCATGACCACGTTGGCTTCCCTCAGCAAGCAGCTGGAATTTCAGGTGGGGCAGACTTTGCCTTGGAATCGTGACGTTCGCCTGGACCGTGTAAAGTCCCTGACCCGCGATATAGAAAGTGGAAACGCTTCTGCCGAAGAATCTTTCTCCCGCCTCAAGGCGCTCATTGCCGAAGAGACCAAGTTTGGTGATGAAGTGGCCATCATCAATTCTCCGCTGACCCGTAAAAATGGTGAACTGATCAACGCACAGATTTTGCGTATCGGAAATCAGTGGATGGTCTACGCCGATGAAAATGCAACGGTTTTCGGTTCCCTGGTTCGCAAGTGTGCCGGCGATGCGGGCAAGGGCTGTGCTTCTGTAGAATACGAATGGAATGAAGACCTGAATTTGGAAGAACGTGCCGCAGTAAAGTTTGCCATCGATGTGAAACAGGCCAAGAAGCCGCCTCAGATGGTAACGCTGCCCGTAAGCCTCTCTATTGTGAAGGAGGGCAAGTAATGAAGAACTTGATTCTGATTGCCTTGTTGTGCGTTTCCTCTGCTTTTGCCTGGCCTTGGTCCAGCGACAAGAAGTCTGCCGCCGTCGATAGCGCCTTGATTTTGGATTCCCTGAAACGTGAGGAATTCAAGAACTTGCAGCGTGAAGTGGATGCCCTTACCCGCATTCGTTTGCAGAAGGCCGATTCCCTTGAAAAACTGGAAGCTGAACATTGGCGTAAGCGATATAATGAAACTCAGCTGACAGAAGAACATCAAACTGAAACCCGAGAATTGGATGGCCGCTATTCCAAGCTTTCTACGGATTTAGGCCGCGTCAACGAAGAAGTTCAGGCCAGCAAGGATCTGACTACGGATGCGGAAGAAAAGGCAAAGTCCGATGAAGGGGCTTACGATAATTTCAATACCCAGGTGAAACTGGCCGTTGAAAAATCCCTGGGCGAAGTGACGGGTGATTATCCGGTGGGAATGAACGATCGTCTGTTGCGCCTGAAGAAAGCCCAGAATGATGCGGATGCCAAGAATCCCAATACGCTTGCCGCCATGCGTGCCTACCTGGAAGATGTTCTGGGTCGACATGAACTGACCTACACTCAGTCTTACGGTAACGAAAAATCCCAGGTGGGAAGCCGCCCCGATGTTAACGTGAACCGCCTGCGTCTGGGTACGGTGTTTCTGGGCGAAGTGGCTACAGACGGATCTGCCGATGGTCTTGGCGAAGTTCAGGCCCTGCTCCGTTCCGGTGCTCTGCAGGGTAAGATTTTCGAATGGAATTCAACCTTGCCCATGGAACTTTCTGCAGGTATTCGTGGTGCTGTAAACGAAGCCGGTTCCGCTCCGGCCGTGGTCAGCGTCCCGCTGGATGTTCTCCAGAATAAGGCTGTAAAGAATTCCATTACCGATACCAATGAATTGACCTGGAAAGAGGAACTGCAGGCTTTCTTCAAGAAGGGTGGCATTGTGATGTACCCCTTGATGCTGGTGGCCGCTTTCGCCTTGCTCCTGTGCCTGGAACGTTTTATCATGCTCACAGTCCGTGGTCGCGTCGGTCGCCGTTTTGTGAAGAAGGTGCATTCCCTGGTTGATGAAAAGCGTTATGATGATGCCGCCAATTATTGCCTGAAGCATATGAATAGCCTTTCCATGGTTATGTTTGCGGTGGTGAATCGCGCCAGGGATTCCCGCGAAACGGCGGAGCGTGCCTTGCAGGAAGCCTTGCTTCGTGAACAGCCGAAACTGGAACGCAGAATGGGATTGCTTGCCGCCATGGGTTCCATCGCCCCGCTGTTGGGCTTGCTGGGTACTGTGACCGGTATTATCACCTTGTTCAACGTGATTACGGAAGTGGGAACTAATGATGCCCGCGTTTTGGCTGGAGGTATTTCTGAAGCCCTTGTTACGACAGAAACCGGTTTGATTATTGCCATTCCCGTGATGATTCTGCATGGCCTTCTCAGTGAAAAAATCGAGAAGGTGACCAGCGAACTTTATGTGCAGAGTACGACCTTGTTGAATAAGATTTTCCCCAAGGCATAGAATTGAATAACAGTTGGTACATATTCATAGAAGCTTTGCAGAGCACTTATGGCGCCGGCGGCGTCGTGATGCTCCCTATTCTGCTGTGCGGTGCCATCGGATTCTATTTTCTGTATTCTACCTGGATTCGCATTGGCCGAGATATCTTCCGTAAGGATGTCCACAAGGTTGTGGATCGCCTTCGCAAGGACTTGCATGAAAGTGTAAGCGGCCGCGGTTTAACCGCCCGTAGGCATTTGAAGAAACGTGGCGGAATTGTGGCCCGTGAACTTCATTTGGCCTTGAAGGTGGCTATCGATACTCCGGCAGATTATCAGGACTACATGCAAGTGCGCATGATCAAGACCGTGCGCTATATGCAGCAGGGAACTCACATTGTTTCGGTGATGGCGGCTGCGGCTCCGTTGTTGGGTTTGCTTGGAACCGTTACCGGCATGGTGTCTACCTTTGAAGTTATTACCCTTTACGGAAACCAGAATCCGGTCCTTATGGCAGACGGTATTTCTGAAGCTCTAATTTCTACACAGAGCGGTTTGCTCATTGCGTTTCCGCTGACCTTGTTAAAACAGCGCCTGGACGAACGTATTGAATACCTGACTCAACAGTTAGAACTTGGCGCTACGATTATTGAAAACTGGACCTCTGGTCGGGAATAATGAGGCTGATTATGAAATTCAAATTTTTTGTTTTGCTCGCCCTGGGCCTTGTTTCAATGAGCTGCTCTTCTAAGGAATCCGCTGAAGAATATAAGGCGGGAAAAAACGAAGTGACGGCTGAACCCGCGGTTGAAATTTCCATGGAAATCGTAAATGGGGAATCCTTCGTAGATGCCCGCGATAACCAGGTGTACCGCTATGTGAAAATTGACGACGCTGTCTGGATGAAGGATAATCTGAGGTTCGCTTCCGAAAAAAGTTTCTGCAATCAGGAATATGGCGGCTGCGACAAGGTGGGCCGTTATTACACCATCGAGGAATTGTCGACCTTGTGCCCTGAAGGCTGGAGGATACCCAAGGCTAAGGATTTTGCGGCCATGCAGAAGGCCTGCAAGAAAAATCCGGGATTCTGTCTATGGCACGAATTTGAAAAGCAGGGCTCTGACGAAATTGGGTTCTCTGCCTTGGCGCTGGGACGTTACGACTTGCACGTCTCCAAATTTTCTGAGGTTGGAACGCGGGCTTATTTCTGGAGCGAAACTAACGGAAAGGCGAAAGATGTATTTACCCTTAAAAAAGGGGAGTATGCCAGCAGCATCAACCGTGCCGAAAAATCAGATGCCTTTGCGGTTCGCTGTGTGAAGATGTAGGATTTTGGGTTCGCAAAAAAACAAAGCATACCTTTAGAGTAAGAGTTAAAAAATGGATTTTAATTTACCTCGCCGAAAGCAAAAGGATATGGGCATCGATATGGGCCCTTTGATGGACATTGTGTTCATCTTGCTGATTTTCTTTGTGGTGACTTCTAGCTTTACTCGCGAAACTGGCGTGGATGTGACAAAGCCCGAAGCCCAGAGTGCCTCGCAGCTGGAAAAGGAAAACATCCTGGTGGCCATTACCCGCGAAGGTACAATCCACATTAACGAACGTCAGGTGGATTTGGCCAGCCTGCAGGATATTCTAAAGCAGACTCTTGCAAAGACGCCTGATCGTGAAGCCGTGATTATTGCGGATAAAGGTGCGGAAACTGGGGTGCTGGTTCAAGTAATCGACGCCTGTAATTTAAGTGGAGTAAAAAAAGTGTCAATCGCTGCACAAGCGGACTAAACAATGAATTATGAGATATGAATTACGAGATACGAAAGAAGTGAGCTGTGTGGACTGTCATTCTGAACTTGTTTCAGAATCCCATGAATGCACGAGACCCTAAATATCTCATATCTCGTAACTCATATTTGCCTTTCGCCTTATGATGAAGTTTGTTCTAAAACTGGTTAAACGTTTTTCTGTGCTGATTGTTGCGGTACTCAGCAGCCTTCTGCTGGTGTTTTCGGTGACGGTCGCAAACTTGTTCATTTCTGGAAAGATGAATGCCCAGAAGAAATTCGTAAAAACAGAAGTTGCCGTAAAGAAACCCGAAGAAGTCCAGAAGAAACAGGAACAGAAAAAGCCTGCCCGCAAACCTAACCGTCAGAAGTCCAATTCCCGTTCCCCCAAGGCGGGCCCTCGCATGGCCATGAATCTTGGGGTTGCTGGAGGCGGTGGCGGTGCGGCCATTAGCGAGGAACTGGTCTCTGATTTTCGCGGTGGCGCCATGGCCAATCAGTCTGGCGATGTCGACAAGAAACCTAATAGCAGATCTATGCCCCAGTTTGAAGTCCCCGCCCAGATTCGTGATCGCGAAATTGACGCCAGCCTGCGTTTGACTTTCTGCGTCGATGCCAGCGGGCGTGCCTATGATATCCGCATTGTGGAGGAATCTCCGGCGGGATCTGGCCTTGGCCAGGCTGGTAAGGATGCCTTGAGCCGTATGACTTTTGAACCTGCAGAAAAAGATGGTAAGGCGGTGCCTTTCTGCGGAATGGAACAACCGTTCGAGGTGAAGTTCCATGATTAGGACTAAACGAGCCTTGAAGGGCCTGATTATTCTTTTCGCATTTGTTCTAGCGATTCCTGCATTTGCGGCACAGTCTGCATCGGATGTTATGGATCGCGCCAATGCTCTTTATCGTGAAGGCCGTTTTAAGCAGGCCATCACATTGTATCGCAAGGCGGCTGACCGCGGGGCTGATCCCGTTGCGGTAAGTTTCAATATTGCCAATTCCTATTATCAGTCCGAAAAGTATCCCGAGGCTGCAGCAAGCTACCGTAAGGCGGTAGACTATTCCAATGGAACTTTCGCTCCGGCACTGTTTAATATGGCCAGCGTTTACTTTAGATTGAAGCAGTTCCCAGAATGCGTGGCCGCTTATCATCGTGCGTTAAAGCTGGAACCTAATAACATTAGCGGCTGGCTTTATCTTGGCGAAGCCTACAGCAAGACGGGCGATAAGATTGGCGCCTTGAAGGCAGTAGAAAAAGCCTATGCCTTGGACAAGTCCGACATTAGCATTGTGTACCAGCTATCAGAAGCGAACATTGCTGTAGACGATTTTGATCGCGCTGTTGCCGTGATTCGCGAAGGCTATACTTCCCACCCGGAAGAAATTGACTTCCTGGTTTACCTGGGTGATGTTTTCCGCCTGCAGAAAAATTATGAGCAGAGCGCAGGCGCTTACCGCGAAGCCCTTTCCATTCGTCCCGACGATGTGAATACCATGTATAAGCTTGCCGACGTCCTTGTTGAAGACAACAAGCAGTTTGTGGCCATGGATATTCTGAATAATGTCTTGCAGATCAAGCCGGATTTTGTGGATGCGGCCATCTTCCTCGGGAACCTGGCTTATGACGCCAAGTTCCTGGAACGTGCAGAATCTGCTTATGAGATTGCAGCGAAACATGGCAACGCCGAAGCGGTTTATGGTTTCAAGAATCTGGCTTATGACGCCCACGCCCAGAAACGGGATGACGAAGCCCTTCGAATTCTGAATCTCGCTCTTAAGTATTATCCTGACGATGCCACAATTCAGGTTGACATTCTGGATCTGACGTCCAGCCAATAAATCAACCAAAAATTCAACCAATAATTCTATTCTTCGAATAGAACCACGTTGTTCCTGCCGGCGGCCTTAGCTTTATAAAGGGCTTGGTCCGCCTGGTCAATGGCTTTCTTGTAATCCATTCCGTCGTATCGGGAAACCCCTGCCGAAATGGTGATGGGGCAAACCTTGCTTTTAGCCTGGGATACTTTTTTGCGAATTCCCTCGACGAGACTCATGGCGTGTTTAATGGAGGTGTTGGGCATCAGCAGCACAAATTCTTCGCCACCCCATCGGATGAAATAATCGCCCTGTCTCATGTTCTTCTTTACGATCGCGGTAAAATCCTTTAGGACGATGTCGCCCTTGGCGTGACCGTAGTTATCATTGACGGCCTTGAAAAAATCGATGTCGAACATGGCGACGCATAGGGGTCTTGTCAAGTCATCGATGAACTGGTTGTTTTCTACCTTGATCAGATTCTGGATGGCATTTCGGCTGTTGGCTCCGGTAAGCTGGTCGTACATAGAAATGTACTCGAGCATCTTCTGAGCCCTGAAATGCTTGATGTAGAGTTTCTGCATAAAGAAGTGGGCTACCGTCGTTCCTATAAGGCAGGGGAGATTCAGGGAAATAAGGATGTCAAAATTGGGGTAGTAGATAATGCAGTCTGTGCCCAGAATAGAAACGAGTACAATCCCGCTGACGGCGACTACATAGTGCCAGGGGGCCGCAAATCCAACTGCAAAAAACAGGAACTGGTTGATGACGGAACCTTCACCAAAATGAGTCTTGTCGGGAAGGTAATAGACAACCCAGATTGTACACCACAACACCGAAAGGACCGTCAGGTAGGTGGCGACGGTCATAATCTTGTAGTTGGTGGTCTTTCGGCTAAGGATGGCGAGTCCCGCTGCTATGACCAGAGGGAACAAACGCATGGGCAGAACTTCCCAGGCTGTGTATCCGAAAATCTGACAGTCCGAAACGAAGTAGGTTACCATGCAGAAGGATGCGATGATTGCAACCCAAAAAGTGAACCTGTGGTAGAACAGGTACTTGGACTTATAAAATTCCTGGGGGTCGATATCTATTGGCAGTAAACGCATCTAGGAAAAACTAAATAACCAAACTTTTTTTTTGATGGTTTGCAGAAATAAATAAGTTCCAAGTTGGACTATGCTCGCCGGCGATTATTTTCACCTTGACTGTAGAAGTCAGCCTTTTCTTCTAGCATACGTTTGCTGATTTCATCAAGGAATGCGGAAATGTCGTTTTCCGGGTTGATGTTGCAGCTGCTGAAACAGGCGGACATTTTATAGGAGTTTCTGGGATCCCTGTTAAATTCGCTGAAAGCGGACTTGATGCTGGCAATACACATGTTGATGGCCATTTCGTCTTGCGTGTTCACGATGGCGATGAATTCATCGCTGGCATATCTGACCACTGTTCCTAATTCACCGATGGAATGGGCTATAATCTTGGCTGCGTCCTTGAGGGCATTGTTTGCGGTCGATCGTCCCAGTTCCTTGTTCATTTTCTTGAACCCGTTCAGGTTGATCATGATTCCCGATACGTTATGGCGGGTGTTGCCTATATATTGCCCTTCGAGTACGTCTAGGTAGGCAAAGTTATAGATGCCGGTCAATTTATCCCTGTAAATGCGTTCGCGCTGGAGGCTGGCCATGAGGCCTGCAATAGAAATGGTAAAACAGGAAGAGATGGTTGAAATGCCGTAAATCAGGGACTGAGCCACATTACCTGCCAGGAGGGGGAGTAGGTAGACTATGATGGGGAAGTTTTTCATGTAACCGCCGCGATGCCTGCAGATCAGGTAAAGGACGATGCTGTCAATCATGAATCCATAGTCAATGACACAGAAGAACCAGTAACCTGCCCGACGGATATAGGTGTTGGAATCCGATATTTCGAAAATAATCGGGAGGAAAAAGTTAACCAGGATAATGGCTATACCCAGCATCAGGGCGCAATTGAGAATGTACTTGTGGGTCAGGGAGAGCTTGATTTTGAGATGGCTTTTCAGGAATATTAACCAGAAGAAGGAGCCGAACATGTCGGCTGCGTAAAGCAGGGAATTGCCCGCCTGTACGACAAAACGGTTTAATGTTCCAGGCTGGCCATCGCATGCGAAAACGAAGGGGTCGATGACGCAACCCATGAATGCCGAAATCATCATTAGGAGCAGACAACTGCTTTCTATGTTTTTTTCGCGCAGACGGCTCCAATTGCTTATAAGCAGAATGCCGATAAGCATGATGCCGAAGCTATTGGCGACATAGATTGCTGTAAGATTCAAACCTTTTTCCGTAAAAAACCGTCCTGTTGTAAGAAAAATATAATATCAAATTGTTCAAATGTTGCACTTTTGCAAAAAAATGTAAAGATGGATGTGAGGTTTGGTTTTTGCAAAAACTGCAAAAGTGTTTTTGGAGAGGTAATGGTTATAGGGGGGCTTGAAATTTATGTTTAGACTATAACGAAACGTAAAAAAAGAGGATGTATGGGATTGCGTTTTTCTGTAAAGGGTGCGTTGGCGGTTGTGGCTTTCGCCGGCATGGGGGTGGCAAGTGCGGCTACTTCTCTTTCTGTGAATTTGGGGGATAGCATAAGACCCGTGACCCATGTGGCCACGGGCTCCCTTTACGGTCTAACTGAAACATATCCGCTGGATATCGACAAGGATGTGGCTCCCCTGAAGCCCAACGTCTTCCTGGCTCCTGCCCGCAGCGGACAGGGACGTCAGCAGCCCATTGGAGGCGCGTTCCTGGTGTCTCCCCGTATTAAGAACACCACGGGAAAGGTGCAGATCCGCCTGGCGGACATTTTGCCTGGTTGGCCCTATCGGTTCAAGGATATGAATTCCTGGAAGCAGGAAGTGACCGCCGTGGTGAACGACAAGAAGGCCTCTGAAGTTCAGAATTTTGACGGTTACGAAATCTGGAACGAACCTAACGATACCTGGAAATCCACTACCATTGACTTTAATTCGGGTTTGTGGAAGCAGACTTATGATTTGCTCCGTCAGCTGGATCCCAAAGAAAGGATTGTGGGACCTTCTTACTCTTGGTATAACGCTTCCAAGATGGAAGAATTCGTGAAGTACTGTTCCGCCAACAACTGTATGCCCGATGTGATTAGCTGGCATCAGTGGGGTTCTGAAGGCTTGGCTGGAGCGATCGAGAATTACCGCAATCTGGAAAAAAAGTATAACGTTACTCCTCGTGCAATCAGTATCAATGAATACTCTTCCAATGAACATCTGGAAGAAGGATGCCCGGGTGTTTCTGTTCCCTTCATCGCGAAGTTTGAACGCCATGGTGTAGAAAGTGCCATGATTTCCTGGTGGTTCACCAACTTGCCGGGTCGTCTGGGAAGCTTGCTTACCGCTAAGAACGAACGCGGTGGTGGCTGGCATCTGTACAAGTGGTATGGCGACATGAGTGGCTATATGGCCAAGGTGACTCCTCCTAACGACAAGAGCGATGGCGTGGATGGATTTGCCGCTGTCGACGTGAAGAAAAATTTTGCCAGCATCGTTGTAGGTGGAAATACCCTCGGCGATGTAACCGTGGATATTGCCGGTGTCCCTGCCGCTTTCGGAAGCAAGGTGAATGTGGCTGTGGAATATGTGACCTGGAAAGATAAGGATACCGCCGTTCCCTCGACGACTCCGGAATCCAGCAAGGAATATACCGTAAGCAACGGAAAGATTACGGTTCCCATCAAGATTACCAATGTCTATAACGCCTACCGTATTTACGTGACACCCATTATTCCCCAGAAGCCTTTTGGCTCCGAGGCTATCAAGCTCCCCGGAAAGATCCAGGCTGAAAACTACGATGTGAACGGCTCTGGCGAAAACAATACTTCCTATTATGATGCCGATGACGAGAACAAGGGCAACGTCTATCGCGAAGACGGTGTAGACCTGGAAGAAATTGAAGAAGGTAATTATGTTGTCGGTTATACCATTGCCGGTGAATGGCTGGAATATACGGTGGATGTGGATGCCGATGGCGAATACCCGCTAACGATCCGTGCCGCTGCCGGCGGCACCAGCGGAAGTGTGCAGCTCTTTGTCGATGGCAAGGCTGTGACTGATACCGTCGCCATTCCCCAAACTGCAGACAACAAGTGGGATGTCTATGAAAATGTGGACGCCGGAAAGGTTACGCTAACTGTCGGGGAACATATAATCAAGTTGGCCATTACCGGAAGCTACGCCAATATTGACTGGTTTATGCTGGGCGAAATTCCCCAGGAAATTGTGGAACAAGATTCCATCGAAAGCCTGAAGGAAATGAACCTGCGTCTGGATAATGGTAGAGAGGCTTACACCCTGTTCGATATGCAGGGCAACCGAGTTGGACAATTCATGGCTGCAAATCTGGGCGAGACTTACGCTACTGCCAGTCTGCAGGCTCGTAAGTCCGGAGTCTATATTATGAAATCCGCTAGAGGCAAGGCTCTGCGGATATCAGTAAAGAAGTAAGAAGTTTCACTCCTACAACCCACCGGCCCCGCAGTAATGCGGGGCCATTTTGGCTTAAAGCTGTTCCTTGATCAGGTCGATGATTTGGTTGATTGCTTCTTCGGGAGGCAATTCTGTGTCGCCACCTGCAGCGCGGACATGGCCGCCACCGCCAAAGGTGCTGACGACCTTGTTGACATCGACATAGTAATTGGAACGAAGACTGATCTTGTATTTGCCGTTGACGGGGTAGAGGAAGACGGTGACTTCGGTTCCACTGACTTCGCGGAGGGTGTCTACTACGGTTCCCATTTCAAAGGGCTTCACATCGTAGCGTTCCATGTCGGCGGGAGTGACGTAAGAGTAAACGACTTTACCGTCCAAGGCCAGTTTGGATTTTTCTAGGGCGAAACCTGTAATCAGGGTTTGCTTGTAGCTACGGGTATAATAAGTCTCGTTGACAATCTTTGCAAAGTCGCAACCCTTGTCGATGAAGTCTCCAACGGCGTTCATGGTGCGCTTGCTGGTGCAGCTGAATTTGAAGGCTCCGGTATCGTGGACGACACCGAGGTACATGCAGTTGGCGGCGTTCTTGCTGATCTTATTCTTGTCTAGCTGATAGAACAGAACCTCGCTGGCGGAACTGGCTTCGGGTTCCACGATGTTCACGTTGCAGAGGTTTAGCGGGTTACTAATGTGGTGGTCAATGTTGCAGGTAAACTTGGCCTTGGCTAGGCACTCTGCGCCCTTGGCTCCACAACGTTCAAAACTGGGGGTGTCCAGCAGGAATGCCAAATCCACGTCACGGCCGTCGTATTCTGGCAGCGTCTGGTCGGACCCGCTTAAAAGGCGATAGCTTTCCGGAAAACCTTCGACAAAAACCGTGGCGCTGATTTGCGGATAGTTGTCCTTGATGTAATTGAAGAGGCCGAGGGTTGAGCCAATGCAGTCTCCGTCTGGGCGAACATGTCCAAAAATGGCTACGGTATTCGCCTGGGAAAGCATTTCGTCGATGGTCATGTCAGTTCCTTTTTTGCTGCCTTTACAGAAATCTTCAGACCGTCCAGGAAGTCGTCTACGGTTTCCTTGCTGGCTTCGTGTTTCTTAAAGCCGATGGCGGCCTTGATCTTGTAGGGCGTCGTGTTTTCTCGGTTGAACTTGTCGAAGTTCATCTTGAGTTTTTCAATGCAGTTTGAAATATGCATTTCTTCCTGAGAATCCACCATGATAATGAATTCGTCGCCGGCATAACGTAGGATAGATCCCCACTGTCCGACAGAGTCATGGATGATTTCTGCAGTTTTGCATAAGACTTCATCTCCGCCCTTGTGCCCCAATCTGTCGTTGATCTCTTCAAATTCGCAGAGGCTGATCATAATGCCTGTCGCCTTGCGTCCCTTCTGGGAATACAGATTTAGTACGTAATCTAGGAACGGACGGTTGAAGAGACCGGTCAGGTGATCGCGGAAGACTCGTTCATTCTGCAGGCTTGTAAAGGCGCCTGCGATAGCGACTGCGAAACTGGGCGCCATGATAGATACGCCGTAGAAAAGGGACTGGATTACGGTTGCCACAAAGATGGGAATTGCATAAAGCCAAATGGGGAAGAAGCGGATGGTGCCATCTTGCCTATAATTGAGGTAGTAGATGGACAGGGAATTTAGAATGATACTGTAGTTGACGCAGATATAGATCCAGTAGCCGAATTTGCGGATATAGACTCCCTGGGCATCAACATCATAGATAAAAGGATGGATCGTATTGACCACCAGCATGGCGGGAAGAGTGATGATGGTAATCAGCATGCTCTTGCGTTGCAGGCTACCCAGTTCCACCTTGAAGTGTTCCTGGAGGAAGACAAACCAGCTGAGGGCGCAAAGGAAGTTGGAGGCGTAAAGCCAACTATTCATGTGGAAGACGATTGATCTGGCGTGGGGGCCTCCCATGCCGTCTGTTGCAAAGGAGAGCAGGTCTGCAAGACAGCACGAAAAACAGGTAGCAAGCATGGCAATCAGCAGCTTACTTTCCTTGCTTTTCAAACGGAGACGCCAAATGTTGCCGATGATCATGATAATCACCAGAACCATACCGATAATATCGGTTCCTAGCGCCATTCGGATGTCAATAGGTGATTCCATTAAGTACCCTTTTTTCCCAACCCTTTCTAAAATTATAATAATATCTAATCTGTTGTTTACTTGATGGACTGATTTTTGTATGAAAAATTTATATTTTCTGCAGTTCCAAATTGGAGTTTAATATGTCTAAGTTGATGCGTTCTATTTCGGGTATTCGCGGTATTGTGGGCGATACCCTTACCCCCCAGGTTTTGCAGAGCCATGTTCGTGCTTTTTTGGAAATTACCCAGGCCAAGCGTATTGTCATCGGTCGCGATAGCCGTCCCACTGGCGATGCCATTGTGCAGTATGTGGCTGGAATTTGCCGTCTTTCCGGTGTAGACGTGGTCGATGTTGGCCTTTCTACGACTCCTTCCGTGGAAATTTTGACTACCCATTTTAAGGCCGATGCAGGTATCATCATTACCGCTAGCCACAATCCCCTGGAATGGAACGCCCTGAAGTTCCTGAACAACAAGGGCCTCTTCCTGGGTCCCGATGATGTGAAGAAACTGTTTGAATTGGCCGACGCCAATCAGTTCAGCTACCCTGACTACCGCACCATGGGCAAGTACGAAGTGGCTCCCGATGCAGACGGTATCCACATCGATGGTACCCTGGGCATCCCCTTTGTGGACGTTGAAGCCATCAAGGCCAAGAAGTTCAAGGTGGCCGTTGATGCCGTGAACGGTGCCGGTTCCTACATCGTGCCCCGCTTGCTGGAACAGTTGGGCTGCGAAGTGGTTCGCGTACACTGCGAACCTGACGGAACTTTCCCCCGCGGTGCAGAACCTCTGCCCGAAAATCTGGGCGACCTTCGTGAAGCTGTAAAGGCAAACGGATGTGCTGTTGGCTTTGCCGTAGACCCGGATGCAGACCGCTGCGCCCTGGTGGATGGCCTTGGCCGCAGCATCGGTGAAGAATACACTCTCGCCATTGCTACCGAAGAAGTCCTTTCCCAGAAGAAGGGCTCCGTCTGCGTGAACCTCTCTACCAGCCGCATGAACGAAGATGTGGCTACCAAGTACGGTTGTGAATTCAGCCGTGCCAAGGTGGGTGAAATCAATGTTAGCCTGCAGATGATCGAAAACGGTTGCGTTATCGGTGGTGAAGGTAACGGCGGCGTGATTCTGCCGGCCCTCCATTATGGTCGCGATTCCCTGGTGGCTGCAGCCCTGGTCTTGAGCTGGATGGCTCACCACGATGGCGGTCCCGAAAAGTTCGTTGCAGAAAATCCGGCTTACTCCATGCCCAAGAAAAAGTTTGAACTGGGCAACAAGAGCGTTGCTGAAATCCTGCCCAAGGTGAAGGCTGAATTCGCCGGCTGGACCATGGATGAACGCGACGGTCTCTGGCTGGGTTCTGAAAAGTCCTGGGTTCATGTTCGCGCAAGCAACACTGAACCTGTGATCCGCGTGATTGCCGAAGCCCCCACGGCGGAAGAGGCTGAAGCCCTCTGCAGTAAAGTTGAAAAACTCATCTAAGCTGCGTTATACGTCGTTGCTCACCCTTTCTCGCCGTAGGAAACTACGGCTTCGGGGTTCGCGCCTAGTCTAACTTGCTTATCTGAGTTTTTCGAAAAACTCATTAAATTTTTTTTCAAAATTAAAGAATTATATATTGACCTAGAGCTTGCTCTAGGTCTTATATTTTATACTTAATGAAGATTTTCAAGAAAAAGAAATATATGGTTACTGCGATTATCCTTTCAATCCTATTCTTGCTGGGGGATGCCGGTGTGTTGTTCTTAAGTCAGAAAAGTTTTGGCCGCCTGCCTCAGGGGGAACGCCTTGCCCGTATCAAACAGTCGCCGAATTACAACGGCGAACAGTTTGTGAATCTTGATACCACCGTCAACTTGATTTACAAGAAAAGCAAACTGCAGGTATGGAAGGAATTCCTCTTTGACAATTCCGGCGTGCAGATCGCCCCTGCCAAGGGTGATTCGTTGACCGTTATCCGCACGGACTTGAAAGCGCTCCCTGCCGACAAGGATTGGTTGGTATGGTTCGGGCATTCCAGTTACCTGATGAACCTTTCTGGCAAGAAAGTCCTGGTAGACCCTGTTCTGTATGCGGGCTCCCCGGTTAGCTTTGTCAATAAGATGTTCAAGGGTACCGATGTGTATAAACCCAAGGATTTCCCCTTCATCGATTATCTGGTCATTAGCCATGATCACTGGGATCACCTGGATTACGAGGCCGTTGTCGAGTTGGAACCTAAAGTAGGCAAGGTCATTACTGGCCTTGGGGTGGGTGAACATTTTGAATATTGGGGTTATCCAAAGGAAAAGCTGATTGAACTAGACTGGTGGGAAGATTCCGTCTTGCATCAGGAAAAGGACGTCTCTGGTAATGACCGCATTTTTAAGGTCGTCTCTACGCCGGCCCGACATTTCTCCGGTCGCGAACTCCATCAGAATAGAACCCTCTGGTCTTCTTTCTATTTCAAGACGCCTAAACGTAACGTATGGATCAGCGGTGACTCCGGTTACGGTTCCCATTTCAAGACCATAGGCGAAAAGTTCAAGGATATCGACTTGGCTGTTCTTGAAAACGGTCAGTACAATCCTGACTGGGCCTTCATACATACCATGCCTAAATATCTAGGTCAGGAAATGAAGGAACTGAACGCCAACCGCTATCTGACCGTTCATCATTCCCGATTCGCCCTGTCGAAACACGATTACCGGGAACCTCTGGAAAACGCGAAGCAGGCTGCCAGCGAATCCGGCAAACCTGTTCTGATGCCCCAGATGGGCGAAGTCCTCTATCTTGAATAATCGAAAGGATTGAATAAAAAAAATGATTCCCTGCAACAAACAGGGAATCATTTTTTTAAATGAGAGAGGATTTAAGATTCTTTAGAACTGTTCAAAGAACTTGTGGACTTCTTCAGGTACCCAGGTGTTCTGCCAGCTGCCATTGTCGAAAGCAGTCCACTGATGGGAACCGTTCCAGCTGCACCACTTCACGGGGAAACGTTCGTCAACGTTCTTGAAGTCGTAGCAGAGATGGCCGGAACCGCCCACTTCCTGGGGTTTTTCGGAACTGGCGTCAGTGAATTTGCTATCACCGTCAGATGCCTTGCCGTTCTTCTTGAGAACGCGGGGCAGTGCGCTTGTGAGGGCGGTGTTGTAGGGGCAGGTGCCGTCGTTCTTGCCGTGAACATTCATCCAGGCGATGGGCAGCTGCTTTTCAGTTCCGCTATTGTGGGGTTCGTAAATGTTGTAGTCTGCCACAGCGTAGGTAACCACAGCACGGACTCTTTCCTGGAATTCTTCTGCCAGGGAGTAGCTGTACATGGAACCGAAGCTAAAGCCGGTGACAAACACGCGGGTGGTATCGATACAGTAGTTGTCTTCCATGGTGGTGAGGAGCTTGTCGAAGAACTTGTGGTCCTTGTCGCTGTACATGCTCCAGGGCATGCCATCGGTGTCACCGCGGGGAGCTACGAAGATGTAGTTGCCTTCGGTGTCCAACTTCTGCTGACCGTAGTAGGGAGACGGATGGTCCTGATCTGCGAAGTGATGAACGAAATCTTCTGCATTGGAGCCCATGCAATGCATTGCGAAGAGCAACTTGTATGGCTTTTTGTTGTCGTAGTTAGACGGCAGGGTAATGAAATATTCGCGGTTTTCGCCGTTGATGTTCATTTCGAAACGGTCGCCGTTTTCAACGCTCTTGGTCTTCACCAAGGTAGAATTCTTGCCGCAGCCTTTGGAGGGGCGCGGAGCGTTCTTTAGGGCATAGCCAAATGCATAGGACTTTTCGGTGGGGCCCAGGGCGACTTCGCTGGAACTTTCGATTACAGGTTCGCTATCGGAGCTGGCGGGAGTGGGATCGCTATTGGAGCTTGTCGGGTTGGGTTCCTCGCCAGGGATGCCGGGGTTCACTTCTTCGCCGGGCTCGCCAGGAACAACTTCTCCACCGGGCACAACTTCTTCGCCGGGAACGCCAGGATTGACATTTTCACCGGGATTAACTTCTTCACCGGGGGTGCCGGGATCGACATTTCCGTTGCCGGAGCCAACTTCTTCGCCGGGGACGTCCGGGTTGACATCGGGGTTCAAGGCCGGATCGCCACCCAGTTCTTCACCGACGGAGGCGCTGGAGGCCAGCAGACTTTCGGTGTTTGGATGGTGTTGGTAGAGTCTTCGCTGCAGGCCATTAGGGACATGGCGACCAATGTTGCGCAGGCCAGACCGAACTTCTTTTTCATAACTACTCCTTTATAAATCGTACAACGAACTCAATGCCCGTAATACGCTCTATTTATATCTATTCAAAAAGGTGGATTATTCCTATAAGGAACACTTCCTTTTTATGGACAATATGTCCAAGCGCAAAGCGCCCCAAACCAACTTAAATCTATGCCCAAAACTTCGCAAATGTTCCAATTCGGAATAAATGGTGTTGTTAAATGTTGTAAAGGGCGAAATATCGCGAAAAAAAAACGCAAAAAGGCCAATTTAACGCATAAAGAGGTTCCTCTGGGGAGGAACCTCTTGGTGGATTGGAGGAGTACGAATGAAGATAAAGAGCTGTTTTTTATGGCCTAGGCCACGGTGAGCTTGCGGGCGGCGGCCTGCTGCTTTTTCACCAGGGAGAATGCCAGGATGCCGTTTTCCAGGGCGACCTTGATGTTTTCGCAGTCGATATCGTCGGCCAGGCGGAAGCTACGTTCGTAGGTGGTCTTGGTTTCCTTGCGGGTGCGGGAAGCCTTGACGGTGATGATGTTCTTTTCTACCTGGATGTCGATGTCTTCCTTCTTGACGCCCGGCAGTTCCACTTCCAGCATGAAACCATTCTCGACTTCGTAGTAGTCTGCCTTGGGAGAGTAATTGCATTCGCCCTGGGCGTTGGCGGCGTTCAAGCTGTCCAGGAAGTTCTGGATGCCATAGAAAGCGGTGGGGATAACGTTTGCATTGATCATGATTTTACCTCTTTTTTAATTTTTTTGCCCTTCGGCACTCGCCGTGGGTTTCTTTTTGTTTTTACACCCTGCCTATTGCAAAGGCCGTGCCAACTTTTTAAAAAGCGGTTCTTTTGGGCGAATTTTTTATAGTATGCGTTTTTTGTCTGCGTTCCCCATAAAACTCATTTCATCCCGAAACGTATGGTGTTTCAACCCTGCAACATCGGTCGTTTAATTTCTAAATTACCCCCTATGCCGCGCAATCTATACGAAGGAAATATCCTAAAGAACATCGGACTTTTCTCGGTCCCGTTCTTGATTGCGAACTTTTTGCAGACCCTTTACGGCATGGCGGACCTGTTCATTATCGGTCAGTTTACCGATGCGGCGGGGATTACGGCTGTGGCTGTTGGCAGTCAGGTCATGCATTTCGTGACGGTAATTCTTATTGGGCTTACCATGGGGGCGACGGTCCTTATGGGGCAAGCCGTGGGGGCGAAGCGTCATAGGAGCCTTAGCCGGATTCTCGGAAATACGGTGGTGATCTTTGCTGTGGTGGCCATCCTGTTTACGGCGGTGCTCCTGGCGACGGCTCCCCAGATTGTCTCGTTGCTTTCGACGCCTGCAGAGGCTGTGTCCGGAACAGTCCGTTACCTGGTTATATGTTTTCTGGGCGTTCCCTTTATTACGGCCTATAATGTCATTGCCGCCGCTTTCCGCGGTCTAGGCGATACCAAGAGCCCCATGTATTTTGTGACGGCTTCCTGCGTGGTGAATATTGCGCTGGATTACCTTTTTGTCGGGCCTCTGGGAATGGGGCCGACTGGGGCTGCGCTTGCCACGGTGCTTTCCCAGCTGTTCTGTGTGGTCGTTACCCTTGCGGCTATCCGGCTTGAACGGGTACGTTTTGGGGTGGGGCTGTGCCGACGGGATTTCCGCCTGAACAAGGCGCTTATGTGGTCCTTGCTGAAAATCGGGTTCCCCGTGGCCTGCCAGGAAGGCTTTATCCAGATTTCGTTCCTGTTTATTACGCTGATTGCCAACTCCCGCGGCCTTGAAATTGCCGCGGCGGTGGGGGTCGTCGAAAAGATAATCTGCTTCCTGTTTTTGGTGCCGTCGGCCATGCTCTCTACGGTTTCTGCCATTAGCGCCCAGTGCATCGGTGCCGACCGTTATGATCGTGCCCGACAGACGTTGTATTGCGGCATCGGTATCGCTGCCGGTTTTGGCCTGGTCTGCGGAATCCTCTTCCAGTTCGTTTCGGAACCGGTCCTTGCCCTATTTACCGATGACCTCCAGGTTGTAAAGTTTGGGGCCCAGTATCTGCACGCTTACGTTTTTGACTGCATGGTGGCGGGAATTCATTTCTGCTTCAGCGGATACTTCTGTGCCTGCGGGCTTTCGCTTGTTTCGTTTATTCACAATGCCGTGTCCATTGTGACTCTCAGGGTGCCCGGAGCCTACCTCGCTTCGGTCTGGTATCCGGATACCCTGTTCCCTATGGGAATCGCCACTTTGTCGGGGTCCTTCCTATCGGTTGTGATTTGTGTCACAGTCTACGCTTGGTTAGAACGTCGCCGCCGCCAGAAACAGAATTAAAACACAAAAATTTCCCATTGTGGTAAACGCATTTTTTGCCACGAGATTTTATTTTTATACTTATAAATTGGGTGATTTTTGTTTTGCGGAGTTTTTTTGTCTAATTTCCTGATTGGATATATTGTTGCCTCGCTGTTTATTGCGGTGTTGGATTCTCTCCTGGCCATTGTCTCTTTTAGAAAGGGTGGCGTTCAGGGGAAGGCCTTGGGTGCGACCTGTGTTGGCTGCGCCTTTGTGGACTTGAGCTATCTGGTTAGCGTTCTTGTTGACGATTACTTCGTATATTCCTGCCTGTCCAGCGTCTATTTCGTGTGTATCGACATCATGCTGCTCTGCCTCGTGATGTTCATTCGTGATTTTTGCAAGTTTAGGAACTCGGCTGTTGGTAGGGGGCATTTCATGGCCGCCCATTTCATTATTCTTGTCGATATCATTGTCTTTGCCATTAATCCCTTCTGTGAAATCGCCATAAGCTATGTTCCCCGTGCAACGGAATTCGCCAAGTACAGCTATAACATGCATGGCCTTTTCTACGTGCATCTGTTTTTCTGCTACGCCATGGTGGCGACTTGCGTTTACTTCTTGCTTTATAAGTTGGTCAGTGTTCCCCTGGAATATAAGAGGCAGTTCCTTTATGCCGTCGCAGGTGTAGTTTCCATTGTGGCGATCAATGCCGTATTCCTGTTCCTGCCGGGTCTTTCCAAGTACAACTTCCTTGATTATTCCATTCTTGGCTATAGCATTGGCGCCTATGCGTTCTATTGGGCCTGCTTCCAGTATTCTATCAAGGGCATGACAAATCTGTTCAAGATGAGTGTCTTCGAGAATATCGACCAGGGACTCATGCTGTTTGATTACGAAAACCGTCTGATTCTCTACAACGATATGGTGTATAAGCAGTTCCCTAGGCTTAAATTTAGGGATATGCTGCCGCTGCGTGAATTCACCGATATGTGCGGCGTGAACATCAAGGACAATTACGAGAATTACGTGGTGCAGTGCTATGCCGAAACAGATGCCGGCAAGAAGCCTCTGCGTTGCGACTTTAGAACGTTGCGTAATAAGCGTGGCCGCATCATTGGCCGACTGTTCATGTTCTCCAATGCGGTTCTCGCGACGGATCCTCTGACCGGTTTCCATAACTGGGATGATTTCGTTTTCTATTCCGAAGAAAACAAGGACGTTGCTCGCGGAGACCTGGTTGTTCTTGCCTGCGACATTATGGGCTTGTCGTTTATTAACGGCTCTAAGGGCCGGCATGCCGGTGACCGTTGCATTAAGGAACTGGCAGACTTGATGCGTAACTATTTCCCGGATGATGCCTATTTTGTTCGCGGTCAAGATGCTATTCTCATTGCATTCTGCGCCGGTGGGTCCGAAGAAATTGTTGTTGACTCCTTGAAGGCGCTGGAAGAAAAGTTTGAACCTAAAATCCAGTATGGTGTCAGCGTATGTAGAAGTTCCGACAATATGCTGGAAGGCATAGGTCTTGCCATAAAGGGACTTAAGCAGAAAAAACTGCTGTGTAAGGAATCCAACCATTCCGTAATCCTGAATTCCCTGGTGCAGGCCCTGCAGGAAAGTGACAACGATACCGAGGAACATGTCCGCAGAACTCAGCTGATGGGCGCGGAACTTGGCCGCCGTATCGGCCTGAACGACGTGCAGTTGAGCGACCTTTCCCTGCTGTGCCTCCTGCATGATATTGGCAAGATCGGTGTTCCCCTTGAAATTTTGAACAAGCCCGGCAAGCTGACTGCCGAAGAATGGGATACTCTGCGAACTCATCCGGTGAAGGGTTATCAGATTGCCCAGAGTTCTCCGGAACTTTGCGGTATCGCCGATATGATTTTGCACCATCATGAACGTTGGGATGGTGCCGGTTACCCGGATGGTCTGGCCCGCGAATCGATCCCCCTGCTTTCTAGAATTATTGCGGTGGTGGATGCCTTTGATGCCATGGTGAATACCCGTGCCTATCGTAAGGCCCTGCCTCAGGATGTGGCTATCGAGGAACTGAAGCGCTGCGCCGGTACTCAGTTCGACCCCAACATTGTTTCTGAATTCATCCAGATGATCGAGGCGCTGCCTTCCAAGGCTTCGGAAGTGGCCGAGGCGGTTTCCGAAGAAGTCCGTGAAGTGGTCAGGGATGAATTGACTCAAGGTGCAAGTTCTGCCAATTCCTTCCATAGTGTGCATAACCTGCGCTATGTCCGCTATACCCTGGACGAGCAGAATAACATTATTGATTTTGACAAGGACTTTGAACGTCTAACTGGATTTAGTGCGTTGGATATTCAAAAGAATCGCATGAACCAGACGGACTTGCTGCCGCCTGAAGACCGTACCGAATATGTCTGCCAGATTACAGAAGCGCTTGGCAAGAATCCCAGTGCGTTCTTTGAACATCGTATCATGCGTAAGGACGGTTCTGTTATTTACGTGCTGTGCTACGGTCGTCGTTATTTTGATTCTGCCACCAGGTCCGGTCGTGCCGAGGTCATTGTGGCCGATGTGGCGGACACCTATACTTTGCGTATCATGGCTGACATGGAACGTAACAAGGTTCGCCGTCAGCAGGCTCAGTGGGAAAATGCTTACCGCAGGGATTCCCTGACCGGCCTGTTGACCCGAAACGCCTTCAAGAGTGATACGGAATTCAAGTTGCTGGAAGGCAAGTGCAAGGTGATGCTGTTGATGCTGGATGTAGACAAATTCAAGGAATACAACGACACCTATGGCCATGTCGCCGGTGACGAGTTCCTGAATCTTATCGGTCAGACCTTGCTTTCTTCCTTGCGTCGAGATGACATTGCCGGACGTATGGGCGGCGATGAATTTGCGGCAGCCCTGTTCTTTAAGAAAGAAAGCTCCGATGAATTTATGTATGAACGCGCCCAGCAGATTTTCGATAAGATCAACATGACCTTGAAGATGGCTGCAAAGGGAACCAGCCTTTCTATGGGTGCCATTATCTCTAACGAAGAGATGAACACCTTCAATGAACTGTATCAGTCTGCTGATAAGCTTCTGTACAAGTCTAAGGAAAACGGTCGTTCCAGACTTTCTGTTCGCCAGTAATTAGTCCAGCTTGCCCTGGTAAAGTTCCAGGAGCTTGCGGGCCAGAAGGCTTGTGTACTTGGCGTTGGTCAAGGTGACCTTGGCTTTTTCCAAGTTGTTTTTCTGGGAAAGATAATCGGTATAAGTGAGGGCGCCTGCGTTGCGCTGCTCTTCGGCGACGGCCAGGGCTTCTGTTTCGGCATCGACCTGGAGGCTGGCGGCCTTCCACTGCATATCGGCACTCATGGCGTTGATGTACAGCTTCTCGATGTTGTTCTCCAGATTTTTTGCGGATTCCTGGAGGGCTACCTGGGAAGAGGCTTCGTTCACCTGGGCCTGCAGCACCTTGTTTTCGGTGGAGCCGTTATCGATGATGGGAATATTGATGTTCAGGGAAAGCGTGTTTGTCCAGCCTTCCTTCATCTGTTTGCCGTACTGGTCTGACTCAAAACCTGTAAATCCTGTTGTGGAGCTTGCGCCCAGAGTGACGGTAATGGAGCTATTCTTGCCGGCCACTTCGGTGTTCTTCTTGGCGGCCTTCACGGAAATACTGTCTGATTTTAGACCCGGGTTCGCAATACGTGCGTCTGCCTGTAATTGTTCGTAGGGCGGAAGAGCCTCTAGGGAGTCGGGGGTAGAAACGTTAGCCTCTAGGGCCACCACGTTCATGCTGTCGCTGGCGTCCACTTCCATAAGCTGGCGCAGGGTGGTCTTGGCGGTGCTGACATTCAGCTGGGCGGTCAGCTGGGAAACTTGTTTCTGCAAAACGCTGGACTGGGACTGGGTCAAATCCTTCTTGGTGACGGAGCCCGCTTCGTACAGCTTACCGTAATTTTCAAATTCGGCTTGGGCCAGTTCGACGGAGGCGTCGGCGGTGCGCAGGTTTTCCTGGGCGGCCAGCAGGCTCATGTAGGCGTTCAGCACACTTTCTTGAATGGAACGCTCGGTCTGCTTGGTGGCGAGGACTGTGGCTTCCTTGGACAGCTGAGACGCTTCGGTATTCAGCTTGGAGGATCCGCCATCCCAGAGGGTATAGGAGCCGGAAACGCCTACAGAAAAACGGTAGTGGTCCTGGGGGTGGGCGGCCAGGGGGCGGTCGTAAATGGAGTTGCCGATGCTTGCGCTGACAGTGGGGCCGCCGCTAGCCTGGGCCTGCCTTACAGAAATGTCGGCGGACTGTTCCCTGAGCTTGGCTGCTTCCAGGGAGAGGCTTGCCTTTTTGGCCTGATCAAGGCATTCTTCGAGGGTCCATGTGCCGTTTGCTGCCCAGAGCGCGGTTGCACTGGCGATAAATCCGTAGAAAAATGCTTTCGAGTTGATCATGACCTTTGGATGCCTGAGGTGGCGGTTTCGTTGCCTCGGGCAATCGTGGCGAACGGCGAATACAAAATAGAAAAAGTGGTGTGGCTATGGTGGCAATAAGAAAAAGACCCGGCGTATTGCCAGGTCTTTTTTCAGTGGACGGTATTGGATTTGAACCAATGACCTCTGCCGTGTGAAAGCAGCGCTCTAAACCAACTGAGCTAACCGTCCGAAGTGTGAGCCAAATATATAAACAACTTTTGGGGTTGTCAAGGGGCAAGAAGAGTTTTGCCTTACAGGTACTTATCTTCGGCGGCCTTGAGGATGGTCAGGAATTCAGCCGGGGTCTTGGAGGCAATCAAATCCTTACGGACACCGCCATCGGCTAGCAGACGGCTGACGGAGGACAGGGCCTTCAGGTGGGGGCCAACGGTGTTGCCCGGGCTGACAATGAGGATGATCAGGTAGACCGGTTCGCCATCGAAAGAAGCGAAGTCCAGACCGTTTTCGATGGTGGCTGCCACCATGCACATGCGGTCCACGTAGTCAATCTTGGCGTGGGGTACGGCCAGTCCGCAACCGATACCGGTAGAACGGCTCTGTTCGCGGTTCCATACTGCATCGAAAATTTCGTCGCGGTGATCCAGTTTGTAGGCACTGCAGAGCGTGTCCACCAGCTCGTTCAGGATAGCTTCCTTGGTGGTGCTGGCGGAATTGATCAAGATGCAATTGTCAACAAATCTTTCGGAAAGACGCATATTGTCCTTAGTCCTTTTGTAAATGTCTATAAATAGATATTTTAGAAAAAAAATCGCATTTGGGGAGTCCCCAAATGCAGATGTAGTCAGAAAATATTAAAAATTGCCGTTTTTAACGTAAAAAAGCCAATAATTCTGTCTGCGAGTTGAGTGCAGTTTCGCTTTCCAGGGCGTTTTTCATGGTCAAGACATCAATTTGGCCGGGTGCTTCGGCCTTTCCGATGGCGCCGTAGGTCAGATTTGCGCCCTCTTTTAGGCTCCAGAGGCGGCTGACCTTGCCGGTTTCGCCCATGCCGAAGGCGGCGAAAAGTTCGAATTTCTTGAAATTCTTCTTGATGAACTTGTAGAGGCGGTCGCAGTCGTTTTCGGAATTGCTCATGGCGGCGATCTTCAGACCGGGTGCCTTGAACTGCAACAGTTCCTTGGCGTATTCTTCCAGTTCGGCGTCGCTAGGAACCCTTTCGAAGTTGTGTTCCGAAATGAGCAGCTTGACCCTGCGGAGGGCGGCCATGTCGTGCAGCTTGCTGTAGTTGGCCAGGTAGTCTCGTTCCAGGTCCAGCCATTCGGGGACTTCGGCGGCATCCAGAATCTTGCTCCACAGTTCCATGCGGTCTACCACGCGGGCATCGGGGAAGGTGCCGCCGTCGTGCTTGAGACGGATGGTGCCGATCTGCAGCTTGCCGGGAGCTACCTTGCGGACGCGGGCGGAGAGGCCTGGCCACTGGCTTTCTTCAAAGAAATCGTAACGGATTTCTACGGCGGTGCAGCGGTCAAAATCCTTGCGAACCGGATGGTTGGCGTCTTTTTCTGCGGCTTCTAGGGCGGCGGGGCCAATGAGGCCGACAAGATACTTGGTTGAACTGGTCATGGGCGTAAATATAGCAAAGGAGCGGGGGGAGGGGGCGCCTTTAGTGATGAGCGATGAGTTGTGAGCGGTGAGCTAGATAATCGCGCCGGAGGCGCCGGAATTAGGTGTCAGGTATGAGGCAACAGGCTACAGGCGCTTGGCTGTCATCCTGAGCGAAGCGAAGGATCTAGATATCAGATACCAGATATGAGATACGAGATATGAGTTTTTATAATCGCGCCGGAGGCGCCTAACTTTATAATTTGCAATTCATATCTCGTAATTCATAATTAAAAACAGTGGGATCCTGAAACGAGTTCAGAATGACACCCTCCCTTCACTATTCACTCCTTTTTGACAGTTCTTAAAAATCTGACGATATATAAATTGCTAATATTAACTTTGAACAAAAAGATTGCATTAAAGGATGCTATTTATGGCAGATTGTAACGAAAAGAAAGAAGCCCAGACTCCGGACATGATGAAGAAGGCCGAAGAATACTTGGCCAACAACCGTCGCATTTTCCTTTGGGGCGGCGTGGATGATGAAAGTGCCGAACGTATCGTGAAGCAGCTTCTTTACCTGGATTCCCTGAATCACGACGATATTACTCTTTATATCAACAGCCCCGGTGGCGTTATTTCTAGTGGTCTCGCTATTTATGACTGCATGAACGCCATCCAGAGCGATGTGGTTACCGTTTGCTGTGGCCAGGCTGCCTCTATGGGTGCCGTGTTGCTGACTTCCGGTGCCAAGGGCAAGCGCTATGCATGGCCCAATGCCCGCATCATGATTCACCAGCCCCTGATCCACGGCGAAATCGTTGCCCCCGCAAGCGATATCCAGATTCAGGCCGAAGAAATGCTGCGCATCCGTAACATCACCGGCAAGATTCTTGCAGAAACTTCTGGCCACACCATCGAAGAAATCGACCGCGATACAGAACGCGACAACTTCATGAGTGCCGAAGAGGCCAAGAAGTACGGCCTGGTTGATATCGTCGAAAGCAAGCTTTAATTTATTGCCCGCGAGAAAACTATGGGATTTTTTTCAGCCATTAAGAATGGTCTTGCCAAGACCCGCGACGCCCTGATCGGGGAGTTGAAGGGTATTGTTGGCGCCGGTAAGATTACCGACGACACCCTGGAAGATCTTGAAGAACATCTGATCAAGGCCGACGTTGGCGTGGAGGCGGCATTCCTCCTGACCGACGCCCTCCGCGAAAACGCCCTGGGCAAGTCCCTGACTACGGAGCAGGTCCTTGATATTATGCGTAACGAGGCGGAACGCCTTCTGAAGGATCCTCCCAAGTTCGAACTGAAGGGTAAGCCCCATGTGGTTCTGGTGATTGGCGTGAACGGCGCCGGAAAGACCACGACCATCGGCAAGCTTGCGGCTCGTCTTATTGGCGAAGGCAAGAAGGTGATGATCGCTGCCTGCGATACCTTCCGTGCTGCTGCTATCGACCAGCTGGAAACCTGGGCCGAACGTTCCGGTGCGGAATTCGTGAAGCATCAGGAAGGCTCTGACCCGGCTGCGGTCGCCTTCGATGCATGCCAGGCTGCAACAGCCCGCGGCTGCGACGTGGTGCTGATCGATACAGCCGGTCGTCTGCACAATAAAGACTACCTGATGGAAGAGCTGAAGAAGATTGTCCGCGTCATCAAGAAGGTGAATCCGGACATGCCTCACGACATGTGGCTGGTCATCGACGGCAATACCGGACAGAATACCATCAACCAGACCAAGATCTTCAACCAGAGCTTCCCGCTTACAGGTCTCGTGGTGACCAAGCTGGATGGTACCGCCCGCGGTGGCGCCGTGCTTTCTATCGCCAGCTCCCTGCAGATTCCTATCCGCTGGATTGGCATGGGCGAACGCATCGACCAGCTGGTGGAGTTCAACAAGCGTGAATACGTAGACGGACTCTTCGAAAACGCACTGGACAAAAAGAGCGAAGGCTAATGTTTTTGTCTTGCAAAAAAGCATGTTTTGAGGAGGGGCGTCTTGCCGCCCCTTCTTTTGCGTTTTTTGCTAGGCGCCTTGGCGCCGTTGTTTTATTGTTTGCGTTACCCTTTCTGACGTCATGCCAAAAAGAAGAATCGTATAATTCGAATTTTGTGGACGCCTTTGTGGAAATGCGCGTGGTGGAAATGACGTTTGGGGCAGATTCTCCGTCGGCCCGTATTCTGCGTCAGGAAATCATCAAGAAGCATGGCTATACCCGCGAACAGTTCCTGGCCGAGACCGAAAAACTGCTGGACGATGAAAAGCAGTGGGTCGTATTCCAGAAGGCCGTGGTGGCTCAGTTAGACACTTTGTTGGCGGACCGCAAGGAAGATAATGTCAGGGCTTCCAAATCGGTTCCCCATTCTCCTCCGGTTAAGCCCGCGAATCCTATGCTTCAGCAAAGGAAGCCTAAGGGAGGTGATGACTGATGCGACTCCTGTTCTTGATCTTGTTTGCCGCGGTCTGCGCCTTTGCCGACCCGCAGGAACCTAAGAGCCTGGTCCATTGGATGGGGTACAGCGAGGCCTTCGCGCTGGCTAAGTCCAAACCCAAGCTGGTGTTCGTGGACTTATATGCGGACTGGTGCGTTCCCTGTCGTGTCATGGACAAGAACGTGTATATGAATCCTATGGTGGCTGATGCGCTGAACCGGTACTTCTACCCGGTGAAGCTTGATGCGGATTCCCAGGATTCCATTATGTGCGACGGTCAGAAGAATACCGTGCAACGTTGTTATTTTGATGTGTGGGAGCTGAACGCATTGCCCGCCTTTGTGTTGGTGGCTCCGAAAGGCATGAGCATTCTGACGGTGACGGATTCCATGTCGCCCCAGGAGATGCTTGAATTGCTTCTCAAGTTTCTAGAAAAAGAAAAGGAATGGATGTCCCGATGAGCGAATTGATGGGTGAAGATTTCCTCTTTGGTGTTCAGATTGTCTTTTGGACGATGCTGGTGCTGTTGATCCACTGCTATCTGCTGTTCCCTGTAACGCTTCCTTTTGTCAGCGAGCTTTTCAAGCGCAAGAAGTCCTGCGATGCCTCTGACGGTGAGCTGCCTACGGTGTCTATCCTGATTTCTGCCTACAACGAAGAGGCTGTTATCGAACGCAAGATCCAGAACATTCTTGAGATTGATTACCCCAAGGAAAAGCTGGAAGTTCTGATCGGCGATGACGGTTCTGCGGACCGCACTGCAGAAATTGTCGCCCGCTATGCCGACCAGGGAATCACTTTGGTGAAGGCTCCCAAGAATGCAGGCAAGGCCGCCATGCTGAACCGTCTTAACGGAATCGCCAAGAATGACATCCTCTTGCTTTGCGATGCCAACACCATGTTTTTCCCTAACGTAGTCCGTAAACTTGTCCGCGCCTTCCAGGATGAAAAGATCGGCTGCGCCTGCGGTCACCTGATTCTTTCTGACAAGAGCGGAAGCGTTCTTGGCCGCGGCGAAAGCTCCTACTGGGATCTGGAATCTGAAATCAAGAAGTTCGAAGGTGTGCTGGACCGTCTGATTGGCGGCAACGGCGCTCTCTATGCCATCCGCCGTAAACTTTATACGGAACTGCCGGTGAAGAAGAGCGTCATGGATGACTTCTTTATTGCCACCAAGGTCTTGCAGAAGGGTTACTATTGCACCTTCGTTTCTAGTGCTATCGGCACGGAACAGACCTCCAAGGAATCTACAGGTGAATACCGCCGCAAGGTCCGTATCGGCCGCGCCAATTTCAACTTCCTGTTCTCCTACTTGCCTTTGCTGAACCCGTTCCGACCCCTGACCGCCTACCTCTTCTTTTCTCATAAAATTCTGCGTTGGTTCTCTGCGCACATCTTTATCTTGCTGTTTATCTCCAACGTTCTTCTGCTGACCAGCGGCCTGGTGTACCAGATTTTCTTTGGTGCCTTTGTCCTTGGACTTCTTGTGGCGATCTTCAAGATTGTTCCTAGCGGATACTATTTCCTCTTGATGAACTTCGCCATGCTTAAGGGATTCTTTATGGCCTTTGGTCGCGAGAAAAGTGGCGGCTGGGCACGCGAAGCCCGAAGCGATGATGAAGCCTAGTTTTTTGTGGAATCGCTAGATCGGAACGTCTGATTTTAAAACGAGAAGGAATTTGTATGAAACGTCTGCTTGCGAGTCTTGCCTTGGCGCTCACACTGGTTGCCGGATTTGGCGCAACTCCTGCCCGAGCCTTTACCATGGATGTGCAGGGCGGTGTGGTAAACGCCTGGAGCGACATTACCAGTTTTAACCTGAACATTTACGGCCATTTCTGGTTCCCCATCGATCAGATGCTTTTTGTGGGTGTCGGTAGCGGCTATCAGGAACTGGACAATGTGTCCCTTGTGCCGATTGCGGCCAGTGCCTGGGTGCGCTTGCCTATTGGCAGTCAGATGCTTCCTGTGGCAACGGGCGATTGGGGCTACCTGATCGGATCGGACCATCAGATGTTCTGGCGCGCAGGGGGCGGCGTTGACATCAAGAATGGGGACTATTCCTCTATCATGCTGATGGGCGGCTACCAATTCCTGGAACACGACGGCCACGGATACGTTTACGTGCAAGCAGGAATTTTAGTTGAACTGTAAGCTGCGCTCCGCTAATCGGTAACGTTATTGCATTTAAAAAAGGGCTCCCGTGGGGGAGTCCTTTTTAAGTTTATAAATGCGTGTGAAAAATTGCACTATTGTAAACAACTTAAGAAAAATTGTGCTATATTCTTTGTGCCAAATGATAAGGAGAACAAAGAATAAAAAAAATAATTTACTCTATTATGGCGTTATTGTGGTTATGATAGATATGGAAATTTTTCATGTGCAAAAACTTCCCATGGAAAATACGAATTTTACTAAAGCATCTGAATACGGAGTGATTGGATTGCATTATGTAAAACATAAAGATTTGGAATTTAAGGCTAAAACAAGCAAGAATTTAACAAGTGAAACTCGTAAAGCGATTGTTTCAAAGTATACTCTTTCTTATCGCTGAATAATGTTGTGCTGGTGAGACTCTATGATGAAACCTATACAGATCTATTTTATGCTTTTGGTAGTTCTTTTTTTTCAAGGAATCTGCCTTGCGCAATTAATTAAAGTCGCTCCAAAAGAGGCTTCCGTGAAGTCGGATTCGTTGTCCGTAAATCTGTCTGGATTTTCTGATACGATAAAAGAATTTGTTTTTGATAGTTCTACGGTTATGGCTAATCAGCCCAAAAATGAAGCGAACTTATTACTACGCATGGGAATATGCGCGGCTTCGGCTTTTGCGTACAGGCCAGGAGGTACTCCAGCATTGTGTAACATAGTTCCGTCTTTAAAGCGTTAGTGGAAAAAATGAATAGGAGGTTGTTTATGAGGAAACTTGTTTTCTTGCTATCGGTTCTTGCCAGTTTGAGTTTTGCCGGAATTGAGGCTTCTCTCGGTTTTGGACCTTATCATGGAATAGTCGGTGTCGGGTACACCATGATGGATGATCATTTTTCTGCGAACATCCACTTGTCGAACTTTAGCACCGATTATGATTTTTTTGGTGGAATGGGTGTCGCCTATCGTTTCAGTGGACTGTCCGGCGCCTATGTATTCCATTCCTCCGATTGGATGACCGGTGAAGTGGAGGGCTTTAGGATTAGGTTGGAAGATGGTGAATTTGCCGATGTGGAGGAAACCTGCAGAAGGTTTGACTACTGGCGTCTGGTTTTCGGCCTGGGTTTTCAGTACCTGATAACAAAGCATCTGGGAGCCTATGTTGAAGTTGGGTTCCAGTTCCTTGCTGGAGATGGCGGCTACTATACAAATTTTGACGAGCTTTATGGCAGACTCGATAATGATAAACTTGTTTTCCCCGTGGGTCTAGGTATCGTTGCTGACTTTTAAAAAAAAGACTCCAGTTTAACTGGAGCCTTTTCTATGCGGCCTGGCGCCTGATACTTGATACCTAAATCCTGACGCCTGAATTCTAGCCCTTTGCCAGCAGTTCCATGAGTTCGCTGTCGAGGCGTTCCGGATTGTTGTACTGGGCCAGGTTGTTGTGCAGGGATTCGCCCTTGGATACGATACCGAAGTCCAGGTTCTTGTAGTTCCAGTAGCTGTAGCCGACATCTGCGTCACGGAGGATTTCCATGAAGTCGCGCATCCATGCCATCTGGTACTTGCGGGCCACCTGGACGTAGACGCCGAATTCGTTACAGGCGACGGGCAGGTTGTACTTGCGGCGGAAATCCAGGGCGTTCTGGATGCTTGCCTGCAGACGGGCCTTGTCCCATTTGCCATATTCAACGTCGAGGCGGGTGCAACCGTCATCGACAGGGGCGGCATAGTCACCGGGCCAGGGGCGTTCCATGTGGAAGAACGGGTCCTTGATCCATGCGGCACCTTGGTGGGTGAATGTTACCGGGGTGTAGGTGTGGAAACTGTAGATGGCGTTATCGTCATCCAGCGGAGTCAGGAATTCAAATTCGCGGGCGCTGTTCCACTTGTTGGCACCGACCACGATGGTGTTCTTGGGGGCGTGCTTACGGATGGTCCAGAAGATTTCATCCTTCACCTTGTCCCAGACCTTGGAGTCGCCTGCTGCAGGTTCGTTCAGCAGTTCCATCATGACGCGGGATTCACCGCTGTAGCGTTCTGCCAGATAAGACCAGACCTTGTTGGTGTCCTTGCGGGCGTCGGCGCTGACAAAGAAAGCCTGTTCTTCGTAGCTGGCCAGGTGGAAGTCATGGCCGGGGCACTTGTGCAGGTCCAGGATGACATCCAGGTCTGCAGCCTGGATTTCCTTGAGGGCCTTGTCCAGCAGGGCGAACATTTCTTCGTTGGGCTTCAGTTCTTCGCCGTCGAACATGTTGAAATAGTCCACCGGCAGACGGACGTGGTTGAACCCAGCATTGCGGATGCGCTTGAAATCTTCCACACCGAGGAAGGTCTTTACGTGTTGGATGATCCCAGGGAAACCCACGGGATCTTTTTCCTGGATGCAGTCTACCTGACTGAACCAGCCGCCCAAATTAACTCCCCGCAGTCTTTCTTTAATCATGTTACCATCCCATTTAAGTTGAGGCCGTCGGAATTGACGGCCGATTGAGAAACTTTACTCGTTAACGATATTCAGGTCTTCGTCTGCAATGTTCAGACCGAGAACTACTTCCATGTCGTCGGGAAGTCCGTTAAAGTCAACGATCAGGCCAACCTTCTTTTCGTCGTCCTTCTGCTTTTCGAACAGGGCGACATCATAAATCTTCATCTTTACCACAGCTTCCTGGGTAACGGGAATTTCGATGGTCATCCCCTTGCTGATGGGGCCTTCAATAATCTTACCCTTGAACACCAGAGTATTCTGGTCTTCGCCAAGGGAGGTTTTCTTTACGTGAAATACAGCCATTGTGCTTTAGCCACTATTTATACTTCAGTTAATCCTCAGTTTATTAAATCCAGCCTGTTGTAAGGCTTTGGGAAAAGTTAATTTTTTTATATGACTTTGCGAGTAGGACGAATTCCTTTTTTGGTCTGTGCACCCTTTTTTCACGACTTTTTGGGCCGCGAATCCGAATTTGGCGATGTAGATTTTGTGGATGGGCCACCTAGCGCCCATTGTGCGGGTCTAAAAGATGGATCTATCCACCTTTCCCCGGCATCTTCCATTACTTTTGCCCAGAAACCGGGGGCTTTTGTGCTGTCTCCGACGCTCTGCACTTCCTGCTCCTTTGAAGTCCGTTCCGTTAAGTTGTTTTCAAATCTGCCGGTCCAGGAACTGTCGGGGAAGCGGGTGCGTATGACAGCCCAGAGCAAGACGTCCGTGACGCTTTTGCGGATCTTGCTGGAGACTCGCTTCGGTCTGCGTCCCGACTATGTGGATGGGGCGTATCAGCCTGGGGATGACGCCTGCCTGCTTATTGGCGATCAGGCCCTTGAAGAAAATGAACGTCGCCGGTTCGCCTACAGTTACGACCTTGGAACCTTGTGGCAGGACTGGCAGAAATTGCCCTTCGTCTTTGGCGCCTGGATTATTGCCAAGGAGGCTTTGTCCGACGAACTGCGCCCGACTCTCCTGCGGTACATGGATGCGACCAGGAACAGTATCGAAACATTTAGCGCTAGGCCTTCTGCGGCCCTAGATAAATGGCTTGCCCGTTATCCTGTCAACTTGCCCCGCCCCGTTATTGAAAGTTACTACTCGGCCCTGGATTACCGTTTTACCGAGGAACGCAAGGAGTCCCTGAACCTTTTCTTTAGGTATGCCGCAGATTTGGGGCTTGTTCAGGCCGCTCCGGTATTGGAATTTTTACAAGAACGGTGATGACTTTGGTCCCTTGAAAATCTATTTTTAGTGTGTCTCTGTTGGTGTGTGTGTAAAAGGTTAAGAGACAAAGATAGGGATAAAATGGTCGAAGAAAAGATTCTCATCGTTGATGATAGTGCGGAAGTTCTTGAGCGTACCCGCAACCTTCTGACTCACGTGGGTTATAATGTTACTGCATGTACCTCTGGCGAAGAGGCCCTGGAGTATTTGGAATTAAACAGCGTTGACCTGGTTCTTCTTGACATTAACATGCCTAGCATGAACGGGTACGAAGTCTGTCTTCGAATCCGTCAGCGTTATGCCTTGGATGATCTGCCGGTGATTTTCTTGACGAGCCGTGAAGATACCGAAAGCGTGACTAAGGGATTCCATTCAGGTGCGTCTGACTTTGTGAGCAAGAATGCCGTGGAAGACATTCTGTTGGCCCGCGTCAATGTGCATATTCGACTGTCCCGTTCCCTGCGCTACCTCCGCGATATTTCTCTGACCGATGACATGACCGGCTGCTACAACAGACGCCACGGTATGAATTCACTCCGCGAACTTTTCTCTCGCGCACGCCGTTATGGAACGCAGTTCTCCCTGATTTATTTTGACTTGAACGGACTTAAGCAGGTGAATGACCGCTATGGCCACCAGGCTGGCGATTTGATGCTCCGTTCCGTGGTGAATTCCGTCAAGGCTTTGCTCCGCGATTCCGACTTGTTCTTCCGCATGGGCGGTGACGAGTTTATGATCCTCTGCCCCGAAACCGATAAGAAGGGGGCCTTCATTTGTGTCGAACGTATGGAAAAGGCTGCAAACGCAATTACCATCGTCGATCAGAAGGTGACTTTCGCTTATGGTATCGCACACTCTTCTGAAGACTACTCCGAAATGGACGACATGCTTCACAGTGCAGATGTATCTATGTACGAATGCAAGAAGAAGATGAAAAGCGAAAAATAGCGGAGAGCTTATAGCTGACAGTTTAAAGAAGGACTCGGAGAAATCCGGGTCCTTTAATTGTGGGATGATATAACTAGATATGAGTTATGAGTTAAAGTAAGGCGCCGTTGGCGCGATTATCTAGCTCATAGCTCACCGCTGAAAGGAGTCGCAGGCCCGAGCTCATACCTCATACCTGAAGCCTGAAAGCGCGCTCCGCGCGCGCCCTCACTTAAGGGCTGCGCGTACAGCGTCCAGCAATTCTGTCAGGCGCTTGCCGATTTCTTCCCAGTTACCTTCTTTCATCAGCTTGGCGCTGAAGATGCTTCCGCCGAATGCCAGCAGGTTGGCGCCTGCCTTGATGTATTCACCGGCATTTTCGGCGTTCACGCCGCTACAGGCCAGCAGGGGTATGTCGCGGAAGGGACCGCGCAAAGCCTTGATGTACTTGGGACCGCCAACGCAATCTACCGGGAAAATCTTGACGGCCGTTGCGCCCAGGTCGTAGGCCTTCTGCACTTCGGTGGGGGTCAGTGCTCCGGGGATAATCGGGGTCTTGGAGCCTGCCGCCGTGCGGATGATGTTGCTACGGGTATTGGGCGTTACGATGAAGTTGGCGCCTGCGTGCATGGCCTTTTCCAGGTCGCTATCATGGCGCACGGTGCCTGCGCCGACGGTAATGCCGTAGGGCTTGCAGGCGGCCTTCAGTGCTGTAATGATTTCTGCGGCATTGTCGGTGTTCATGGTGACTTCAATAGCCTTAAGACCGCACTTGGCCGCAGTCTGTGCACAGAGTTCTTCGGATCCTCGGGGGATATCGCGAAGGATGCCGATGACCGGCATGTCTTTCAAAAATTCAAGTAGTTCCATGGCAATAAATATAGTGCAAAAAAAAATGGATTGGATTTTTTGCATGAAAAATCTCACATGGGTCTAAGGGGATGTGGTTGTCGTTTTCTGCGACTTTTCCGCAAAATGAAAAACGCCGGCTTTTTTTTAGCCGACGTTCTTTACGCTTGATGTAATTTGATGGATTACTTCAGTTTGAATGCCTTGGTGGCAAGAACCTTCTCGCCGGACATGAGACGTGCAACCATGGCGCTACGATGAGGAAGCTTTGCGAGGCTGACCTGTGCGGAGGTGCCGTCGAAAGTCTGTGCCATGAGCTGGTTGCCCAGCATGTCGAAGACCTTCAGGGTCTTTGTGCCCTGTGCAGGTGCAACTACATAGAGGCCTCGGCCGTTGACGATCATCCTTGCATTTGCGGCAGGAGCGGCAATCTTGCGGACTCCTACGCGGTCGCTGGTTTCGTCTGCGGGACCATAACCCCAGATGAGTTTGCCCTGGCTGCGGAGTACGATGTAGGGAGCATCAGGCGCTTCCTGGACTTCGATGTAATCCTTATCCTTGTCGGAAATTCCATCGTAGGCGGGCATGCTGTTGCTTGCGGTATGCGACTTGAAGCTCCAGCCCTTGGTGAAGTCTACCTTTGCGGGCTCAAGAGCGTATTCGCAGGCTCCGCTAACCTTTGTACCGGAGGTTACGCTAAGGTCGAGACGGACATATCGGCCGATACCTAAGGAGTCCAGAACAATGGGGAGTGCCCAGGTGTAGGTCTTGGATTTCTTGTCGTAGGTATCCTTGATCTTCTGGGGATTGTTTTTTCTCAGTTCCTTGCGAATCTCGTCTTCGTTGCTGCAAGGCTTGTTGAATCCGCCCTGGTCGTAGGCCTGGCAGATTGACAGGTTGAACAGTACGTTGCAGTTTTCGACGTCATCTTCGGTTGCGTCGAAGTAGACGTATGTAACAACGCTGTCCATTCTCTTCAGGGTGCTGTTGCTGAAGCTGATGGTCAAGTAGTCCAGTTCGTTGAACTCGTAATGGTATGCACCGACGTGAATGTTGTCTGCCTGGAAAATGTCGGGATTCTTGTTGCAGTTGTCGCACTTCTTTTCAAAGTAGTCGTCGCCGCCGTTGCTGACGATTGTCAAGGCAGAGACAAGTGCAGCAGATCCATCGAGGCAAGTCTCGGAAAGATGATAGTCTTCCCAGCTCAATGCGCTAGGACTAATGGAATTTTCTGCACCAGGAATGATTCCTCCGAAAAGACCTCCAACGGGTCGTACGTACTTGTATGCGACGCTACCTCGTGCATTACGTCCTTCGGGGTTTGATATTCTGTGGTGGGGATGGTTGTCGTTCTTGTCGCCAACGCCGTAAATGAAGGAAACGTCCCAGGGGTTGACGCCTAGCATGTAGTTCAGCTGGTTGATACCCAACTGATGCAGTTTTTCGGAGTTCCAGTTCAAGGTGCCCAATGTCGGAAGCTTTACCTTTTCCAGGTCCTTGGCGATATCGGCAAGGGCGAGGACTTCAAAGATATTTCCCGCTTGATAGCGGTTATATATCCATGATTGATCCGTTTGCATGCTATACCATGCACCGTCATAGCTGATGGCTCCGGATTCGCTTGAGAGTAGGCTGACAGGAAGTTCGATGCTACTTGTGCCGGAGTTCGAAAGATTTTGCAGGTTGATGGCCATGGTGCTTGCCACCTTTTCTGCATATCCCAGACGTTTTTCATCGGAGATGCCGTACTTGGTTGCGGTCTTTGAATCCTTCAGCAACAGTTTGTAGAAAGCATAGAGTGTCAGCGTGTTGACGTTTGCCCAGCTGGTGTTCCTGCTGGACTTTAACATGCCGTTTCGACCATGGGCCATCCAGCCGCCATTGAAGGCGAAGCTTCTGCTCATCTGATCTGTCCCGATTTCCGTATCTTCGACGGCGTCGTTCAGGTAATCCATTTTGCCGGACTTTTCGTAAGTGGCGTAGTGGAGGGCGATCGCTGCCAGGGCGAGATCGTCGTGATATTCATTATTGCCGTTGTAGGCTGGGGTACTCCATCCTGCGGCCATTGTGTTGTAAACAAACTTCTTCCCCTTGTCATAGGAGTCGTTGCCAAGTGCCAGGTTCTTGGCGAAGTCGTACATCTTTTCGGCGACCATCAGGCAGGAGTCGGCGAAGTCCTTGTCGTATTTGGCGTAGTCCTTGCTCAGGATGGCAAGGCCAGCCGCGATTTGACCGGAAATATTGGAACCCAGTTCGCCGAGACGGACGTCGCGATCTGCGGGACCGCCGCGCATCGAAATGACGATGTAGTCCTGAAGTTCAGGGCGAACCCATAAACCGTGATCGCTACCGAAGTTACCCACGGAAACGGCCATGTTGTCGACAACGCCATTGGCAGCCTTGAATGATCTCAGGAAGAAATCCGCACCGTGCTTTGCTTCGCGAAGAACGTCAGGAACGTTGTCGGTCTTTACGAATTCCCCGTGGTTGTATGCATAATGGTCAACGTCCTTGGAGGGGTTGGAGGCCGCGGCGACGGCAAGATTTGCAAATGCGTAAGCCTGGGTCTGGGATTCCTTCAGGTAGTCACCGCAGTCGTACCAGCCACCCTGCAGGTCGCCTTCATTGGTTGTTACACCGGAGACTACTTTTTCGTCGAGGACCACCTTGCCTGCGCCGTCCTTGACGTGGCTCGGACCATGGAACCAGGAATCGGAATTGCCGCTGCGCTGGATGCCAAAGAATTTAATGGCCGCATCCTTCACCATGGTGTAGACGTCTTCGCTTACGATGAAGGTGCTGGAGATCTCGTCACCGACCTTGATGCGGAGGCGCTTGTCGGTGGGGACGGACTGGGGAATGTTTCCGACGAGGATACTTCCGGAGGGGCCGTTGAACTCGACAGAGTAGCGTTTATGATCGCTAATAGTTGCGTCAGTGCCTGCGACGATAAGCCAGCTGGAGGTGGTTTCTTCGGAAGTCTTCGTGAGGGTCCCGGTAATTTTCTTGCTTAAGGACTTGCCGTTCTCATCGACGACTTCGAATTCCTTGGCGGTGCCGATAAAATAGAACTGACGTTCCGTATCGCTCTTCAGGTAGCCGGCCTGGTTTACGCGAATGGGAGAGATGGTCGTGTTGATGACGTCAAGATAGGCCTGGTCCAGGGTGTCAGGCATGAGGGCTCCGGCCTTGAAGTTTGCCGGGGTCTTTTCTTCGGGCAGGACGTTATCCTTTTTTGCATTCGGCTCGAAATTGTCGAGAGCCTTGGCGTCCCAGGTCAGGGGCCAGGTGGGGCGAATCAGGTCATAGGGGGTGGTAGCTGCAAAGGCGGTTGCAGAAAGTGCTGCAATGGCGGAAGCGGCTATCAGGGTTTTCTTTTTGGGGTGACGCATTAATACCTCGTTGTTCACAAGGTAATAATAACTAACTTTTATAAAAGAATGCAAGTAAAAAGTATGTTACTCGAACCTTAAAGCATCTATGGGGTCCAGGCGGCTTGCCTTTCGTGCAGGGTACCAGCCGAAGAATACTCCAGTCACAAAACAGACGCCGAAACTGACCACCACGCTGGTAATGGAAACGCTCATGGGCCAGTTCAGTATGGACTTGACTGCCTGAGAGGCTCCGATGCCGAGACCGATTCCGATGAGACCGCCCAGCAGGCTGATCATGACGGATTCAATCAGGAACTGCAAGAGTATATCGCGACCGCGTGCGCCAATAGCCATGCGCAGGCCGATTTCCTTGGTACGTTCCGTAACGGAAACGTACATGATGTTCATGATGCCGATACCGCCAACCAGAAGGCTGATGCCCGCAATTGCCGTAAGGACTAAGGACAACATATCGGACGTGTTGGTCATCATGGTAATCATTTCTTCCTGGGTGAAAATTCGGAAGGGGTCCGTGGGCTTTGTCCAGCTGCGACGTTCCTTCAGGATACCCATGATTTCTTCTGTGGCCTGTTCCGCGTAGCCTTCGCCGATGGAGTTTGCGTAAATCTGGCGGATTTCCGTGGTGGCGTTAAAACGCTTCATTACCGTCTGGTAGGGCGTGAAGATGACATCATCCTGGTCCTGCCCGAAATCACCGCTGCCTTTGGCCTTTAATGTGCCGATGACCTTCAGCGGGATGCTCTTGTATCGGATGGTCTTTCCGATGGGGTCTGTATCGGGGAACAGGTTCTTGATGACAGATTGGCCGATGACGCAGACTTTGGACATCCGGTCCGCTTCGTCGTCGAACATGACGCCGTCCTCGATTTCGTAGTTGCGGATCTTGAGGTAGTCGCTGGAAATTCCGCTGAGTTGGGTGGGGGAGTTGTTGTTTCCTGCAATGGCCTGGCCGTTGGCGGTAATCATGGGCGATACGCCATTGATGAACTGTGCCCTGTTGCGGATTTCGATAACGTCTTCTTCTTCTAGGGAGACCGCGGATTCCGTTTGCACGCCGCCGCGACGGTCGCGATTAGGCATGACGATAATGGCGTTGGTGCCCATGCTGGTCATCTGTTCCTTGATGGACTGCTTGGATCCTTCGCCCATGGCTACCATGGCAATCACGGCGGCCACACCGATGACGATGCCCAGCACCGAAAGGAAGGTTCGCATGCGGTTGCGGAACAGGGCCTTCACTGCAATTTTAACAAGGGTTATAGGGCCCATTATGCGCCCTCCCCGCGACGATCTTCTGAATCATCGTCAAAAACTTCTGGCGGGGGCAATGCCTCAAGGGCGGCCCTTGCGTCGGCCACATTCTCGTTGATGACGTCTTTTTTTAGAAGGCCATCTCGCAGCGTAATGGTGCGTCCGCTGAAGGTGGCGATATCCGGTTCGTGGGTCACGAAGGCGATAGTCTTCCCTTGCCTATGCAAGTCCTGGAAGATGCTCATGATTTCGTAACTGGTACGGGTGTCCAGGTTACCGGTGGCTTCGTCGGCAAGGATAATGACCGGATCGTTGACCAGGGCGCGGGCAATGGCCACTCGCTGCTGCTGACCGCCGGACATCTGGTTGGGCAGGTGATTCATGCGGTCGGAAAGCCCTACCATTTCAAGAGCGCGGACGGCTCGCTTGCGACGCTCCGAAGCAGAAATTTTTGAATTGTACAGGAGGGGCAGTTCCACATTTTCGAGAGCTGTAGTTCGGCTCAGCAAATTGTAACTCTGAAAGACAAAACCCAGCTTCTGGTTTCGGATTTTTGCCAGGGCGTCCCGCTTCAATTTTTCGGTATGCTCCCCGTCCAGAATGTAGTGGCCTGCGGTGGGCTTATCCATACAGCCAAGAATGTTCAACATGGTAGACTTGCCCGATCCGCTGGTTCCCATGATGGTGACGAACTCTCCCTTGTGAATGTCGAAGCTTACTCCGCGCAGGGCGTGTACAGTTTCATCGCCCATCTTGAAGTCGCGACGTAAGTTCTGTATAGAAAGGATAGGGGAGTTGTCCATAGTCGTAATTTTAGATGCTTTTACATTCCACGGGGTTGCAGCGGACGATAAAATACTAAATTTTGGAAGGCGAGTTAGTTTGGGTTTACTTAAGTTAAGTAATGGATTTTGGATGAAAAGACTCGTTTCAATTTTGTTTGTATTTTGCGCCATGGTTGTAGCACAGCCTTTAGATGGCGATAGTGATGGTGTACCCAACGATATTGATCAGTGCCCCAATACAAGGCCGGGCACTCCCGTTGATTCCCTAGGTTGCCCCTTGGATTCTGACCATGACGGTGTTTACGATACCAGGGATCTGTGCCCCGGTACGGAACCGGGAACTCCCGTAGATCAGACTGGCTGCCCCCTGGATACTGATGGGGATGGCGTTCCCGATTATCTGGATAAGTGCCCCAACAGTCCGGTAGGTGCTTTGGTGAATGAACGAGGCTGTGTCCGTGATGATGATGGGGACGGTGTTCCCGACCAGGTGGACAAGTGTCCCAATACACCCTACGATGCCATTGTAGATTCCGTTGGCTGCCCTGTTTCCAGGAATTCAACTCTGGATTATCTGAGGGGCCGAATTGATTTTCAGACTGGCTCTGCCAAGCTGACCAAGGCAAGTTTTTCTGCCTTGGATTCCCTGGTAGACATCCTGATCGGCGCTCCCACCATTAAACTTGAAATCGAGGGCCACGTGGATAACGCCGGTCCCGAGAACATCAACTTGATGCTGTCTCAGGAACGTGCCCAGTCTGTGGTTGACTACTTGGTTGGCAAGGGGATTGATGCCCGTCGCCTGAAAGCGGTGGGGCTTGGATCTAGCCGTCCTGTTGCCGACAATGGAACCTTGCAGGGCCGCAAGGCGAATCGTCGCATCGAATTTATTGTTTGGTAAAGACCCACTTCTTGTAGAGGGTGAAACTGGCCAATACGTAGACTACGTTTGCAACAATGTTTGCGAAGTAGCTGGGTTTCATGAACTTGGAAATCAAGTTTGCGCTTGAGGCCAGCGGACCCCAATTATCAAGGGCGTAGACGCATCCTTCCAGAACCAGAAGGTTCAGGCCGTAGGCACATAAAAATACAATGAGGAATCGGGTAATTTCCGCAGACTTCTTGTTGGAACTTTTGAAATTCCAGATGCGGTTCATGATGTAGCTGTTGCAGCCCCCGGCCACAAAACCCAGGAAGTTGGAAAGCTCCAGATTCCAGTCCAGCAGCTGATGCAACACCCAGACGACTGCCAGGGTAATCAAAGTGTTCATGATTCCGATCAGATTGTATTTGATAAAGTGAAGCATGGCCCGCAAAATAATTATTTTTGACCCCATTATGTCATGGATCGAATCTAGAAAGTGCTCTGCGGCGGAAGCTGCCGAAATGATCAAGGATGGGGACGTTCTTGGCGTGTCCGGTTTTACCTTGGCGGGTTACCCTAAGGTGGTGCCGACCGCTCTTGCCGAACGTGCCGAAAGACTCCACGCCAATGGCGAGCCTTTCAAGATTACGCTGTTCTCTGGCGCATCGACCGGCGATAGCTGCGATGGTGCGCTGGCCCGCGCCGATGCGGTCAGTTTCCGCATGCCGTACCAGTCCAATCCGGCGCTGCGCAAGGCGATTAATGGCGGTTCCATCAAGTATATTGACGCACACCTTGGAAAGATGGGCTACTGGATCCGTACCGGTGCGCTGCCCCGCCCCACGGTAGCTATTGTGGAGGTGACCTGTATTCTTCCCGATGGTCGTGTATGCCTTTCTACGTCTGGCGGTAATTCCGTAACGTACCTGGAAATGGCAGACCGTGTTATCCTGGAACTGAATACCCGCTTTGGCGATGCTTGCGTGGGCATTCACGACGTGGCACTTCCGGATTTGCCGCCCCATGCCAAGTCCCTGGCTATCGATGCGCCCGGTGATCGCGTGGGCGAGGCCTTTGCCTGCGTCAATCCCGAGAAGGTGGTGGCCATTGTAGAACAGTCCCGCTTCGACGAAGTGACTCCCTTTGTGGAGCCCGATGAAATTTCCCGCAACATTGGCGAACGCATCCTGGACTTTGTCCGCTTTGAGGAAAAGCGTGGCCGACTCCTGAAGGGGCTTGCTTACCAGAGTGGCGTAGGCAAGGTGGCTAACGCTGTTCTTTCTGCCATGGCGGCGGATGATCGCCTGAGCAAGATTGACCTTTATACCGAAGTGATTCAGGAAGCGGTTCTTCCGCTGCTGAAGAATGGTAAGCTGGGGATTGCTTCCGGAACGGCTCTTACTTTGTCTGAAAGCACCCAGAAGGAATTCGTCGCCAATGCCGAGGAATGGAAAAAGCATCTGGTGATCCGTCAGCAGGAAGTGAGCAACAGCCCCGATGTTATCAAGCGCATCGGCGTTATCTCCATGAATACCGCCCTTGAAGTCGATATCTTCGGCAACGTGAACAGTTCCCTGGTGGCAGGCTCCGCCATGATGAACGGTATCGGCGGTTCCGCTGATTTTGCCCGCAACTGTCTGCTTGGATTTTTCATGACGCCCTCTGTGGCCAAGAATGGAACCATCAGTTCCGTGGTGCCTTATGTGAGCCATGTGGACCACCCCGATCACGATACCATGATTTTCGTGACGGAGCAGGGCTTGGCTGACCTTCGTGGCCTCCCCGCCGAAGAACGTGCCCGCCTGATTATCAAGAATTGCGCCCATCCCAATTTCAAGGAACCTCTGACCGATTTCCTGGAATTCAGCCTGAAGCATGCCAAGGGCGTGCATGTGCCGCTGGCTCTTTCCCGGGCTTTCGAAATGCACGAGAAATTCCTGGAAACGGGAAGCATGCTCTAAATTTGCTGTTTTTGCCAAATTAGCACGTTTTTTTGACAGCGGATGTAATCATTGTAAGTAAAAATTGATTTGGAAACATTGGGCTCACTTTTTTATATTAGGCCTGATGTATCGTTTGGCTTTTTTGATTTTTCTGTCTGCTTTGTTCGTTGCCTGCGGCGACGATTCCTCGAATTTTACCCCGTCCGGAAACGATGATGAAATTCCGAATTCCGCAGATTCCCAGAATGGTAGTAGCGGATCCCAGAGTGAAGTTTCTGGCAATAGTTCCATTGGGGAAGTGGTTCCGGGGCCCGTGATTAGCGATGATCCCCCTGTAGAAGATTCCACCGTGGTCTCCGATTCCGATGACCTGCCTAAGTGTACTTCGGAAAATCAGGGTGAAGCGATGATGGTCGCTTCCGAGAATGCAATCTATTTCTGCTATGAAGGCGAATGGGTTACTGGCGTTGTGGAAGACATTGGCGTTTCTTGCGAAAACGGTTCTCTGATTGCGGGCATGCGGATGCCTCTGGATACGGTGTCTTCCATGTTCGGTTATGATACTGTTTCTGGCGAGTTCGTCTACCGCCGTCAGGATGTTTCTGTGGTTGGCATCGCCGAAAAGGGTCCCTTCCGTTTTGGTACCTCGGTGAAGGTGGTGGAACTGGATAGCATAAACCGTATGGCCGATTCCGACCGTATACATGAAACTTGCGTTGTTACTGCCGACGGTTCCTATGGCTTCGATGCCTTTGACGTGGTTTCCCCCTATGTTCGAGTGGAGGCCGAAGGCTATTATAAAAACGAACTGACTGGTGGCCTGTCTTCGGAATTGATTAAGCTGAGGAACGTTACCGACCTTACGGAACGTGATTCCGTAAACGTGAACATCCTGACTCATATCGATGCCGTCGTGGTGATGAAGCTTGCGGAACAGGGTGGTTTCAATACGCCGATCCGTATGCTCAAGGAACAGTCCCTAAAGAAGGTGCTTTACGCTTTCGGCATCAAGATTGAAGGGTTCAATGACGACCTCTTTATGCAGGGCCAGGGTGGTATGTTCGGCCCGGGCACTTCTGCAGTTTCGAAGATTTCCGACGAAGTCAACCTGTTTGACGGAGACGAATTCAGTGCCGCTCTCTTGGCTGTATCCGTAATGCTGCAGCGTCATGGTTCTGGCCAGGAAATGCTCCTGTTTGCAGATTCCATTGCCCAGAAAGTCGCCAATACCGGAAACTGGGACGACTGGACTTCCAGGGCTCATTTGGCTGACTGGCTTATGTCTCTTGACATTAATGGTGACTTTGAAAAAATCCGTAAGAACGTGGCTAGCTGGAAGCTGGGGGATGTTCCCGATTTCGAAAAGCACTTGCGCAATTTCTGGACAAAGGAATTGAAGTTCCCCGAATGCAATGCGTCTACTGACGGAATGGTGTCTCATATTTCTGAAAGTCAGAGCTCTCTTTTTGGCTGTGATTACAGGGATACTACCAAGACCAAGCTCCGCTTTACCTGCGATGCTGAATTGGGCCGCTGGCGTGCCGCTACCGATATCGAAAAGGATACGGTGGGGCTGGGAGCCGATACCTCCAAGTACGATGGCGCCATTCGCCCCGGTGTGATCAACAAGGACAAGAATTACATCTATGAAACTTCTACCGGAAAATGGCGTGTTGCTACCAGCAACGATATCATGGATTTCTCTGACGTGGCCGATGTGTACCGCAATCTGGGTGCAGGCGAGTCCGTGGTGTTTGTACTCCGTCATGCAGAACGTACCAATGAAACTGGCTCCAAGGGGCATCTGACCGATAACGGCAAGGCTCAGGCTAAGAGTGTCGGTGCCAAGTTTAGTGGCGTCGGCAGGATTTACTTTGCCTATTCCGGTTACACCCGCACCCTGGAAACCTGCGAAGGAATTGCCGATGGGGCTGGGCAGGGTAGCATTAACCCCGATGTTCTTGATGGCCTCGATGGGGAATGGTATGTGAAGTCTGGCGACCCCTCCATTATCGAGTTGTCTAGCTGGGCTTATAGGGGCGTGCCTGCCGGAAACTTCTACGACCTGGAAGACCGCACCAAGGAACTGGTGTCCGATTACATTCTGGCCAACCGCAGCAAGTTGCAGAAGGTCAACTTCTACATTTCCCATGACAGGATGGTCTTGCCCCTTGCGGTTTACGCTTCCCAGAAGAAGGTGGACCTGCGTTACTTCGATGAGCAGGGTAATCGAAACTGGGTGAACTTCCTGGCAGGTGCCGCAATCATTTTTGACAATGCAGGCAACGTCCGTTACGTTCCTGTCCGCGGTCTGGAATCGGGAGTCATGAAGCTCTAGTCCCGGATTTTATAGGACGGTTTACGTCTGATGTAAAGAAATGTTTATCAATGAGCGCCTGGTAAAAAAGGGCGCTTTTTTAGTCTAAAAATTTCCCCCTCATTTGCCCTTATCTTTAACCTTTAACCTTTTCGCTTTCCGCTAATTAATTAAATTTCCATCGTTGATTTTTATCAAAATGTTCACCTAAAAGAATGGATAAAATCCAATATGAATGAAACGCAAGAAATCACTGCAGAATCCCAGGTAGCTCCCGCTGCCGAAGAAGCTGTAGTTGCAACACCGGCTGCAAAGGCTAAGGGACGTTTCGACGAGCAGATCGCCTTGATGTCTCCTACTGATGCCGCTAAGGTTCAGGCTCAGCTTGACCTGACTCCTGGTGCCGATTCCGCCGTCTTCGAAATTGTCGAAGCTCATGGTGGTGGATTCCAGGTGCTCTACAAGACTTACGATCAGTCTGTGACCGCCCGTAACGCCCTCAAGGCTAAGGACGATGCATCTGCAAAGGTGCTCCCCATTGCCAAGGCTACTTTGGGCAAGGAATATTGCAATGGCGACGTTGTCGAAGGCGTCTGCCAGGGCGAAAAGGAAACCTTCACTATTGGCAAGCTGGCTGAATTCCAGGCTACTGGCCTTATCGTAGTGATGGCTGTTATTATCGGCCTCTGCCTGCTCTGCTACTTGATGAACTTCATCATGGCAAAGCTTGGCCTCAACGTGGACAAGGCTCCTGCACCCGCAGTCAAGCCCGTCGCCGCTGCTCCTGCTGCCGCTCCCGCTGCAGCCCCTGCCGCCGTTGCACCCCGTACCATTGGCCCCGCTCACTGCGACTGGGATCCCAATGCCAAGAGCGTTCATCCGGGTATGACCAACAAGCAGCTCCAGGCTTTCCTGTCTATCGCTGCTATTGCCGCCCTCGAAGAACATCCGGGCCTTACCAACGACGAACTGGTGGTGATCATGACCGCAGCTGCAACTCAGGTCCTGGGTCAGCCCTGCCGCGTCACCGCTTACAAGAATGTTAACTCCCCTGCTTGGACCATTGTCTAAGATCTAGGAACAACCTTTAAAAATTCAACAGGCTATAAAGCCAGGAAAAAGAAAAATGAAGAAGACCGTACGTATCAGTTTCGAAGGCAAGAGCTACGATGTAGAAGTTGAAGTTCTTGATTCCAATGTTGCCGTTGCTCCCGCTGCCGCTCCGGCTGCTGCTCCCGCACCGGTTGCCGCTCCTGCTCCCGCTGCTGCACCTGCTGTCGCTGGTGGCACCGAAGTCAAGAGCCCCCTCGCTGGTTCTGTGTTCAAGCTGAAGGTCAAGGTTGGCGACAAGGTCGAAGCTAACCAGGAAGTTGCAATCATCGAAGCTCTCAAGATGGAAAACCCGGTTGTCGCTCCTTGCGCAGGTACCGTGAACTCTGTTTCCGTTAAGGAAACCGACACCGTCGTTGATGGCCAGACTCTCCTCACCATCGCTTAATTTAGCCTACTGAGGTACATATAAATGAGTTCAATCCTTAACTCCGTTGTCCAGTTCGCTGGCGACACTGGCTTTGCCTACATCACGCCGTCCATGATCGTGATGTGGATTGTCAGTTTCGTCCTGATGTACTTGGCAATCGTGAAAAAGTTCGAACCGCTGCTGCTCTTGCCGATCGCACTGGGCGCTCTTGCGGTGAACGTCCCCACCAAGGGATTCTATGATGGTGGCTGGAGCATCGAGGGCATGTTTGTCCCGACTGAAGGCCTCTATTACTACATCAGCCAGGGTATCCACCTGGAACTCTTCCCGCCCATCATCTTCCTGGGCGTGGGTGCCATGACTGACTTTGGACCGCTGATTGCAAATCCGCGTACCCTCCTCCTGGGTGGTGGTGCTCAGTTTGGCGTCTTCGCAACCATGTTCTGCGCCGTTGCTTTCGGTGGCTTTACTCTGGGCGAAGCAGCTTCCATCGGTATTATCGGTGGTGCTGACGGTCCGACCTCTATCTTTACCGCCAACAAGCTGGCTAAGCACCTCATCGGCCCCATCGCCGTGGCTGCTTACACCTACATGGCTCTGGTGCCGCTGATTCAGCCGCCCATCATGCGCCTCATGACCAACGATGCAGAACGCAAGATCCGCATGAAGTCTCTCCGCAAGGTCTCCAAGGCCGAACGTATTGCCTTCGCCGTCATGGTTATGATCGTCTGCATCCTGGTTGTGCCCGATGCATCTGCACTGATCATCATGCTTATGCTTGGTAACATCTTCAAGGAATCTGGCGTTGTTGATCGTCTCGTCAAGACCGGTCAGAACGAACTCATGAACATCGTGACCATCTTCCTTGGTACTTCTGTAGGCCTCACCATGTCTGCCGACATCTTCCTGCGCCCCCAGACCCTCATGATCATCGCTATGGGCGTGGTTGCCTTCGGCTTCTCTACTGCAGCTGGTCTCTTCCTCGCAAAGATCATGAACAAACTTTCTCCCAAGAATCCGGTGAACCCGCTCATTGGTTCCGCAGGCGTTTCTGCAGTTCCCATGGCTGCCCGCGTTTCTCAGGTTGAAGGTGCCAAGTACGATCCGCAGAACTTCCTGCTGATGCACGCTATGGGCCCCAACGTGGCTGGCGTGATCGGTACCGCAGTTTGCGCTGGTTACATGATTAGCCGCTTGAGCTAAGTCATCCTGGAGCTGTCATCCTGGAGCGTAGCGATAGGATCAGACAGGATCAGATAGGATCCAAGAAGACCTCGGTGATGAACCGAGGTCTTCTTTTTTTTGTACAATGTCATTTTCTGCCACTTGCTCCAATTTATATGTGTTTGTATATTAGAAGGACAAGTCAATATGGAACTCACAACTGTAGCAATCAAGGTCCCGGAATCAATGCATGATTTCATCACGGAAAACCAGTGCCGTGACGAGTTGGTGCGTAATGCCTTGATTTTATACCCTTACATTAAAGATTTGACTATTTCCCACGGCCGTGCTGCTGAAATTTTAGGAATACCAAAGGAAAGGCTAATTGCTCTCTATGGAGATATGGGAATTCCGTATATCGATGGTGATGCGAATATGCTGAACGAAGAATTGGCGACCTACGATGCAGTGCGGAGGAAAGGGTAATGCTCGTTGTATCCGATACCACTCCGTTAATATCTTTCCTGAAAATCAATCGCTTGGATATGTTGCAGCAGTTGTTTGAAACTGTTGTTATACCGCATGCCGTTTATCGCGAATTGACCTGCAATGAAGACTTCGTTGACGAAATTCAGCAGATAAGGGAAAAGTCTTTTATTCTTGTGGATGAATCTATTGCTGTGGATGCTGTAAACCAGTTGCAATTGGAAACGGGACTTGAATATGTGGATGTAAAAAATCGTGGAATAGCCTAGTTGGGGCTAACTCCATGGGCAGTCAATGGCCGCCATCTAAGAAAATCGCTGCGCCTGCGACGGATCAAAAGCCGCGTCCGCGAACGTTGGTAAGAATATACAAAAAACGAGGTTGCATAATTTGTCAGGAATGATTATTTTTTTTGTCTGTTAGGAATATAGGAGAATGATATGAAGACAATTGCGATGCTAATTGCAATGACGTTCCTTGTCGCAGCTTGCAATGATGAAGAACGTAAGGCATTGACCCATAACCATCCTGAAACCTCAAGAATTCAAGATTCGCAAATCCTGACGGGTCCGAATGAATTGCATCTCCAAAGACCGTTGGAAACGCAAGAGCGTTTTTTAAATGCTGCTCCTCCTAAGCCCATTACAAAAGGTGCCTACGATTTTAGCGAATGTAAGGAGAAGTATGGTTCCGGCACGAAGGAATTCCGTAAATGCGTTCAGGCGAAATATCCTAACATGAAATTCGTAGAGTAAAGGGCTGGAGTGGTGAAAAGATAATTTTGTTGGCTTGTTTGCTTTGGCTTAACACGTCGTTACTTGCTGATTGCATTGTTTATGAAAATAGAGCTTATGCAGAGAAGGCGGCAGAGACGTTTTGGAAACAAGTAGAGTGGAAACTTCAGTCGCTTTTTGATGCTCAAAATGCAATTGATTACAATGATAGCCAAGGCCATTTGAGCTATCCTAGTGTTCAGGATACTGTGAAAAAATACCACGATATGCAAATTGATAGGTGTAAGTTATGATGAAAATTCGATGTTTAGGATTGGTTTTTACCGTTCTTTTCTTTTCTCATGCGATTGCCGAAAACAAGAACGGGCAAGTTGCTGAATTTTGTGCGAAAATCGGAACTGATAACTCGTATGAATTGTATTTGCTGAAAAATATTAGAATTCCTACGGACTCAAACTGGATTATTCCGGATTCTGTTGAAGTGGGTTGTTCTGACTGGTACTACAATTACTTTGTTGATGCCCCAGAGGATGAGAAAATGGATTCTCTGCTTAGAATGGGTTTTCATGCTTGTTTTGGGGGGCTTAAAGATGTTAAGAAAAAAACTGAATCTTTGAAAACAGAGCTAGTCAAAGGTTCTTCCTGTCTTTGTTATTATCTAAAAAATGCTAAAAAATCGTTGAAACCGTATTATGGAAAAGAATTAAAGGGAACGTGGTTTGCGGAACTCTACAATACAGAAGTGAAACTCTCCTCGGATTTTATGGCTGTCATAGTGGGAGAGTGCTCTGTTGAGCCGGAAACATTTGAATTTTGTGTGGAATCTAGGTCTGCGGATATGTATGGTCTTCACTTGGTGAGAGAGGGGGTTATAGAACCATACGCTTCTGATATGGGAGAAATTTATAAAACTAAATTTGTTCTTGATGCTCCCTCAGATTCTTCTGGTGATTTTCAGGCGCGTATTGTTGAGTCCTTTGATGCGCCATCATTATCTGATACTTCTTGTAGAAATTTAAAAATGTCTGCAATGGAAATAAGTCCTGTTGATCGTGATAGACTGCATTTTCATTTGAAAGATGCGTTGAATTCAATTGTCCGGTATTATTGGAAGCCCTTTAAGGGCATGTGGGAATTTAAATCGAATGGGGGTTCTTGTTTGTATCGTAAATCTTTTGATGCGGTTATTGTTGGCCCGTGTGCTAAAAATAGGGTTGTTGCTGAGTATTGTTTTGATAACAAACGTCACAGCCTAACGTTAAAGAAGGAACTTGACTACATTCCTCGACATGCTTTTCAGTCTGAAGGAAAATGTATTTATTGTGATGATAGTGTTAAAAGAAGGATTATGACAAAGATTGATTATGGGAAAGGATATGTCTCTGTTAAGGACGGGGCATTTGAAAGAAAAGGTGATGATTATTTACCTAAGGAATGGTTTTATTTGCCGAATAACGTCAAAAATATGAAATCACTTAATGACAAAATCTTGCCTGCTAAATTAGTCTTAGAGATTCAGGATGGGAAAAAATTTTTCAGTGAATCCTATGATTTTAGTATTCGGGTGAGTGGCCCCTGCGAAGAATAAAACGGAAGCTGAACTTTAGAAGTCGTGCCGTGCTTTTTTGTTGTCATGCCGGGCGCGATCCGGCATCTCCTTTATTATTTCTGTATCGTATTTTTGCTTAGAAATTTTCACGATACAAAATTTTCTTAATTCTTGTTAAAAATTTTGATATTCTGTGTTGCGAAATATTGATTTTTCTTTGTAACAAGGTAAATTTGGGGTCAAGGGAAAGGAGGTTCCTTTGAAAAAAATCATAGAATACACGGATTATCGCAGGTACATCGCTGATTACTATGCGGATCGCAAGGCGCGAAAGTCCTTTACCTGGCGCGACTTTGCCAAGAGCGCGGGTTTTTCCTCGCCGGTTTACCTGAAGCTGGTTGCCGAGGGCAAGTACAACCTGAGCGAAGCCGCCGTTGAGCGAGTCGCAGAAGCCATGGGGCTCAGGGACTGGGAGGTGGATTACTTCAAGGTCCTGGTGGGCCTGAATCACGCCAAGGACAACGAATCCAGAAGGACTCTTTTCAATGAGATGCTCGGTATCGCTGCGGCCCACAAGGCGACCGTTGTAGAAGGGGATTCCTTCCGCTTCTTTAGCGACTGGAAGAATCCTGTAATCCGCGAATTGGCGCCTGCGATGCCTGGTGCGAAGCCCCTGGCCATGGCTCGCGCCTGCATATCAAAGATTACCGCAGCGGAAGTCTCCGAGACATTGGCTTTCTTGACAAAGGCCGGACTTCTCAAGAAGAACGCTGACGGCAGCTACACCCAAACGGAACAGTTCGTGACCACGGGCCCCATGGAGATAACTCCGTTGGCTGTTCGTGAATTGCATCATCAAATGGGTGAACTTGCCTTGGATACCATCGAGAATGTTCCCCAGAATCAGCGCCATTTTTCTGGGCTTACTATGGGTCTCTCTACGAAATCCTACAATCAGATTGTGAAGGAAATCGCAGAATTCAGAAAGAAGGTTGCGTCTATCGTTACTAGCGATGATACTGTGGAAAGAGTCTACCGATTGAATATGCAACTGTTCCCCATGACTCACGATGTCTCTGGAATTGATGCTGGTGCAAAAGAAATGGACGTGAAAAAATTTGGGAAAGAAGGTTAGGAGGATAACATGAAAAAGGGAATGATTAAACAACTGAGCGCAAGCTTGCTCACCGGTGCCACGATGTTTATGAGCTCCGCTTTCATGGCGGGTTGCTCCGAAAGTGGCGATGCGGTTGGCCACGGCGGAGTCGAAGAAGAAACAAGTATCGCCCAGGGAACTTTGCGATTGGCGGGATCTGTTCAGGTGATGGCTAAGATGGTCATTTCGGATTTGGAAAACTTCGGAAGCACTACAAAGGCCATTTCCTTTGAAGCTCATAATGTTGAATTCTGCGTTTTGGATTCTGCAACTTTTGCTGTTTCTGAGGAGTGCTTCCGTGCAACTGTGGGAGATCAAAGAAATTATGATTTGAAGCTTGATAATAAATCCTGGCGATACGGTTTAGTTACCGTAAATGGGAGCTGGCTTGATGAGCCTGTTAGTTACCGCGCCGTTGTTGATGCGAAAAAAAGCTTGGCGACAAATGTGAATATTCTAACTGAATGGGAATACTATTTGGCTGATAAGTTTGTGGCATCGGGCGCAAGTGTTGAAGATGCTTTGGCGCAGGCAAGGCGAAGCGTTCTAGACACTATGGGACTTGGAGAAGGTTATGATGATTTCGGGAAGATGAACCTCGCAGGTGCCTCGAAGTCTGATGCTGCCTTGGTTGCTGCAACCTTTGCATTGAAATTGCCTTCGGAAGAACAATCCATAGAGTATCTCGTCGATGTTGCCATGAGTGCAAAATTCTTTCACAGTGATCCGTTCTGGGAATGGCTGGGTGTAGATCGTCCTGACGAATCCTTCATGTCGCTGGCAGATAAATATATGTCGAATTTTGCTTCAGTGTTTTTAAATCTTGGACGCTGTGAAGGTGAAAACCTGGGACGCCTTATTCGATATAATGAATTTGATTTCGGCTTCCTTGATCGATCTGTGAAGGAGTTCGGCTATAGCTTGAAGTGTGAGGATGGCTTGTGGTTCTGGGTTGCGCCGGAATATGAACACCAGGTGGGGACTATGACGGATGCCCGTGATGGTCGGACTTATATGACAACGACATTCTCTATTGATGGAAAGAGTGTGACCTGGATGGCCGAAGATTTACAGTACAATGTATCTGGATCTCGTTGCTTTGGGGATGTTCCCGAGAATTGTGATTCATATGGACGTCTGTATTCTTGGCTGGATCTTATGGACTTGGATACAACAGGCTATATGGAAACTGCTGTTTATGAATCCGGTAAGCCGACCATTCAGCGCTTTAATTCCTTGGAAGAGTGTATGGAAAAGGAAATGACGGATGGAAACCTCGAATGGATTGGTCTGGACAGTACCGGCGCATACCTGGCATGCATGGATCAGCAGGTTCAGTACAGCAAGGTTCTTGAATCAATTGACCCGCGTAATCATCAGGGGATCTGCCCCGATGGCTGGCGAATTCCTTCGGTCAAGGATTGGAATGCTCTGTCTGAATTCCTGGGCGACAACATGGATGTAAAGCTGATGAAGGATGATGCTTGGCCTATTATGGTTGCGGCCGAAGAATCTGCTATCGGATTTATGTTTGCAAGGTCGATGGACGTTGTTGATTTTTCTGCCACCCCCAATGGCGCACAGCATGAAAAATATTTTGCAAGTATTCCTGGGGCTGATGAAGATAATCAGTTTGGTTTGAACGGAAATTATGTAGAAATTGATCGTGGCGCTCAGGCTGTAGATATCTATGGTGCTTTCGACCCTGGCTATTACAACCTGTTGTCTGTCCGTTGCATCAAGGCTGATTAAAATTGCTGGTTAGGAGGAAGGGGCTGTTTGCCCCGGGTTAGGAGAAGTCCCGCGGAGGAATCCGCGGGATTTTTCGTTTGGCAACAGTTTTGCATCTTTGCCGCTGTTAAAAAAAGACCCCGCTTTCGCGAGGTTGTTCCAGAGTTCGCAATCGCAACGCGATTGCCCAGGGGTTCGGGGGCGAAGCCCCTGAGTGATAAAAAGAAGCGCTGCTTTCGCAACGCTTCTTTTTTAAGGGTGGATGACCGGACTCGAACCGACAACATCCAGAATCACAATCTGGGACTCTAACCAATTGAGCTACATCCACCATGAATGTGGCCCAAATATAAAAAAGCTACCCCGAAATTCAAGGGTAGCTCCTAATTTTTTTTATAAAATCTGATTTTTTTGGCCCGCGGGCCCCAAAAAATTAGTCGTTCTTCATCTTGGCCATAATGCGCTGGAAATTGGCGCGCTTAAAGTCATTGCGGTGTTCTTCGCAGAAACGGGGGTAAATGTACTGCTTGGGGAACACGCGGATGCTAAAGGACTCGCCGCAGCCGTCGAGGCAGCACTTGAAGGTCAAGTCCATGGACTCGGTGTAGTTGTGGCGGAAGATGATGTTCTTGGATTCGATGTTTTCCACATCCTTCTTCTGCTTCTGGCGCTGCTTGATGTCGCGGTGCAATTCGCAGTACTTGGCGATCGGGTGACCCCAGAATTCGCGGCCGCAGCCGGGTTCCTGGCAGACTTTCAACTTGATGCGCTTCTTCTTTTTGTACTTGGGTAATTGCATAACAAACCTCGTTTAAGGGGAAAGATAGTAAAAAAAAGGCGGAAAAATGAACGTTTTGCGTTTTCGTGCGTGTATAAGTACATGCTATTCCTTAATTTGGAGGTCTGTTGATGAAAAAATATGGCTGGTTTGGTCTGTTTTGCGCAATTTTGACGTTTTTTGCCATGGTTTCCTGGGGCTGTCAATACGTGTCTGGGGGAGGGGCTGAAGAGGAGGTTGGCCGGGTGACTTTTTTGGATGTGGGCCAGGGGCTTTCGGTGCTGCTGGAATATGGAGGGCGTTACGCCCTATATGACAGCGGGCCGGATTCCGCAAATTTTATAGAAAAATTGAGGGACCACGGGGTGGATTCGTTAGACTGGGTTCTGCTGAGTCATAATCATCGGGATCATTTGGGCGGGCTGCTGGAACTGCTGGCAGATCCGTCTGCTCCGTCGCGCGATTTGTCGTCTGGTCCGTCGGATTATCCGCGGTCTGTTTCGTCGGACAATTCGCGGTCTGTTTCGTCGGACGGTCGCCGGGCCATTCAGGTGGGGCGCCTTATGGTAGGGCCGGATACCTCGGGAGGCATTCTGGTGGACAGCGTACTGCGCTCCGCCCGCCGGCGGGGCATTCCCATAGACACTTTACACCGCGGCGATCAAGTGTCGTTGGGCAAGGTGCTGCTGACGGTGCTCTGGCCGGTGGAATATCTGCAGGTGGGCGAAAACGGGGCCAGCGTCGTTTTGCGGGGCCGCCTTGTCGATGATGGCTCCGGGGAGTCTGCTGGGAACGTCGGGGTGTCCGCCGGCGGTACTGACGAAGGCTCGTTTCTGCTGACGGGTGATCTGGATTCGCTGGGGGAGTGCCGCCTGCTGGAGGTGACCTCGGATGTGTCGGCGGATCTTTTGCAGGTGGGGCACCACGGTTCCGTCCACAGTTCCACCTTGCGATTTTTGAGCGGGGTGTCGCCTCGGTATGCGGTTATTAGCGTGGGGGCCCGCAATAGTTACGGCCACCCCGCGGAACCTGTCCTGCGAAAGCTGCAATACGTGCTGGGCTCCGCGGCGATCTCCAATTCCGCGACTCCCTCCGCAGACGCGACAATCTCCGCGGCCGATACCGCGACGTCCCCCGACTCCGCGGATGCGGAAATTTCTGCGACAACTTCAAACTCCGCAGACGTAACGAATCTTTTCCGCACCGACCGGGAGGGCGATGTTACTTTCATGCTGGTGCCTGGCGTAGGCGTTGTACCATAGTCCCCGCGACTCTGCAACCGCCGCTCCCCCGACTCTGCAACCGCCACTCCCCAAGACTCTGCAACCGCCGCTCCCGCAACCTTGAGAATGTGTTTTTTTTCGGATTTTACTAACCAAATGGCCTTTTTACGAGCGCTTGGTTAGTAGTTTTGTGAATAAATTAGCTGTTTTTGTGGCGAAATTAGATGTTGTTGCGGGAGATATGGCCTTTTTTGAGGTTTGTGGGTGGTAAAAATCCCCAATTTGCTTGTTTTGCTTGCGAACAAACTAAATCTTTACTAACCGAATGCCCTTTTTCCTTCATTTGGTTAGTACTTTCCCCAAAAAATGCCTTTTTGAAGAGCCTTTTCGCGTTTATCGTAAAAATCCTACGCGGGCCTGGAAGTGGCATTTGGCCTTGAGAGGGTTTTTCTTCATTTCTTCGGCGTTCATGCCAAAGAGTACGGCGTGGTGCTTGGAATCCCTGAAGCGGACGATGTCGACCTTTTCGTCAAGGGGAATCTGATGGATGTAATTCATCTGGATGGAACGGATGCCGCGGTCCTTGACTTCTTCGCGGGTCAAGGCGTCCAGAACCCAGTCCACATAACGGCAGTGGTTGACGTGATGGTTGATGTCCAGGTCGGTGTTGCGGCCCTGAACCTGGTCCACAACCTTGGGGAATAATCCCATAGAAAGGATGTCCAGCTTGGAGGGCAGAGCTTCGCGGCCTTCTTCGATGGGCAGGGGGAAGGGGCTGGTAGATGGGGGGACTGCCTTGCCGGTTTTCAAGTCCACCAGCAGCCAGGAGGAGGTGCCTTCGACCAGGATGTTGCCGCGGCCATCGCAGACCCTGTAATCCTTGTATATTACTTTGTCCTTATAGTTCTCCTTGGCCCAGGTGCTGACCAGCAGTTCTTCGCCTAAAACGGGAGTGTGGTTCAGGCGCAACTTCATGCGGGTCACGACGCAGCCGTAGCCGGCCTTCATCATGTTCCATAAGCCATAGCCCTTGCGTTCGGCATCTGACAAGGCGGCTTCTTCGGTAAACTGAAACAGCCTAGAAAGCTTGAGGCGATTGTGTTCATCGCAGTCCGAAAAGCGTACGGTAAATTTCAGCTCGGTGATTTCGTCGGTGTCGTCTTCGTCGGAGTTTGGGGCGGTGCGGGTGGCGTTTGCCATGAGCTCCGGGCTGATGGGGGTTACGGCGATGGACGAGGCGTCAAACCCCTGGGATTTTTTCGCGGCGGTACCTGCGACTTCGACGGCACCATCTGCTGTGTTTGCGGTACCGGCCTGCTTTTTTTTACCAAATAGCTTTTCAAAAATCATTAAATCCTCGCAGTGTGACGTCGCTCTCGTTAGACCCTTAAATGCTTGCAACATCACAGAAAAATTCCTTCACAATTTATAAATTTGTGCCCATGGTAGAAGCATTTTCTCGTCCCAGTTCGTTACAGTTGCCGGCACTCAGTTCTTACAATGGTGAAGTTCGAGTCCCCGGATCCAAGAGTATTACAAACCGTGTTTTCCTTATTTCGGCATTGGCCCGCGGAACCACAAAGCTGCATAACCTTTTGCGCAGCGATGATACCCGCTACATGGGCGAGGCCCTCAAGGAACTTGGCATCAAGATCGAAATGTCCGACGACTATACCGAAGCCACTGTGGTGGGCAACGGTGGTCCTATGGATGCCCCCGAAAATGTAGATGGCGACTATGTGGCAGACCTTTATTTGGGTAATGCCGGTACCGCCATGCGCTCCCTCTGTGCGGCCCTTACCTTGGGCAAGGGCGAATTCCACCTGAGTGGTGAGCAGCGCATGAAGGAACGCCCCATCCGCGACCTGGTGGATGCCCTGGGCAGCCTTGGCGCCGACATCACCTACATGGAAACGGTTGGATTCCCGCCGGTATGCATCCGCTCCAACGGCCTGAAGAGCGGTTCCGTAAGTGTTCGCGGCAATATTTCTAGCCAGTATTTGACCGCCCTTCTGATTTGCGCCCCCTACGCCATTGGCGAAGAAGGTTCCGAACTCCACATTCATGTAGAAGGTCAGCTGATTTCTGCCCCCTACATCCTGTTGACTCTGGATGTGATGAAGCATTTCGGCATCGAAGTGCGTCACGATGGCCTGACAGATTTTTACGTTCCCAAGGGCGTTTATGTAAGCCCCGGTGACTACATGGTGGAAGGCGATGCCAGTTCTGCCAGCTACCCGCTTGCCGCCGCCGCTATCGCCAAGGGCAAGTGCCGCGTTCTGGGCGTGGGCAGCGAATGCCGCCAGGGTGACGTGGCCTTTGTGGAAGTGCTCAAGAAGATGGGTGCTAAGATTACCATGGGCCCCGACTGGGTGGAATGCGAAGGCGCTCCGTTGCATGCCTGCGATATGAACCTGAACGACATTCCCGATGCCGCCATGACCGTTGCCGTGCTGGCCCTGTTTGCCGATGGCCCCATGACCATTAGCGGTATTGCCAGCTGGCGTGTCAAGGAAACCGACCGTATCGCCGCCATGGCTGCCGAACTTCGCAAGGTTGGCGCCCAGGTGGTAGAAACCAACGATTCCATTACCGTGACCCCGCCGGCCAAGCTCAACGAGAACGTAGCTATCGAAACTTACAACGACCACCGTATGGCCATGTGCTTTAGCCTGGTGGCCCTGGGTGGTGTGCCGGTGAAGATTATGGACCCGGCCTGCGTGAACAAGACTTATCCTAAGTACTTCGAGGATTTCAAGAAGTTGGCTAAGTAATTCGGTGTGTTTGGATTAGAAAAAGTGAATAAGATCTTTGGATTATTTCTGCTGGTTGTTTTCTCGGTAGCGGCTTTTGCCGATCCCGAGCTGCATGCGGTGCCTGCCAAGGATACTTTGTCTCTGTGGGTTATGGACGACGGTGTCAATTCAGGGTTTGCCCTGCAGAAGATTACCCGTAAGTATTCCCAGCAGACAAAGAAGCCTGTAAAGGTTCGCTTCCTGAATTGGGGCGAGGCTTTTGACGAATTGCAGCGCGTGTTTGCTATGGACTCTTCTGAGGTGGAAGCTTCTGGTGCCGAAGTCCCTGACGTTGTGCAGTTGGGCTCCAGCTGGGTTCCCTACTTTGCCGATGCTGGTATGATTTCCTCCATTGATTCCCTTCTGGATGTTGTGGACTCCACACGCTTCTATAGCGAGGCTATGAAGGCGACTCACGTTGGACGTGGCAAGGAAACCTACGCCCTGCCATGGTTCCTGGATGTGCGCGGCTTGTTCGTGAATGAACGTCTGTGGCTTTCTATGGGCTTTAACGATGAAGATGTAGAGAACTTCCCTGAATTCTATGGAACATTGCGTTCCGTGGCCAAGGCTCAGCTTAAGAATGGTTACGGTCGTCCTGTGACAGCTTTTGAATTTGGTGTACGCGAAGACTGGACGGCTCAACAGCAGATGGCTCCGATCCTGTGGAGTTTTGGTGGTGACCTGGTGGTGGAATGCGAGGTCCACGAGAACGATTCCTCTAGATTCTCTGGCTATCGCAGCGCCCTGGTGGATTCAGCTTCCCTGGTAGGTTTGCGTCATTATCTCAAGTTTGTCCGCGACCGGGAAATTTCTCCTAACGGTCTTCGCGAAAATTCCAGTCAGATTGCCGACCGCTTTGTCCGTTCCGAAATGCTCATGATTCACGGGACCTCCGAAATCATCCGCAAGATGGAATTCGGTAGTGATGTGGGTGGCCTTATGGAAAGTCCCCTGGCTAAAGATGGCATTGCTGTCATCCCTTCTCCTAAGGGACCTGCCGGTCGCTTTACCTTCGTGGGCGGAAGTCATCTGGCTCTCCCGAAGCTTCTGTCTTACAGGTCTGCCCAACGTCAGAAGGAAGCTGCGGATTTGTTCCTGTTCCTGCTCCGCGCCGACAACGTGGACCAGTATTCCCGCCAGATCGGTTTCTTGCCGGCAGACCGCAGCCTGATCCACCTGTGGGCTCAGGACTCCCGCTATTACCAGTTGATTAATGGTCTCGAAAAGGATGGCCGCAGCTTCATTAACATTCCTGAATGGCGTGAAGTTGAAGTGGTCATGAACAATATGGTGGGCCGCATTGCCAAGTCCCTGGCAGACACCAGCAGTGATGAGTCCGATGAAATTCCTCGAGTGGTTCTTGCCGCACACGAACAGATTGATAGCCTGCTCCGCCACGAAAGCGGCCTAGACCGAGATTCCTTATGGGCTTGTATCCGCCTGGCGTTGATGCAACCTGTAGAAGAACATGAAAATGAAATCCGCGAAGAACCTCAGGAAACAGAACGTCCCCTGTTTGTCGTGTTAGTTGCTGCCGCGGCTCTTGTCCTTGTTGTTGTCGTTATTGTTGTTGTCTTGCGCCGCAAGCGTTGATGCCTGTACGGTTCCCTGAATATGAAGCTTTTCTCTAGCCTTAAGAATTTTTCGATGGCCCGCAAGATGACGGTGCTCTCGATGTTCCTTTGTGTAAACTCCCTTGCCGGTTTTGACCTGGCCCCTTTCCAGTCTTATGTGGATTCTGTTGTGCCGGGTTCCCGTTTCGGTCTTTCGATCCGTTCTGTGAAATCCGGTGTGGAACTGGGTCAGATTCGCGGCTCCGAAAAGTTTACTCCGGCAAGTACATTAAAGACTTTGACTACGGCTACGGCCCTGCATTTTCTGCCTCTGGATTATGAACCCAAGACCGAGATTTCTCTGTTGGGCAGTATCCAGAAGAACAAGGGTATGGATGGCTATGACCTGAAGCCGGTTTTCGTAGGAACCGTAAATGTTCGTGGAGAAGGGGATCCAAATTTTTCGGGACGCTATTATGCGGATCCCTTTGACGCCCTGTATGCCATGGCTGATTCTATCAAGAGCCTTGGGATTGATACTATCCGCGGAAACTTGAATTTGGATACCAGTTATTACACTGGCCCCTGGAAGGCTGAGCATTGGCGCAAGAATTTTTATGATGCCTGGTACGGTGCAGAAATCGCTCCCCTGAACTTTAATGACAACTGCACCATGATCCGCTTTAAGCCCGGTGCAAAACCTGGTGATCGTGCTATTGCCGAAATCGTTCCCGATGTAGGTTATGTGGTTCTCAAGAATGAACTGCAGACGGTTAAGGGGCGTTCCAAGAGATGGACATGGGCTCTGGATCCGGTAAAACCCGAGATAGTCCTTGGCGGTACCATTGGCACTAGCATTGATTCCAATCAGCTGGTTCTTCCTGTGCGAAATCCGGTGGCTTATTTTAGGGCAGCCCTGATGCACGCCTTCAAGGAAAAGGGCCTCAGCTACGTTCCCGATAGCACGGTTACTCCCGGTATCGAGATCAAGAAATTCACCTTTAGCGCCGCTCCACTGTTGAGTATCCTTGACGAAATCAATCAGCGCAGCCAGAACTTCCACGCCGAAGCCTTGTTCCGCAATCTTGGCGCACAGATGGCTGGGGAAGGAAGCGTCGAAGGCGGCAAGGCTATGGAACGCAAGTTCCTTGCCGAAATGGGAATAGACTCTACCCACTTTGAAGTGTGGGACGGTTGCGGACTTTCTCCCAAGAACAAATTGCTGCCCTCTACAGAAACTTTGTTGCTGACAAAGATGGCTCGTCATCCCAAGGGCAGTTATTATATCAACAGTTTTGCTGGCCCTGGCGCTGGTACAGGTAGCAAGCGTCAGCTGGATAATCCCTATCCTTGGCTTACCCGCTTCAAGACAGGATTCATTGGTGAAGCCCATGCCTTGGTGGGTTATGTGTTCCCCATGGATGGCGATACTCTGGCCCTGGCCATGTACCTGAATGATACCGGTAAGAACCCCGATGCCAAATTGAAAGATGTGTTGGATACTCTGTGGACCCGCATTGTCATGCAGACCAACGACAGTTACGCCTCCCTCATGGAAATGAAATCTTTGTGGTTGTCAGCCAGACACATCAAACCTTTCCATGAACGTCTGGATTACTTCTCCAAGGCTATGATCGGTAAGCCCTACTTGCTGGCCGCTATGGGTGAAAGCTATCTGGATACCATCGAGAATAAACCCTTGGTGAATATGGATTCCGTGAACTGTGTAACTTATCTGGAACATGCCTTGGCTATGGCAAGGGCCGCGGATGAAGATTCAATTTTCAATACCCTTCAGCGTATTCGCTACTACAAGGGCGTTATTGATTTCGCTCATCGCAAACATTACATGATTGTTGACTGGGTGAATGGCAGCAAGTATGCCAGGGTTCTGCCTCTGCCTGGCGATACCATTATTCAGCGCACCATGCCCAAAAAGGAATTCTTTAAGGCGAAGGGCATTACCCGTAAGAGGGACGACGAACCCACAGACCTTCGTTACCTGCCTTATGACAAGGCTATGGTTCTGATGTCTCGTGCCTACGAGGGTCCCTTTACTGTGGTTGGAATTGCCTTTGTGGCCAAGTCCGAAAAGATCGACGTGACCCACACCGGATTCGTTGTGTTGCGTCCCGGTCAGTTGCCGCAGCTGCGCCACGCCTCTTCCTTGCAGAAGCAGGTGGTGGAAGTTCCCCTTACAGATTATCTTGAAAGTCGCCGCGGAAAGCTTCCTGGCATAGTTCTCTTCGAATTTATTCCGCAGTAGTTTCGGTTGCCTTTTCGTAGCTGGTCAGGTTGATCTCTTCGTTGGCGAAGAGGCCGCGCTGGGCCATCAGTTCTTTCTGCAGCCTCTTGGCTCCAGGGAGGAATGTGGCTACGGTAATGCCGCCCGATGCAAGGGCCCCGATAAAGGGAATTGCCTTGCTGACGGCCTGGGCGAATCCCTTCTTGGTTAGCTTAATTCCCAGCATCTTTGCAATGGGTTTTGCCATCTGGAAAATGGCAGTCTTGGTCAGCGCCTTCTTGGGGAGCTGTTCCAGGGCCTGCTTGGCCAGCTTTTGCGCCAGGGAGTGGATGGCCTGGGATGCCGACCCTGCGCCCATGACCGTTCCCACGAAAATGGTCATCATGTCGAGGGCCACGTCAGAAAGTTCGCCGCTGTCGTTGTCAACCATATTGGGGAATCCATACAGGTAGGCCAACTTCTGCGAGAGTACCAGCACATGAAAATAGTACTGTGAAAGGTCGGCGGGAATAGTGCCCAGCATGGCGATGCCGCCGGGGATTCCTGCAACAGCCGAGGCGGATGTGACGGCGATGGTGTGGTTACGGATGCATGCCGTTGCAACGCGATCGATCACGTCTTCGTTGACAATGGCGTAAGGACGTTTCGAAGGGATCATGTCCAGCTGTTCCTGGGTGCAGTAAAGCCTGAGTTCCTTGGTCAGGTACTCGTTCCTGTCGACCCTGATTCCAGGGAGACTTGCTGTTTTCTGCAAAAATCCATTCCAAATTGCGACGGCGTCGGCCATTGAATCCTCCGAGTTAATTCACTAGAGAATAATAACTATGTGAACGCACATTTTGAACGTCTAACGGTAAAATAAATGATAAGAGTGTTTTAGAACACTATAAAACACCTTTAAAAGGCGGGGGGAAGAAAAAATCCGTTAAAAATCGAAGGCCAGAATGGCCACCATCTCGTGGAGGGGGCTTTCTTCGCTGTCGTTTTTGGTGGCGCCGGATTCAAAGGCAGTCCATGCATCGGGGGCCCAACCGTAGGCATTCATGGTCAGTTCCTTGCCCATGGCAATTTCGGCGTTCTCGATTTCTTGCCATTGGATTTTGCCTGCGGGGGCCTTGTAGTACCTGAGCATGCCCAGTGCTTCCATGGATTCGGGGTAGTCATCTACCAGCTGGTAAACGCAATCCTTGTAGGATTCGCCCTTCAGACGGATCACGCGGTATAGCCTTTTGCGGCCCAGGAATTTTGTCAGGTCCGCCTGATTTACCATCACCTTGGCGCTGCCTCCGAAAAAGAAGGCCAGCTCCCGAAATACTTCGGAAGATTCGTCCATAAGGGGCGAAAGTTTCTTGATGAGGGCTGTGGCGTCGTTGATGCTCATATCACAAGGATAGAAAAAATCCGCTCGCCGGATTTGAAATGCAGCGAGCGGACTTTGATTTGGAGGAGTAGACTTGTTTTGTATTAGTAATCGCAGTGGACTCTGAAAGAACCGGATTTCAAGATGAAGGCGATTGCGGAGCCGGATGCGTTCTCGTTGGAACTTGCGTTGAAGAATCTGCTGTAGATTACGTTTCCGTAAAGGGTGTTGGAAATCGTGCTGTAGTTCACTTCTGCGGAAGTCTTGCTCGTGACCCACATGCCTTCGCTTTCTTCGTTCTGGGCCCTGAATGTTACATAGGAACGACCAACCTTGTTGCACATGTAGGTCAGGTAGTAAGTGCCGGGGCGGGTGAAGGTATATCCGGTCATGTTGTCCAGAATATATCCGCAGGCCACTTCCTTGACGGTATTGTCGGAGTTTCTCAAGGTAACGCGGGTCTGACCTTCGTATTCGAAGGGGGCCAGGGCGCTCATGCCGTCGGCAGAGGTGGATTCCACACCATCCCAGGTATAGCTGGTAATGGGGGCGTAGGACTGGCAACCGCTCAGTTTCCAGGCGCGATGGGTTTCGGTTGTATTCTCGGTGTCTTCGGTGCAGGCGCAGTTTCTAATTTGGGCTGCATTGACTGTTACACGACCGCTGCACTTTTCGTAACCCTTGCCGTTAATGGAAAGCTGGGGGTAGAAAGTTCCAACAGAGTCATAGAACACGGTGGTTGTCACGATGCCGTCGTTTCCCCGGGCGGCATAAGAGGCCGTGGTGGCGCCAGGGAACTTCCATTCGTAAACGGAGTTCAGAATATCCACGATGGAAGAGGTCTCGTTTGCGTCAAACTGGAACTTGATGGAATCGCCGTGGTAAATGGTGGTGCTTGCCCCGATAGATCCCGGGTAGTATGTTCCGCATTTTCCATTTACGGCTCCCGGTTCCACGCTGTAGCTGTAGGCGGGCTGGGGGTTCACCGTCACTTGGGCAGCGCTACTGGTGGGAGCCTTGGAACTGGAGGAAACATATACGATGACCGGTTCGTAGGTGATGCTGGTCTGGGTTCCGTTGGTGTAGTTGTTATAGATGGTGGCTTTGATCGTGCTGGTATCGGTACCGCAAACAACGGTAAGGGTGGAGTCCGAGGAATTCAGGATGCGACACCCAACGCCATCCGTTCCGTTGACTCCATCTTGGCCATCCCTGCCATCCTTACCGTCTTTGCCGTCGGCACCGTTTGTGCCGTCCTTCCCATTTACACCATCTTTACCATCGGCGCCGTCTTTACCGTCAACGCCATCCTTGCCATCTACGCCGTCGCGGCCGTTCAGACCGTCTTTACCGTCGACGCCATCCTTACCATCTACGCCGTCGCGGCCGTTCAGACCGTCTTTACCGTCGACGCCATCCTTACCATCTACGCCATTTGCGCCATCAAGGCCGTCGCGACCATTGTAGACCGCCACCACGGAGGTGTCGCAAATGACGTAGATGCCGGAGCCATCGGGAATAGGAGTGGTCTGGCAGGAGGTGCCGTCCTTACCGGCTTTGCCGTCCGCCCCATCTTTACCATCCTTCCCGTTCAGGATTACTCCGGACTTGTTGCCGCAAGTCACTGTGTAGCCGAGGTTGCTCTCGAGCTCCATCAGGTCGCAGCCCGCCAACTCCTGATTGCCGGTATTTGTTCCAGACGTATTCACCTGGCTGTTAGTCAACACTCCGACTAGGGTTCCATTGCAAATGACATGGATGCCGCTAGACACACTAACCATGGAACAGGTGGGAACGCTCTGGACATTGGTTGCGGTCGAGCCGGAGACTGTGCCCGATGCCGTAACGTTTGCCGTAATCTCGCCGTTGGCGTTAACTGCCTGTTCTGCGTTGATCAAGTCTTCGTTAGAACAGGCTGCAAGGAGCATGGCCGAAGGCAATGCTGCCATCAGCACTTTTCGTGATGTTAAAATTGGGAAAATCATGAAAGGCTCCCTGTCAAAAGTATGCTATGTAATATATGCTGACATAAAGCCCTTTATAATGGAAAAGTCCCAAAGCCCTATTCTCAAGTGGAACAGTAGCTGTAAAAAATGAAAGGTTTACTTGACACCGCTCACACTCAAAACGATAATGCTTTTGAGGTGCGTGTATGTCTGAAAGCTTTCGCCGGTTTAAGTTCGGGTCAAAGAATCTCTATGGCGTCTGGAGACTTTTGAGGGGCGTGGGTATCGTACAAGGCTGTCTACCTGGAGAAGACATAATGAGCGTCGGTTTCTACAGCGAGGTTGTAGGACATCATACGAAGCGAAACATTGAACGCCTCGTAAGTCAACTGGTTGATTTTCGTCTAGGTATGGCGCACCTGTACAATATTCAACAAGAAATCAAGGGCGATTGGAATGGCTTTATGGAGTATCGCTTTTCGGAAAAGTGGAAGCGCAAGCGAACTGCAAGCTATGGGGACCTTCTCAAGGTCGTTGCCCCCCATGAACGAGGTCAGCGGTTTGTACGAGATTTTCCGGAATATGAACGCATCTCGTTTCTAGAATTTAACGATTCCTTTTTATCTCCGAGAATCCAGTCTTCTGATTATTGGGCGGAACATAAGGCGGGGCGAATTGACGGTTATACTTTGGGTGATTCAGAAACCTTTTCTGCCTATGGTATTTTCCATCGCTTGATGGAGACGGCTGCGTACCTGCCTAATTGCCCTATGGCAAAAATCTTGTACCCTAGGACCTATAGTTTCCTGTGTGGTCAGGAAATCAAGTCGACCAGTCGGTTTAGACTCAAGTTTGTAGCGACTTGTAACGACACCTCTCCGCGGGGCCTGCTAAAAATGGCCCGTCATTTTGTGGAACACTACTATGCAGATACTGGAGATTCCCGCATAAAAGTTGAACATGATTTAGATACGGTACAAGTGTCTGATGTCTGTTTCTATTCCTGTGATCCATATGAAGGAAATCCTGCAGATGAAAATGACTTTTGGGGTGACTTTGTCAATTATTTTGAGTGGGATTACGATGCCGACGGTAATATTACCTTTGTTGAATTCGTCTGCTCTGTTGAAAGTCGTGGTTACCTGGTAGGCGGAACCGAACTTTCCAATGATTTAAGTCGATATAAAGGCGGGGTATATATGGACTTTTCGAAGGCGGATGTTTTTCAGTTTTTTCGCGACCTGTTTGAACATCCTCTTGAACTTTGTGTGAGTGACTGTTTCCTGATGACCGTTCCGACCCTAGAGGAATATAGGGATTTCAAGTACAAGCAGTACTTTGGTGACGTATGGTGTCTTGAAAATATGCTGAGATGTTTCTGTGATTTTGGGACAATAAATGAGTGGAATCTGCTTTCGCCCTTGCTTAAGATCATGCAGGCCGGTGCGCCTAAAAATTGCCACCTGAAAATTGATTATCGGGGATGGCATAGCCCCGGTGTTTTGAGTTCTCCTGGGGATTATGAGACGTTCTTTGAAACAGTGGATTCCTGGATCCATATTTTGCAATCTCTTTTGGATAATTGGGATCTTGTTCGCTCCAGCAAGGAACTTGCGAAAAAAATCACAGATGTGGTATCGCTAGATCCCTTGTTGTATACGGATTCCGACGTCGAAGAGGTTGTAATATACGCTAACGGTCTGATTGAATAAAAAGTTTTTATTTTTTTTGCAATCATCGTTATTGCGTATTATTATGAGTGCTCGTATAAAGTTTACTGTTCTCTTTTTGCTTTGCCTGGTGGTAAATTCCTTTGCAACCTATGTGGCTGTTCTGGAGACAATGTCTAGTTCGGGTGCTCTTGGCCTGTCCGAAAGAATGTACCTGACCGATAAGCTCCGCGAAATTGCCAGTCGTACCTTGCCTGCCTATATGGATTACACCATCATGACTCGCGAGAACATCAACGCCATGCTGCCTCCGGGTAAGACGATTGAGGAATGTGAAGGTTCGTGCCTGGCTGAAACTGGCCGAAATATTGCCGCTGACTTTATTGCCCAGGGGCGTATCGGAATGTTCGGTCAGCAGTTGACCTTGACTGTGGAACTCTACGAAACCGCATCCAATAAACTGGTGGGGAGCTTTACCGCCCGTAAGCCCGATGCGGAGGGCCTCATCGAAGATATCGAAGAAAAGGCCCCAGAACTTTTTGAACTGGTGAAGGGCGGACCCGCAGGTGTGCCGGCTTCCAAAGCCGACGATTTTCGTAGCTATGTGGTGGATGTGCAAACGGATCCGGTTGGTGCCTTGCTCAGTGTAGATGGAAAGCCTCAGGGGTCCTGTAAGAATACTCCCTGTAACGTGTATTTGACTCCCGGACGTCATCGATTCCTTTTTGTTAGTGAAAATTATAAGGATCTGGATACGGTCGTCGATGTAAGGCAGGATAATCAGAAATTGTGGGCTTCTATGGAGGCTAACTTCGGCACGATTACGGTGGCTCCTGTGTTTACGGATAATTACGAGGCTGCAGGCCATTTACGGGTGACTGTAAATGGCAAGACTCAGAGCGGCTCCAAGTTTAGATTGGCTCCCGGCAATTACAAGATTGCAGTTTCTCATCGCTGTTACGAAACGCGTGAATCTACGGTGAACGTGTCTAACGGAAGTAAGCTGAAGTTTAGCAAGGCTCTAGATGTGGCCATGGCTGGTATTACTATCGAGTCTGCTGAAAATGGAAATTGGGATGATCCGGAGCCTGTGTACGTGAATGGGGTTCAAGTGGGTGTAACTCCTTATACGGGGCAGGTTCCCGTTTGCGCCAAGATCCAGATGGGCGTGCGCAAGGAGACCATGGTTACTGACCTTAAACCGGGCCAGAAGAACCGCTATGTGTACAAACCCTCAAAATACTCGTCTGTTTACGGAAAAGAAGACTACCAGGCTTCTCACCTGGACGCACCGGTAAAGGCTTCGACCTTTGATGGATCGGGTATGCCCAAGGATACAATCGGTCGTGAAACCAAGTTGTTCTTTAACGTTTCTTTTGGTGGATTGCTTTATACAAGCAACGGAGAGGAGCGTTCTGACACGGATTTTAAATTTGGCTTAGGTTTTGAATATGACCTGGCCACCAGCCGCCGCTTTGTTTTTGGCCTCGGATTAGGCATGTCTTTTGAAACGCAGAATATTCAATACGATATCTACAATAGCAACAGCTCCTATTATGGCGACTACTATTATTATAGCGACTATGTTAGCTATAGTGATGATGTGCAACTGATAAACATTGATGCCTTCTGTGTGCTGGGCGTGGGTTGGGCAGGTTTTAAATTCTTTGCGAGGGCCGGCTTAAGCTTTAATGTGAGTATGGAATATGGAGGCATGTTGGATCTAGAGTCAGTCCCTGCGGTGGGCATGTTTGAATTGGGTTTCAGGTTTGCAAGGAACCATGAATTCTATGTGGGTGTTAGTGGAGGTATGCTTGAAGACACTGCCCAGAACCTTACTTCCGACAACAGCATATTTTTTGGCTACCGCTACGCTCCTACCGTGGGTAGAAAGGCCTTTTAGGCCGCAATCCATCCTTGGCTGAATTTGACAAAATGGTCCCATGTACACGATATAATGGTGTATGCGGGATCTTTTTCACATTAATGATTATATCAGGTTGAATTCGTCTGACTTTAAGGGGGAAATTAAAAGGAGACGGATCAGTTTCAACATACCCACTCGAAATGTGCGTTACTGGATGAATCGGGCCAAGACGCCAGAGGGCTTCCGTTTCCGTCGTCTTCTAGAAGGGGAATCCTTGCTGGTTGTGGACAACAAACTCATGGTGGAACTGCCTGAATCGCTGGCTCGCGAAGAAATTGTGGCCCAGATGGTGCAATCGATTTTTGGCGAGGGTTGTACCTTGCCGATTCCCAAGACTGTGGCAGGGAACATCGAGGTTTCGCTGAAAGTGGATTCTTCCAGCGTAAAGTGGGTGTTTAGCGGCCGCGTGGTGACCGTGACTTTTGATTCCTCGGTTTCGCTAAATCAGGCTGTTTCCAGATTGAACTCCGATGAACTGGATCGCGGCCTTAAGATTAGTTCCAATGAATTGTTCGAGGCGGGATCGTCTTCGCGGGTGCTGTACGAGGTGATTGTAAATCCGGATGGGATTGAATGTATTTGTACCAAATCCGGTTATTACATCATCACTAAGTCTACCGATGAAGCGATACTTCGTCGCAAGTTCTTTCTGATGTATGGTAGAAGGTGTTTTGGTTCCATGGAGGTACTCTACAATTACGCACAGTACTTTAAGTACGGCAAATCCACCACGGATCAAAGGGGTGTTTTTGAAGGCCTGAAAAGACGCCAGACTGTGGGTTGGCTACAGAACAAAAATTACTATGAGGTAAAACAGCGGGTAAAGAGTGACCAGACATTGGGCGATATGTGCAGGTATGTCAAGTCCCTTGATGGAGCGCTAGCACAGTGCCAGAAAGCTTTTGATTCGGGAGAATGCTATGGATCCGAAATGCGCTTTGCCACAACCCATGGCTATGTTGAAATTTCCTTAGAAAATAATCCTGATTTAAATGATCGGGATTACTTGCACGAAGGTCTAGAAACATTGCGCAAACGGGTTTCCCAGATGTTGAAATTTCTTGAAGAGGATCTGGCTCCCTCTGTACCGAAAGCAACACTTCTAGAGAATGCACTGCTGAATTACGCCTTTACGAAGGTGTGCGCCGATCCCTTCCTGTATACAGATTTCTCTGGGGATTATCAGGTGGATTACCATGAGTTTGCAGAAGGATTGATTTAGGGGTGATTATGAGGTTGTTCTGTGTTGTGATGCTCTGTGCCGTATGGGTCTGGGCGGAGGGGGCTGAAACCGTACGCGGGGTGGAATTCTCCGACTTGCTCAAGGAAATCGCCCTCCCTAAAAGTTGCCGCTGCACCGTACACGACGAACGCTTTTTGGCGGAGCCCGGCACCTTCGTGGACTGGGAAACCGACGGTGTGTCCGAGGTGCCTTCGAGCAGTATCGTTTCGGGGCTTGGAGGCCTTGGTCGCATAGGCTCGCTTTACATCCGCTTCGACGGAAAGTCCATGACCAAGGTATTGCACAAGGTGGTGGAAGAAGTCCCCTGGGGGATCTCCTGGTCGGGAACTTTTCACCTTGTATACGGAATCTACCTGTCTGCGGCAGTATCTTCTAGGGATTACGTCAGCATCGTGAATTACATCGAAAAGAAAAAGTGGGGCAAGGTCATCAAGATTCCCGAAGTCTCGGGAGAAGAGTGCAACTCCACCTGGGTCGAGATCAGGATCCCCGGTTATAGGACCATGTGGATGAACGACCTTGAGGATTTTGGGAATAGTTGCGGGTCGGTACATCTAACCTTTGTATTCGAAAAGCCGGATGAGAGTCGCGCCTGCCGCCTGTTCGAGGGGTGATTTTCGTCTAGGGGTGTTGTAATACTTTACAATCCTTTTTTCGCTAAAACCCTAAACACGTCCTTTTTTTGGGGTTATCATTAAGGGCATGAAAAAGAAATTGACCTCTCTCTTTCTTGGCCTGTTGCTGGGTGCCTCTGCAGCCTTTGCAGCAGAAACGATTTACACTGCTCCGTCTTTCTTCGATGAAAACGGTGGCTACTTCGGTCCCGACTGCGACCAGACCAACTATTCTGGCGCATACTACACCGGCGACTACACCAGCCCCTTCAAGACTTTCTTGGGCAAGACCGATGCTGAAATCCAGGAAAAGATGGATCAGCTTTGGAAACATTACTTCAAGGGCGACAACAACTCCAAGGTCTACTACGATAACGGCAACGAAGCCTACATCAAGGACATCAACAACAATGACGTCCGTTCCGAAGGCATGTCCTACGGTATGATGATCGCCGTTCAGACCAACCACAAGGAAGAATTCGACAAGCTCTGGAACTGGGCCAAGAATCACATGTGGCACAAGTCTGGCGACTGGGATGGCTACTTTGCATGGAAGCGTGGCGACAACGGCCAGGGCGGCGACAACAACTGCGCACCCGATGGCGAAATGTACTTCATGATGTCCTTGCTCTTCGCTGCAAACCGCTGGGGCGATAGCCAGTACATGGACGACGCCCAGTACATCTTGGACAAGATGTGGAGCAACTATAACCATCAGCTGTTCAACACCTCTTCCTACATCATTACCTTCCAGCCCACTAACGGTAACAATACCTGGTCCGACCCGTCTTACGACCTGCCGGCCTACGTAGACCTTTTCGCACGCTGGTCCAAGACTCATACTGACAAATGGACTGCCGCTACTAAGGCTACCCGCGATCACCTTTACAAGTCCTCCAACACCTCCTCCGGCTTGTTCTCTGACTACAACAACTTCGATGGTACTCCCCACGCCGTTAGCTTCAATAACGACGCTACCAGGTATATGTACGACGCCATGCGTTGCGCTATGAACTTCGGTATGGACTACTACCTGTTCGGTTCCGACGCAAAGCGCGAAGAAGAAATGGCAAAGCGCATTATCGACTTCTTCGAAAAGGACGGTTACCAGCACGCCCGTTTCAACTGGGATGGTTCCAATCCCTCTGAATCCTACACCCTGGGCGAAACCGGTGCCAACGCTGTTGCCGCCATAGCATTGGCCAACAATCCGTCCTACGAAAAGGCTATCAAGACCAACCTGGAAAAGGCTTGGAACGCAAGCTTGATGACCGGTCAGTACCGCTACTACGATGGTCTGGTTCACTACCTCTCCATGCTCCACCTGTCTGGCACTTTCAAGATTTGGAAGCCCAAGCCCACCGTGGAAAAGAAGACTGTTGAAGGTACCGAATACAATGGCGTTACCTATGACAAGGAAACCACCATCAACGCATTTGAAGGCTGCAAGCTTTACGAAGTCACCATTACCGGCAAGCAGAGCGCTCCTGTCGTCGACGCTGCCATTGCGATTACTTCTGTCAAGGCTATGAACGCCGCCCGCGTATGGTCTACCAATAGCGCCATCGTTATCGAAAACGTTGCCGCAGGCACCAACTTCTCCGTGACCGACATGAACGGCCGAGTCATGATGAAGTCCAAGGTCAGTTCCGCTTCCCATGAAATCCCCATGAGCAACAAGGGTGCTTTCCTGGTGATGGTCGGTAACAAGACCTTCAAGGTAATCAAGTAAGTGTAGATCCGCCGACGCCCGCGCATCGGTACGACATTTGCATGGCCTCCCTTTTACGGGGAGGCTTTTTTCATTCTATATTTGGATCATCTGGTTTGTGTCTTATGAGTGATATGGTAAAGACCGGGATCCTGGCTGTTGAGGACCCTTATTACATTGAGAAGAATATTGTTCCTATGAACGACAGGGGCATTTTGCGCCCGCTGCCATTGACTGAAGATGATGCTCCGTTCCTCAAACCTTTTGTAAAAAAAGAACGCTTTGACAGGTACGTTTCTTTTTTGTTTGACTGCGGAAATGTGAGCGGCAGACTTGTTTTAGAAAAGAGGGACTATAGTCACCTGCTTACTGCATTTTCTGTAAAGTTCTTCCCCAGAGATGAAAAATATACCGATGATGATTTGTACAGGACCTGCAATTTGCTTTCTCAAAAATTGCATGCCTATGTGCAGGTCAAACTTTCTACCAAGAAGTTGCTCAGTTTTACCAAGGGTGTGGAATTGAAGTCCAAGACTCCGAAAAAGCAGGATTTTACGTTCCACAAGTTATATGAACACGCTGCCAGATCTGCTGAAGAACCTCTACAGAAATTTGTGGATGGACAGTTCGATTATTGGCTCGCCTGCGCCGAAAACGAGGCGGCAGAGACCGCTGCTGTATTTGACGTGTAATTGAGACTTCTAAAGTCTGTCGTTCGTTACCTGAATAGAACTTTTGCATAAAAGTATTTGACAAGTCAGCATCAAGATCCGATAACTGTTATGAAAGTGTAACAGAGAAAAGGCGCCGAGATGCTGTTTAACTTTAAAATGCCTGTGCTGTTCATCTACTATTTTGGTATGGCCTGTTTTGGGTACGAAGGTGTTTTGGTTCTGTTGCGTTATAAGTAGTTTTTCTTTGAAATTCTTCCTTTTCGTCTGAACTTGACTAGTGACTATTCAGTGTTGCTTATTACGTCCTTGAGTTTCTTGGTCTTGCATTTTATTTTTTTTGTTCGAAAATTGAAAAAACGTGAGTGATGTGTGTTTTTACGTGATTTTTATCATGCGTTTTTTCCTGAGACAATATTTTATTCTTGTAGGCCTTTGAATAAAAGAATCTCTATCTAAATTTTGTTCGCATTTTCACAATGCGTAGGGTTACAAAGAGGAAAACGATGAAAAAACTTACTGCCGTTCTGGCTGTAGGTGTAGTTGCCGCTGGTGCCTACGCTTCTGCAGAAAATACAGTCACCCTTAAGCGAGATGTTCTCGGTCGTGCCATTGGCGCAGATCAGAAGCAGCCCGTCCTTCTCAAGAACGCTACCGTTCAGAAGACTGCCGAACCCCTGGCAGCAACTTCTACAAGCAAAGTATACTCTTCCATGAAGGATGTGTACAAGGACAATCCGTTCAACGATGGTAGCGACAATATCGAAACCGTCTATGGCGCATTTGTTTCTAAGGGTATGCTTGCTCGTCCGGGTTATAGCGAACAGTATTACCTGTACGATAAGGGTAATGCCGTGAGCAAGAAGTCTTACGAATCTGACGTAAATTCCATCGAACAGCGTTACCGTTCTTACTATCGTAATTACGTGGCTCCCAAGGTTGCTATTCCTAGCTCCTTTACCCTGTATCCTCCTGCTCCGACCTATAGTGTTCGTGCCTCTAATACTGCTCCGTACGGCAGCGAGTATTATGGTTACCATTATGGTTATTACCTTAATATTGAACATGCTCACGCAAATACCGGTGTCGGACTATACGCTCACAATAATGCCGCCCATGGTTATAATGCAAATGTTTTTGCTTTTGACAAGGGCAATACTTATAGCGGTCTTCAGAATAAGATGAATGGTTATACTTGCTCTAAATCCTCTTCTCACGCTGCTGAAACTAGGATTAGGACCACTCGTCGTGCCGGAACGGTTTCTCATGTCGCTCCCGAAGCACTTGTCTACGTTTATGATGAAGGTTGCTACGAAGATCAGAAGAGATTTGCAGTTCTTCCCGAAAATCCAGAAAACAAGAATCTTGCTGTTGGTCTTATGAATGCATCTGCTTATGAGTATAACACTGGAAATCTTAATATTTATGGTGAAGAGTCCGCTATTCTGGATGACTACATCTACTACAACCGTGTGGTAGGCGTTGCTCCGATGGAAATGGCAAATAATAATGCTGCCGCCTTGAATGCGATTACGGTTGGTGCAATCAAACCTAAGCAAAAAAAGGTGTTTTACCCATCGATTTCCAATCCGACGTTCTCTGCTTCGGGTACCAATTTTATCAAGCCTGAAATTTCTGGTTACGGATATTTGTACATAGATCAAGACAAGACCTATGATATTTATTCGGGCAATACTAATCTTAGCGTTGGTGATCCGTATGTTCCGACTGCTTATGGATCTGAAGTTGCTGCTGCTTATACCGCAGGCCTGGTTTCTGACTTGATTTCCTTGAATTCCTTCTATAGGTGGCATCCGGAAGTGGTTAAGGCTCTGTTGCTGACTACTGCCACTGACGCTTCCGACACTAATATAATTAAGTATGCCTACGAAAAGGATTGTCGTGTTTCCAACGATGCCGGTGACATTGGCATGGGTCTCCCCCAGTTCGATGAAATGATTACCAACAACCGTTCCCGTTACTGGATGGGTAAGAACTCCAGCCACTTCAGCAACTCCAACACTATCGAATTTACCGAATCTGGTATCACTAAGGGCAGACGTTATCGTATTGCTATCGCCTGGCTCATGCGCGGTGATAACATGATCAGCAGGAACACTGTTCATCAGGATATTGACCTCAAGGTCATTACCAAGGATGAAATGGGTAATCGTGTGGAATATAAAAGCGAATCTAGCATGAATGGCTATGAAATGGTTGACTTCGAGGCTAAGTCTTCCGATGACATCCAGATCGTCATTAAGCGTTACCGCAACGACGGTGGCCGCGTGCTTCTCGGTTATAACCTCCATGAATCCTGGTAATTTGGCTTTACTCCTTAGCTAAAAAAGAAAAATCGTTCGACTTTCGGGTTGAACGATTTTTCTTGCTTACAAATGTGCTATATTCCTGTTCGATATCTTTTGGGTAGTCGTTAAATAGGAGGATTTCCCATGAAGTTTGTGAAGTCTGCAGCGATTGCTGCATGCGGCCTTGCCATGTTTGGTTTGGCTGGTGTTTTTACAGGATGCTCTGATTCCGATTCCAGTTCCGACGCAGTTGCCGCTGGCTCTAGCGACGTGCAGAGCTTTGATGTTGCTAGCTGTAACTCTGACATTGATGCGGGTTCGGTCTATGCACTGGAACAAAACAAGGAAGGCCTGGTTGAATATTTCAAGGCTCTGAGCGATGGTGATTTGCAGGGGGCCCAGCAGAAGGGTGCCTCTGTCAAGAGTTCCTACGGCAACATTCTTGCAGGCAATCCTGCAAACTGTGAAGCCCAGGTGGGTTACGCCCTTGCCTCTATCGCCAACATTGTCAATAACGATGGCTTGAAGGCCTTGATCGATACCTTGAGGGGCAATGGTACCATCGAGACTGGCGACAATTATAGCCTCTACAAGATTTCTAGTGAACAGACTGCTCAGGTGGTGGTGGGTTCCCGCGCCCTGGCTAAGGAAGCCTCTGGCAAGTCCGTAATCGTGCGCGTGCAGGATGCCATCGGCGAAAACCTGCTGCCTGTAACGGATACCGCCATTACCTACCTGACCAACGTGGTTCGCAATGGTAACGTGACGATTCTGTATAACGGTGGCAGCCGCCCCGTGGAACTTGACAATGGTGAATTCGCCCCGGCCCTCGGCGCCCTCTACTTGATGCGAGCCTTGTTGGTTGGCGTGGCCAGTGTCAATGTGGACATTACCGAAAACGGATCCTTCCGTTGGATTGAGACCCTGGATTCCATGGACATCTCCAACTACAAGACCAATCCCGGTGTCAAGAAGTTGCTGAGCCTTATGGATGCAGACAACAGCTTTGGAACCATCAAGGATAACTGGGCCGAAGCTTATGGAGCGATCCCCAATATGCTGGATAGCGCCATTACCTATGTGCAGCTTGGCTTGCAGTATGGCATTAACGAAGCCGCCAACGGTCTTGCCACCCAGATGAATGATGTCTATGTGGTGGGCAATGACGAAGATGCCGATGTCAGCGTGTCTGACTTGCAGATGGTTATTGATTCCTTAAACTTCTTCAAGAAAGCTCTCCATGGCGACATGGAATTCAAACTGGGCGAACGCAGCATTGTCGTGAACCTGGGCAAGTTCTTCAAGATTACCAACTTCAAGAAGTATCTGCCTTACTACAAGATTGTGGATCCGGCTGACTGGTACAAGGATCTTCCTGGCAGCTTCTGGGAAGAAGGCTTGGATGGAAATTCCTTTGGTGCCTCTGAATTGGAATTTATGGCTGAAAACAATGTTGCCTCTACTTCTGGCCCGATCGATAATCGTTCCGCTTATATTGTGGACAAGAAATATTACTTTGACGATGAAGCTGCCGATGGCCTTATGGTTATGGTCTATGGCTATTTAGGGTCTTACACCTATGCTGATGCCGCCTATGATGTGGTGGCAAACGGCTGCGACGTAACCCTCAGCCTGATGGATTACTACGTGCCCTCTTACTACGAGATGAAGGACAGCCTGATCCTGAAAAAGTACGCATATACCATCAGTCCGGAATTCTGCAAGGTGGAAGACGGCGTGGTCAAGTTCTTGAAGACTCGTGGAAGTACGCGGCCCAATATGTTCTACTTTACCGATGCCAAGGGAAACAAGACTGCTTCTGTGATTGAACTGGACAATTTCGACTCCGTAGAAGAACTGAAGCAGGTAATCATCTTCCCCGATGTAACTTTTGGCGGTGTGTTCCCCAAGATGACCACGGATGAATTGTGGGACTGGGTCGGAGCATTCATGGAAGACGATGATTACGACGATGATGATTACTACTATGACTATTATCAGAGCGGCTATGATGAATCCTACGGTTACGACTACGATTACGACTATTAATCGTGAGTAAGGTTCTCGCCATTTGCCTAATGGCCGTAAGCCTCGCCTGCAGTGCAGAAATTGCCTGCAGCGGGCTTTTTTTGTCTAACCGGGATTCGGTACATGTTGGATCCCATACCTTTTTTGGCGGCATTGACTATCTTCAGCTGGAATTTCAGTGGATAGAAGGTTGGGATTTGGATGTCGGGTGGAATACCGCAAACTTTATGGCCGGGTTCCAGAGCGAGTTCGACCATGTGCTGCTGGGAGCCAGTTTCAAGGGGATTTCCCTTGGGGTGGGCCGTATGGTCTGGACCCCGGAAGAGGGGACGGGACTGCCTGTAATTGATGCGGGCTGGGAATCGTCCCTGTTGCAGAAGGACGCATGGGCCGAAGTCGAATTCGGCGGATATCGTCTGAGAGGTTCCCTGGGGAACGTCAGCAGCAGTCCGGTGAACCGCGACGAAGAATACTACATCAGGGATTCCCTTGACGTCTGGATTCTGAGCGCTGGGTTCGGCCTCGATCGGCTCGGTGCGGAGTTGAACTACACTTACGTCTCCGCAGATTTGTTCATGCAGGGAATTCGCTCCCAGGACGGTAATCGCAAAAGGTTCCTGTATTTGCCATTCTCGGGTTCATTCCATCTGATTGATTTCGGGATTGACATAGGCCCCGTAAATGTTTCCGCCGCTGCCGCCCGCATGGAATTACATCTGACCAACTCGGGCAGCCGCTTCTACGAATCTCTGGCCCCTAACCGCGCCCTGCCCAATTCCGTACTGCAGGTGCTTTCGTTCAGCTTCTTGCAGAAGAATTTCAGAGAAACCGCTGACATGGAAATCTCTGCCGTCATGGTGGGTGCCGCTTACCGCAAACCTTTCGGGCTCGGTTCCGCAGGAGGTACCCGCAGCCTTACGCTGGAGCCTGTCGTTTCGGCGGATTTCTTTTACGCCGACGGTTCTATCGATGGCAAGCAAGTTGAAGAGACGACGGTACTTTTTGCTACAGCCTCCAAAGAAACGGCGTTCGGTCGCGAGGCCAGCTGTTTTGGAACTTTTGTCGGATTGGGCCTGAATCTTAAATGGTGGCGTCTGGCTCTTTCGCTACACGCTCGTCAGATTGTGCCCCTCTACATTGACGTGCAGAAGACCGCAGATGGCATGAACTCAGTAGAAGGCGGAGAAATTTCAGATCCTTCCGCAGGAGGAACTTCCGGCGGACCGTCCATTATCTCTGATGACAGCCGTGCCATTGCCCGCTTCGGAAACGGAATGTTCGTGACGGCGTCCCTTACATTCTCTATCTGATTGCCGTAGCGGTTTCTGAATGCAGAACTTCGCCAACCATCAGTCTGAAATTGAATGGTGAATTGTCACCACTAGCCAGAAAATTAGCGGCCTTTTTCGTAAACGACGAAAGCGAAGTGCTTGCTGTCGGGAGCCCAGGAATTCACGTTGATGGTTCCCTGCCCGCCAAAGAGTTTCAGGATAGTCTTGGGAGTGTCTAGGGTTCCGTTCTCGGATTTGTTGGCGCTCATCAGTCGCAGTTCCACCATCTTGTTAGGCACGTGTTCGCCGGGGCGAACATCAGTCTCGAGGTAGGCCACCATGACGATCTTCTGCAGATCTGGCGAGATGTGGGGGAACCATGTATTCCGATGTTCATCGAAAGTTAGCTGTTCCTGTTCCGAGCCATCCACCTTCATACGCCAGGCTTGCATGCGGCCAGTGCGCACGGAATTGAAGTAGATGTATTCGCCCTTGCAATCGTATTCGGGACCGTCGTTAAGGCCTCGGGCGGTTGTGAGCTGGGTTTCGTTTCCGCCTTCGGCAGGAATGGTGTAAATGTCGTATTCGCCGTTTCGTTCGGCACAGTAGGCCAGGTGCTTTCCGTCGGGGGTGATGCCGTGGAGGTAGCTGGGGGCCAGGGGAGTCACCAACTGCGGCATACGTCCGTCAAAGAAAATCTTGTAGATACGGGAAAGTCCGTCTTCCTTGGTGTGGTGGCTGACATAGAGGCCGCTACCATCGGGATCCAGCACATGATCGTTGTTGCAGTTGTTTACGTAGTAGCTGGGAACTTCTTCGATTTTGCCGGCGGCGAGGTTGCCGTCGCTATCGCGGATCAAGTCCATCTTGTAGATTCGTCCGTTGCTGTTGTAAGTCAGGTAAGTTCCGTCGGCACTCCAGTTGGGGGCCTCGATGACAAAGTCAAATCTTTTCAGCGAGGTGATGCGGCTGGTTTCAATGTCGAATACCTGCAGTATGGACTTGTCGCCATTGCGGTTCCAGGTGTCGCCCGGCGAAATTTCAAAGGGGTAGCTGACACCGAATCGTTCCCGCAGGGAATCCATCAGCTCCATCATTTCCATGGTCTTGTTCAGGGGCATTTCCGCGCATTCTCCCGCTTCGATGTCCTGAACAAGCAAACCTGCGTTTGTGTCATCCTGAGCAAGCGAAGCGCGTCGAAGGATCTGGCTGCATGCGAGGACTTCATATTCATAGCAATTGCAGAGGCATTCCGGTTTCACGCTTTCTACCAAGGCGCCGGTGGCGTCATAAACCTGCAACTCTTCCATGTTGTTCAGGTTCACCACGCGGATACGGCCCTGGGTTCCGTAGATGGTTCCTTCGTTATGCCACGGTTCCGTAATGGATGTTTTCAGGTAGGCCTTCTTGCCGCTTCTGTAGGTAATGTTGATCCAGTCGGTGGCATCCACACCGGTGTCTGTCTTGATACAGCGGGCATCCAGATTAGCGATGGGTCCGCCCAGGAACAGGTCGGCGAAGGTCAGGCTGTAAATACCCAGGTCCAGCAATGCGCCGCCTGCAAGGGCGGGGTTCACCAGGCGTTCCACATGAGTTAGGGGCTGCGAGAAATCGGCCTCGACGCTTTGCACTTCACCGATGCGTCCTGCGGCAATCCACTGACGCACTGTCTGCACGGCTGGCAGGAATCGGGTCCACATGGCTTCGCAAAGGAAAACGCCCTTGTCGCGTGCCAGGGCGATGATTTCGGTGGCCTGCTTGGCGTTGGCACAGAATGCCTTTTCTATCAGCAGGTTCTTGCTGGCGTTGATGCACAGCTTGGCCTGTTCATAATGGTGGGAGTGGGGCGTGGCGATGTAGATCAGGTCCACTTCCGGGTCGGCTGCCAGGTCCTCATAGTTTCCATAAAATTTGCGGGCTCCGTGCTGGGAGGCGAAGGCCTGGGCCTTTTCCTTGTCCCTGGCGGCTACGGCGTAAAGTTCTACGCCCATGCCCTTGTTTTCTAAAGTCTTTACGGCCTTTGCCATCAAATCGGCGATATAGCCGCACCCAAGAATCCCAAATTTCATGTTTTCCATGTACAGAAATATACTTCGGCCCGGGGGCGGTCGGGTGGGTGGCGGTAGCAAAAACTGTTTACTTCTGTAAAAAGGGCTGTAGACAAAAAAAATCGCCTTTTTTCTAAAAAATTACAACTGACCGGCCCGATTTTTATGTAGTTTATTCGTTATGAACTGGCTTAGGCAAAATATCTTGATGCTTTTGGTAAACGCGATTTTTGCGTTGTTCCTGAGCGTTAATGTCGGTGCCTATGTTTCAGATAAAGATGTGGGGACGTCACAGGAAGTACTGCAAACCGGTATGGTCCATCAAGACGGAGCCGCTGCGATCCTTGACGCACAGGATGACACTCGAGGATTGCTTCCCCGCACTTCGATCAGGGGCGAACTTCTCAAGAGGCTAAGCTCCCGCAAACTTCAGGGTGGCCTTGGCAGCCGAGCCCTGCTCAAGATTGCAGGCCCCTGGAGCGATTTGCTGCATGGTGCAGTTACGTCGGATGCAATCCATTTGCAGCAGGGGATTCCTCCTACCCGAACCTCTAACGTTTCTAAGGATTACTTTGTGTACACCTTAGAACGTATGCTCTGTTAATCTTTCTTTCTCAAAAAAATTAGACGTTCATCGCGGTCACTAACCGCGGTTTTCGCGCTTGCCTTCCCGAGCGAGCGAACCCCCTTTTATCCACTCAAAAAAGAGAAAGAAAATGGAATTTATAAACAACATGGAACTGGCTTGTGGCCTGTTCAAGAATTCTCATATCCAGGTCAAGAAGGCTTTCTTCGGCCTAAAGAAAAACGTCATTTACACCCTGACCAACTCCATCGTGAGGGGCTCGTATATGGAATACGATTTTACCAACGGCAAGAAGGTGGCCATGCTCCTGGAAACGCCTTGGGAGTCCCTGGAGGCAGTCCTTGGCAAGGTGGGGCGGCCCGTTCCCGCCGACAACGGGATGTTCTGTCTTTCGATGTGCTACTCCCAGGATCGCAAGTTTGCCGCCATGCAACTTTGCCGGTATGTGAGTTTCGATTACGTTCCCACATGCGACATCCGTTTTGCGGAAGGCGACGAGGCTGAAATCCTCCTGCGGCCCTTTGTAAAGTAGATCGCTGCGGTTTAAAGCGGCCTAGAGTGTGGGGCGGCTGAAAAAGATTGGCCGCCCCTTTCGGTTTGTATTTATATTAATGTCAATGACCCCTCAATCTGTAAGAGTCTTATTTTTCTGTATTTTCATTTTGCTGCTGGTGCTGCAAAGTGCCTATGTGCCTATCCGCCATAGCGGCGTCCGGGCTCTGTTTGTACGTAGCGTGCTGGTGGCCATCACTTCCTGCCTTCTCTATATCGGGACCTATCCAGGCTTCTTTGGTGCTGATGGAATTTTTCTGACCCGGGCTTTCAATGGACTTTATTTTGCGGTGACGGCCTTGCTGCCCTGGATGTGGCTTGTCTACATGGTGAGACGCGTGTTCATTAAGCCAAGTCTTAGCACCTGGATTCGTATTTTGATTTCCTTGCCGGTGGCGTTCTTCGCGGTGGCTAGCATTCTCTCTATTTGGAATGGCTGGGTCTTTTATGTGGATGCGGCCGATGGCTATATGCGCGGTCCCTTGTACTTGCCTTACGTGGCTATTCTTGGCGTTTACCTGCTTGTTCCCATGTTTGGCTGCCTGAGCAGGGCATTCAATAAGCGCTTCTATGTAGACCGCTCCATGTATCTTTCCCTGTCGTCCTTCGGCTTTTTTACCATTGTGGGCATGACGTTGGAAGTGTTCTTTCCGGATCTTCCCAGTTCTGCCATGGGCATGGCGCTGACCTTGTTGACCAACCATCTGTCGGATCAGCGTGGGCAGGTTTCTGCGGATCCCTTGACCAAGCTGAATAACAGGAACCAGTTTAACATTTATCTGGATCGTCTTATCCAGAATCCGCCTGTCGAAGGCAAGGCTTACTTGTTCGTGCTGGACATGGACAAGTTCAAGCATATCAACGATGACTTTGGCCACATGAAGGGTGACGAGGCCTTGCTCATTGTTTCCAATGTCCTCAAGAAAGTCTGTGGTCCGAAGGGGCATTTTATTTCCCGCTTTGGCGGTGACGAATTCGTGGTGGTGGCCAAGTACAATGGCGAGCAGGAGTGCGATGGCCTTGTGCAGGAAATCAAGGCCGCCCTTGCCGAGGCATCCGCAAACTTTGTGTGCCCCTTATCTGTAAGCATCGGCTATGATGCGGTCAAGGAATCTGGCGAGACCATTCCCGACCTGTTTAACCGTGCAGATAAAAAGCTGTATAAAATCAAGAAGTCTCGCTAATGCAAATTTCAAACAACAAAACCTTCCTAGGCCTTAAGGAATCGATTTTCTCCAATACGACGAAATCAGATGTTGATGGCATCGAGCTGAAATTGAATTCCGAAGACGGCGATAAGATCAAGGAACTGCTGGAACTGCCTGACGAGACCATCTGTGAAATGGCTTCAAAGATGGATTGCCTGTCATCTGCAGAAGATGGAACGTATGAACTTTCCGTCTGCTATTCTCAGGACCGCAAGTTCGCTGCCCTGCAACTTGCAAAGTACATGGCCTTTAAATATAGGCCCGTGACAGGCGTCCGTTTCGTTGAAAATGAAACGGCAGAATCTCTCCTGAAGATTCTGCTGAAGTAAGGCTAAATCTGAAATTTAGCGCAGCCTTTTTTTATTTGAAATTATAGCAAGCCGTGCTGCCTGAGAATCTCGGCGTATGCGTCTCGTTCCTTGGCGTTTTTGTCGGCTTGGGCTTTCGCTGCTTCTAGCTCTTGCTTATTTGCTGCAAGTTCCTGTTTGTTCGCAGCAAGTTCTTGCCTGTTGGCTTCGATGGCCTGCTTTTGCTCTGCGATTTCCTCTTCCTGCTGTTTGATCAGCTCTTCGGTGTACTTGCGGGTAGAAATCGCGTCCAGTCTACGACGCTCCTCCATTTCCTTGCGGTAGGCTTCGATTTGGTCTGCACTGAATGCCATAAGATCCTCGTACACGTCTTCAAAAGGTTCAACCCGGGTGGGCTCCGCGATAAATTTACACAAATCCAGAAGGTTTTGCAAGTACTCGTTACCGTGCCCCGCATCCTCGCGGATTGCCTGCTCCAGGTAATTTAGCTGGATAATGCACCAGTGCATGGTGTCGAATTTGAACATGCGATTTTCCTGTGCGGAAATATCCAAATTCAGGAGCCAGGAGGTGTGCGGGAAAATGCAATCCTGCGAAATGATGATCTGGTAGCATTTATTTAGTTCCTTATATTTTGCACCCTTGATCGCCTGGGAGGCGTAGAGCTTGGCTCCGTAATACGAAAGCCGCTTGGCGTAATCGTCCTTTTCGGTCCATAGCTGGACTTCTACATCGGCCTCGTCGCCATCGTCCATGACCACGCGCACATCAAAGCGGGATGTCTTTTCGGTATTGGGCTGTGCGGACGCGAAAATTTCTGTAGCTAGAGGCTCCGCCTTTTTCAGCTTTTTGCCAATGAGCGTAGACATCAGCTGCCGCAAGTTTTCACGGGATTTGGGATTGTCTCGGGTGTACACGTACTTGAAGGCGCAATCCGCCAATAGAGACGCAATTTCCGTTTTGGGGGATTCGTTGTTGCCGATGATGTTTGTTGTTTTTTGTGTGGGCATATTATCTCCTATAAGAAAAAACACTTGATTAACTCAAGTGTTCAGGAGACTGTTCGTAACGCTCGGGATGAATATTAGAATTTATCTAAAATTTGGCAAGAGTTACTTTGTTAAAAGAATGTAAATTCAGAAGTCTCGATTTCGATGCGTAATCAGAATGACACGCTTCGCGTGCCTATTAGATTAGTGCTCGATATTCTTCAGGCGGTTGTAGGCGTCGAAACTGCAGGATTGTCCTACAAAATTGTGAGACGTGATGATACCTGCCTGGTTGACGTAGAATGTTGCAGTGCAATCTTCGCCGGCACGGAATATTGCCCGGTAGGAACCGTCTTCGGCTTCCTGCTTTTCTGTAGGCTCGCCCCAATGATCTTCAAGCATCAGGAACTTGTGGCCGTCCCAATAACGGGCGGCTGATATACCGGAAGCGGCACAGCCTTGCATCAAGACTACAGCAGCTGCAGCAGATATTACAAAAGCGATTTTTTTCATAAGACTCCTTTTAAATTATTCCCTAATATATCTTTTTTTTGAAAAGGTTTGAACAAAAAAACAGTGGCCTCGTCCGAGGTCACTGTTGCTGTGTTTTTTTTGCAATCTCTAGGGAAGCGAAGCTTACTTCTGATTCTTCTTGAACCAGTTGATGAGCTGGTTGGTGGAAGAGTCGTGCTTGAAAACGCTCAAAATCGTTCATATATTCCTAAAAAAGGAAAAATGCGTTATGATATCATATTTTTTGATGTTTTTTTGATTAATTTAAATGCTGTCAGAGGTGTTTATGCTTAATAAAAAAGTTAATGACGATGAAATTTGGGATCTTCGAGAAATCCGAATTCGTAAAATAATCTCCAATATTTTGAAAGATATTGCTAGTGCCTTAGTCAAGCCGCATGATGGTGATGATGAACCGACTGGAGAGGTTGCTCCTATTTCGGAAAATGCCAAAGGGACTGAGACAAAGGCCGATAAGGAGTATGAATCGTATGAAAGCCTTTGGAAAAAATACAAAGAGGCTTCTAAGCGTTTTATTGGATTGAAGGATTTGATAAAGGAAGATACTCTTTTCTCCTTTATTGTAACTGCTAGCCAGTTTGAAAATGTTCTTGCATTGTACAGGGTAGTTACTGCAGAACTTTTAAAGGATCCTGCATACGAAACCTCAGATGAGTTCAGCGATGTGCTTGTCGTGTTGACAAGGCTTTTTGATATCAATGCTGAGACTAGGAAGGGCTTTGTTTATGCTCGCTATGAATGTGACGTTCAGAAAAGATATGATCTTGATCGCGCGACAAAGATGCCCAATGATCCCGAGGCTGGAAAGGTCATTAGAAATGTCCTTTGGGGGATTCGTAACAAGAATACAGAAAAAATTGAAAGTAAATGTATTGTGAGGGTTGGCTAATGTCAAATACAAAAAATGTGGCTTGTTCAAAAGAAAATCTTGTTTTGATGTCTGAAAAAGGCAACGCAGAAATTGCTCAAAAATATAGGGAATTAAAGAGTAAACTTGACGAATATGAAAGCCAGCACGATAGTGTAGGTTTTAAGGGCAGCATATTTGTTTACTACAGGGCATGGAAGATGCTTTGTGCGACAAATATAAGAAACGATTTCCTAAATACTACAACTTATCGGTCATTTCCGCCAGAGGTTGAACAGGAATTTGAAAGGAAATATCCTATGGCTAGCCCAATCCCCTCTGCGAATGTCGCAAAGATGGTGTGTGCGGTTCTAAAAAATGCATGGGGTTGGAGTGATGTTTGTGTCGCCTATAGAACCGTATCGAATAAGAAATGGTGTTGGGTTACAAACAGCTATAATAGTTGTGAATTTAATTCTGGTTCAAACTTTAGTTCTTTTGTTGTTCCCTACATAAGTTGCAATTCTCTGTTTGATGCCTTTATTCTTGGCTATAAAATCGAAGGGTTTGAAGATTATGAGTTCCTAATAGATTTAATGAAAATGGATCTGGATGATGCCCTCTTGACTTCGGAAAAAGCTAGAGCGGATATCGAAGAGTACGATGGGAATTTATTGTATGATATAAATAGAGGCCACTGGGATATTTGGTGTTGCCCTACTGAAAATTCCGATGGTAACGATTGCCTTGTAGCGAGAAATCCATTGTCTGACATTCATGAGAATGGCTTGATTGGCATTGATTTCGGTACCAAAAGTACCATCGTTGGCTTTTTGGATGGCAGTGATGATGCCCGTCTAATTCGTATCGGCGTTGGGGATCTTACGAAGAAGATCGAAGCGAAACAATATGAAAATCCTACGGTACTTGAATTAAAAGATTTCGAATCCTTCTTCCAGGCGTACAAGAAATTTGAGGGTCGCCCTTTTACGAAGTGGAATGACTGTACCATTTCGCATACGGCAAATGAGCATCTAAAGGAAAGCCAAAGTAATAGAAATTTCTATTCCTATTTCTATGATTTAAAACAGTGGGCGGGTTCAAATAGCGGCCACAATCTAAAGATTGTTGACCAAAAGGGGCATAGCCTTATTCTTAAGGCTTTTGATAAAATAGGCAAAGACGATTTTAATCCCATTGAGGCTTATGCGTATTACATCGGCCTTTTCATAAATAATATGCGAAATGGGATTTATCTTGACTATGTGATGTCTTTCCCTGTTAATTACGAAAATGGAATCCGTAAAAAAATCATTGAAAGTTTTAGCGCTGGTCTAAAGAAATCCTTGCCTCAGGAAGTTTTGCATGATGAAGCTGCGATGAGAATGTTCAGAGTCCGTCAGGGGGCTAGCGAACCTGCCGCTTATGCCATTTGCGCACTTCAGCAATATGGTTTCAATGTACTTGACGAAAAGCCTGTGTACTATGGTGTCTTTGACTTTGGTGGAGGCACTACGGACTTTGATTTTGGCTGCTGGCGAATTGCCGACGAATCAAAACCTACGGAACGCAAGTATGACTATGTCATTGAACACATGAACAATGGCGGAGATAAGTATCTTGGCGGCGAAAATCTTCTGGCACTGCTTGCCTATGAGATTTTCAAGGCTAATGCGAACTTGCTGTTGCCGAATGAGGACAAACTCCTTTATGGGATATCTTTTTCTAAGCCGGAAGAATGCAGCCTGTTTGACGGTTCCGAAGTTCTTGTGGATAATTCTCAAGAAGCTCGCAGAAATACCAAGCAGTTGATGGAAAAGCTTAGACCCTTCTGGGAGGGGCTTACAAAGGAATATTACCTAGAAAAGATTGTAAACGGCATCATGGGAAAGGTCGTTAATGACGGCGGTGCTGAAAATCAGGATGAGACTTCTGATGAACGCGAATCAAGAAATCTTGCTCAATGGGAAAAGGAAATTGAGGAAGGTGTTATTAAGCTGGACCTCTTTGACAAAGGTGGGAATCGCTTATCTCAGTTCCCTCTTTATCTGAAGAACGTTAATTATGGTATTGATGTCGACTTGTTAGGTATTCTGATGCAAAGAATTGAAAAGGGCATCTCCAACTTCTTCCAGACCTTGACTATAACCCAGCATGAAAATAAACGCCCGGATTTTGAAAAGCTTGTAATATTCCTTGCAGGTAATTCCTGCAAGTCCCCAATCGTTTATGAACTTTTCATGAAGTATATTGAAAAATTCAATAAGGATATTAATTCAAAAAATGGCACAGAAAAAAACTTTTTTGAATTGTATCCACCTCTTGGAACAGAAGATTCTAAAAGCATCCTGAATGAAAAGGGAATTGATGTCAATGAGTCAGTTACTGCGCCTACGGGTAAAACGGGTGTTGTGTATGGTCTTCTTGAAAGCCGTCCGGGATCTACGATTAAAGTGATATCCCAAAAGATGGATAATGACGAGGTAGCCTTCAAATATTATGTCGGGACAAAACGTAAGAATAGAGCCTGCCCTGGCAAATACTTCTTTAGTCCTTTGACTTGTGAAAAGATGAAGTATAACCAGTGGATGCTGTTCACGGATGCTTATGTTGAAGATTTTGAAATCTATTACTCATCCCTTCCTGAAGTTACAGCCAAGCAAACTGATATCAAGGATGTGAAGATGCTTCGTAGAAGGATTGAAAAATCCTACGAAGATGAAGACGTCGGTATCTATGTTTGCGCCATGGATGCTAAATCAATTGCCTATACCGTTGCAACCGCCGAGGGCGTGAAGAATGGCGAATTCTTGGAAAATCCGGTGAAGGTTCTTCTTGAGGAGTAATATGGATAAGAAATTTGATGACAAGAGCGTCCTAGAGAATATTTCTCAGCTGTACTTGAATAAGAGCTCGTTTAAAGCGGTTCCCGTGCAAAAACAGGAACACCAAAATTGGCTTCGACTGTTTCAGATTGATGAGATTACCTTTGAGGAAAAGGCTCCGCGAAAAGAAGCGCTGGAAAATGTTCTTGGAGCACTCAGGATTGAAGGCGTCAATGTAGTTTACATTTTGCTAGGAAGTAAGACCGGGGTAAAAATTTATCTTGGTGTCGCCCAGGATACATCCTTTCCGAAAGTGAATATTCATGATATTGGCACGAACATTCTTGAACCCGCCTTTAAGGGAAATTTCAGAGGAAGCAAAATCCGCGCTTTGAGTAATGAAAATGGCGAACAGGATTGCGTTGTGAATAAAATATTCGACATGCGACGTTCTGCCATGCTGGAAGGCGTTCCTGGAGTTGCTCAAAAAAATAACGATGATGGCCACTTTCAGGGCGTAGATCGTCTAATCGATTCCATGCTGGGTACGGAATTTTGTGTGCTGGTCTTGGCGAAGGCGTTAAGCAAGGATGAAATTGCCAAATGCGAAAAGGACGTTTTCTTTTTGTATAATAGCCAGACTATTATTTCAAAGGTATCGCATCAAGAAAGTACATCTAGGAGCGATACTGAGGGAACTTCAGCGTCTGACGGAACGAATTCAGGCGAATCCCATTCTATTGCCAAGAATTTTAGTGAAAGCAAGAACGATTCTACAACTAATGGCTCGTCAAGCGGTTCGTCCTCTAGTTCGAAGTCATCTTCGACGACTCATGGAACATCAGAATCCGGCGGCACCACGTCTACGGATGGGGATAGCTCGGGAAAAAATCATTCCGATACAAGTAGCAAAAGTCATACGGATGGCGTGGGTTCTGCAGTAACTCGAGAGATTGTAAATAAGCATAGTCAGAATTTTATCAAGTTCCTCGATGAGGTTCAGATTCCCCGTCTGGATTATGGTTCGGGAAAGGGAATCTTTGTTACATCAACATTTTTATTTGCCAATACGCATTTGGAATTGAACCGACTTGCCAATATCGCAAGTTCCATCTGGGCTGGAGAAACTGGTAATAAGGTTTCCTTTGACATAGTTTCGCTGCAAGGTAAGCGAGGAAGTGATGGAAGTGACAATTCGGTAAACGAAAAAATCATTCGTGATACCATTCTTGAGTTTCAGCTGCCCAAGTGCATGTTTTCCAAGAACCCCTGTGATGAGGAGCGCTATTTCCGTACTGCATTGTCACAGGTGGAGTTTGACGGCAAGTATTATTTTGGAAATTGGCTGACATCCAAGGAGCTGGCTGTTATTGCGGGTATTCCCCAAAAGGAAGTCGTTGGCGTAAATCTAAGGGAAGAAGTTGAATTTGGACTGAATTATCCTGAAACAGCCAAAGATGACCAAATCGCCTTGGGAAATCTGGTTATTAGTGGCTCCGAGCAAAAACAGATTCCGGTCTATTTGAAAAAGGATGTCTTGGATAAACATGTTTTTGTGTCAGGTGTTACGGGTAGTGGAAAGACGACGACCTGCATGCAGCTTTTGGAGGCGGCTGATTGTCCCTTTATGGTCATTGAACCTGCCAAAAGGGAGTATCGGGCCCTGCTGAAGAAACGTAGGGATGTTCTCGTATTCACGATTGGCGATGTGCGAAAAACACCGTTCCGTCTAAATCCCTTCGAATTCTATCCGCATGAAAGTATTACTTCCCATGTGGATATGATTAAGGCCTGTATTGAATCCTCTTCCGATATGGAAGCCGCAATTCCTCAAATCATAGAACGCTCTATTTATGAGTGCTATAGGGACTATGGTTGGAATATTGACACGAATGAAAATGACTTGTTTAAGGATCCCTTTGCGAAGGGAGTTCGAAGCTTTCCGACAATGGAAGATGTTATAAATAAGTCAAAGGATGTTGTAAAGGATTTCGGATTTAGTGAAAGGCTGGAAGGCGAATATCGCGGATCCATTTTGGCTTATATGAGTGGCCTGGTTGTTGGAGCCAAGGGCGTTATGCTGAATGTTCATCGGTCAATGGACTTTGAGCAGCTTTTGGAAAAAAATGTAGTCTTGGAACTTGAGGATATCAAGAGTTCTAATGAAAAGGCGTTGCTGATGGGCTTCATTTTTTGCAACATCAATGAGGCGATAAAGTCAAGACATGCAAAGAATCCTTGTCAGAAGCATATCACCTTGATTGAAGAGGCTCACAGATTATTGACATCGGTTGCTCCCGGTGAAAATCAAAGTCGAAAACTTGCGGTCGATTCTTTTACGGATATGCTTGCGGAAGTGCGAAAATACGGGGAATCATTGATAATCGTTGACCAGATCCCGAATAAGCTTACTTCGGAAGTATTGAAGAATACGAATACCAAAATCGTACATCGTCTCTTTGCTCAGGACGATAAGGATGCTATCGGCAATACCATGGCGTTGTCGTCGGAACAGAAGAAGTTCTTGTCTAACTTGGTCGCTGGTCGTGCTATTCTATTTTCGCAGGACTTTCCTAAGGCCATACAGGTGCAAATAAATCAGTCTGTTGATACAGTTGCCATGAATCAGATTTCCGATGCTGATTTGTTGAATCCTGTTTATGATTTCTACGTGGATCATTATCTAGACGGTTCCTTAATTCCAGGAAATTATTGGCGTCAGAAACCGACTCGGAAGGAACTTGTTGAAAAGGTCCTGTTTGTCGCCAATAATCTCCCTTACTACAAAGATATGTTGAACAATGTAGTTTCTGTAACTACTAGTTGTAATGAAGCGGAAGTTGCAATTGGAAAATTCAGAAAAAAAGGTGTGATTGATTATGATGACATCCGTTTAATGAATCTTTGTCTAAATCCAAATGTAGATGAAGATGTGACGGAGAAAATAGTTGAATTTATTAAATCAGATTTCGGTTGCAATTTTGGACCGAAGGAAATAAATTCAATAAAAAATGCAATAAGAGAAGTTATTGTTCAAACTAAAAGCTAAAAAAAGGAGTAAGTTATGTTTGGTATAATCGGTGCCGCTCTTGGTGCTATAGGATCTGCTATAGGTGGAATTTGCAGTGGCTTGGCTGGGGTTGTCGGTTCTTTAGGGGCTGGAATCGCCTCTATCGCCGCGACCATAGGAAAAATAGCTGCCAATCCGATTTTTGGCCTTGTTATTCAGTTGGTCTGTGAAATAGCCAAGGTCTTCTGCGGTCGCCCGGAGAAGGAAACTCCCGAGGAAATGGGTGCCATGATGGAAGAAGGTGCCAAAATGGGTATCAAGCCTAATGACTATAAAAGTACGAAGGAATACCTGGATGCTCTGCGAGAAAAGGTAAAAATTGATGAAAAACGAATGAACGAAATCCGTTCCAATGATGTCAAGTGCTGTGCTTATAAGTGTGTTGGCGCTGGTGCTTACATGAAGGATGCTCAGGAAAGATTGAGTATGTCCATTCCCATAGATGTGCTGAAAATCGGGGCAGTTTGTAAAATGGGTGCGGAACAGCTTGTTGATTTTGCAAGAGGATGCTCTGCCTCCACTTCCGACATTAGTGCTTATTTGAATGGTAAGCCGACAACTGAAAAGCCAGATAAGGTTGCAGAAACGTTGGCTAACGCAATGAAGGCGGCATGCCCTGAAATGAGCGAAAATCAAATTTACGAAGCTATTAATAAAGTCATGGGAAATAAGTAGACCATGAAAAGTTTAGTTGATTTGAAATATTTGTTTGTTGTCAAGGAAGGTGTCTTATCCGTTTTTTTTGAAAAGGAAGGCAAACTTCGCAATGTTGAAATTTTGGGAGAATCCGATTTTCCGGTTTTCGAATCCTCAGAGGTACTTTGGAAATGGTGGAAGGAGGAGTCTGCCTATAGAAATGGTCAACAAGTTGACTTTTGCTTTCTAGCTGATAAACTAACTTATTTCAAATCGCTCTTTAAGCACGAGTTTGCTGAGGATAAATCTAGTTGGGAGCAGAACTGTATTTTTGAATTTCTGAAGGGACTGTACGGAGCAGACTCTATTGTTCTATGCGATATGAAAGGGAACGTTCTTGCGCAGGAGGTGGGGAACATTCCTTTTGTCGAGTCTGAAGTGAAAATGTACTGTAACTTGAAAAAGACGAATGCTCCTAAAAATAAGGGAGCGAAAATGAATTCTAAGACTCCTTTCCAGGATTACTTTTCTGAACTTTGGAAAGAACAGCAGAAACGATAAATGTCTTTTTCCTGCATTACATTTCTTATGAGAAACGACGTCCCCGGTATTGACCGGGGACTTTTCTATTTGATAATTTGTCTGATCTCCGCCTGCGCGGTCCTTACCCGCAAACCAGTCTACTGCCTACTTCCTGCTGTCTACTAAATTTGCTCTACAAAAAAGACGAGAGCCGAAATTTCTCTCGTCTCTCGTCTTTTCCTCAAAGGGAGCTAAGCGACCGATCCCATTAGTGTAAAGCGGAAAGGATAAGGTTAGTGTAAAGTGTAGAGGATAAAGCGTAAAGACTTTTTATCCTATATCCTTTATCCTGTACACTAGCCCTGGTGGCTCTTGAACCAGTTGATGAGCTGGTTGGTGGAAGAGTCGTGCTTGAGTTCGGTGTCAGCCTTCAGTTCCGGGAGGATCTTCATGGCCAGCTGCTTACCCAGTTCAACACCCCACTGGTCGTAGCTGTTGATGTTCCAGATAACGCCCTGGGTGAAGATCTTGTGTTCGTACATGGCAATGAGAGCACCGAGACGTTCCGGAGAAACGTAGTCCATCATGATGGAGTTGGTGGGCTTGTTGCCTTCGAACACCTTGTGGGGAGCGAGGAAAGCGATTTCTTCTTCAGACTTGCCAGCCTTGCGGAGTTCTTCTGCAGCCTGTTCCTGAGTCTTGCCGTTCATGAGGGCTTCGGGCTGAGCGAAGAAGTTGGAGAGCAGCTTCTGGTGGTGATCGCCAACTGCGTTGTGGCTGTTTGCCGGGGCGATGAAGTCGCAAGGAATCATCTTGGTGCCCTGGTGGATCAGCTGATAGAAGGCGTGCTGACCGTTGGTACCCGGTTCGCCCCAGAGGATCGGACCAGTCTGGTAGTCGACGCGGTTGCAGTCGCGGTCAACGAACTTACCGTTGGATTCCATGTCGGCCTGCTGGAAGTAGGCGGCCAGGCGATGGAGGTACTGGTCGTAGGGGAGCATAGCGTAGCTGGATGCACCGAAGAAGTTGTTGTACCAGACACCGATGAGGGCGAGGATAACCGGCAGGTTCTTGTCGGCAGGAGCAGTCTTGAAGTGCTGATCCATTTCGTAAGCACCCTGGTGGAGCTTCATGTAGTTATCGAAGCCGATGCGCAGGGAGATGGACAGACCGATTGCAGACCACAGAGAGTAGCGGCCGCCAACCCAGTTCCAGAATTCGAACATGTTGGCCGGGTCGATACCGAAAGCGGAAACAGCTTCGGTGTTGGTGGAAAGAGCAACGAAGTGCTTGGCGATGGACTTTTCGTCGCCGTTGAAAGCCTTGAGAACTGCAGCCTTGGCGGTTTCTGCATTGGTCATGGTTTCGAGGGTGGTGAAAGTCTTGGAAGCGACGATGAAGAGGGTTTCTTCCAGGTTGACCTTCTTCAGGGTTTCTGCCATGTGGGTGCCGTCGATGTTAGAAACGAAGAACACTTCGGGAGCGTTTTCGCCAGCATAGGGCTTGAGGGCTTCGGTAACCATCACCGGGCCAAGGTCAGAACCACCGATACCGATGTTCACCACATACTTGATGGACTTGCCGGTGTGGCCCTTCCAGGAACCGTTGCGGACCAGGTTGGTGAATTCTTCCATGTGCTTGAGAACAGCACGGACTTCGGGCATAACGTCCTTGCCGTCGACGCAGATAGGATCGTTACCCTTGTAGCGGAGAGCAGTGTGGAGAACTGCACGCTTTTCGGTGGTGTTGATCTTTTCGCCACCGAAGTACTTAGCGCGGATTTCTTCGAAGTTGGCAGACTTCAGGAGGTCCTGGAGCTTAGCCATGGTTTCGTCAGTGATGATGTTCTTGGAGTAGTCCAGGAAGAGGCCGCAAGCTTCGGCGCTGAACTTGGCAGCGCGGCTGGGATCCTTGGCGAAGAGTTCCTTCATGTGCCAGGTCTTTGCAACTTCGGAGTGGGCTTCGAGAGCCTTCCATTCCATAGAATCAGTCAGTTTAGACATAGTTTAATCCTTTCCGCTAGGCGGGAGTTAAATACGGGCGGAAATATAGAAAAAGTTGGAATAAGACAATTTCTAATATTCCAACCCCTAATACTCGTGGATGGAAAGTCCATAGATTTCTGTGACGAAACTCACCTCAAGAATGGCGAAATTTTGTAATTTGTAAAGACAGGGATGGGAAACCCTGTGGTGTAAAGGAAGGTATTATGGAACAGCGTTTTCAAGATGAGACGCATACTGAGACAAAGCAGTATGGCCCGAAGGTGGAAGCCTTCATCAGCGGCGTTCTCGCTGTTGCGACGGCCCTCCTGGTAATATTCGCCTTCGTTTAACAATTAGACTTTAACAATTAACGCACAACAAAAAATTTAACGGAAAAGGCCCCGGCAATTGCCGGGGCCTTTGTTGCTTATCAAGGAAATTCGTCTGTTATTCCCGGGGTTCGCCTTCGAACTTGGGGCCCATATCGGGACCCATGCCGGGCTTAGGACCATGACCCTTGTGATCCTTGAACTTCTTCATGGCTTCCTTGTGGAAGGCACGGAACTTCTCGCGCTGTTCCTTGGTCAGGATCTTGTTCAGGGCGGCGATGGAATTGATGCGGTGGTCCAGCAGGGCCTTGTCGGCAGACAGGACGTTTGCCTTTGCCGTTTCGATGGCCTTGATGTCTTCGGTGTTCAGAGCTTCGCCCAGGGCCTTTTCTGCCTCGAACTTATTCTTGCGGAGGGTCTTCAGGGTTTCCTCGGCTTCGGTGCGGTTCTTTTCGAGGGCTACCTTCTGGTCGGCGGTGACCTGCAGCAAGGAGTCCATCATTTCGCGGTCAGGACCGTTAGGACCGTGGGGGCCTCTGTGACCCTTGGGGCCGTGCTGGCCCATGGGACCCTTCATTTCCGGGGGAGGATTCTTACCATCGAATCCCGGCGGCGGCATCATGCCCGGTTGGAAGCCTTCCATGGCCATGGGGCCCTTGGGGCAGGGTTTCATGCATACGGATCCTGCGAAGAATCCGGCGGAGGCGGCGAACACGATGAGGCTTGCGATAAAGAGTTTTGCTGATCCTTTCATTATTTTGCGTCCTTATAGAAATAGCTGAGGGTTACGTTTTCGTCCAATGTGTCAAAATCGTCGTTGTCGTTGTCGCTGCCCAGACCATGATACCAGCTGGATACCTCGGTAGAAGTAATGGTGCTGATGGAAATATTCTCGGAGGTGTTGGAGAATGCGGTCATGAGAACGCTAATACCGATCAGCACCAGGCTTGCGGCCAGGGGGATGGCACTCATGATGCGGAAGGGGATGAGGTTGCTGGGCAGGGCGTCTACCTTGCTGGAATCCGCGTCCAGGCGGGCGCAGACTTTTTCCCAGGAGTCTGCTCTTGGGGTGAGCTGTTCCAGACTAGAAAAATCAAGCTTGTTTTGCATGGTGGATTCGCTCCCTTATAAAGTCTTTGATACGGTGGCGGGCTCGGCTGAGTTTTGCCTTGATGGTTCCTTCGGGGAGGTTGTAAACCTCGGAAAGGTCCTTGATGTCTAAATCTTCGGCATCCTTGAGCCAGAGCATGCTTCGTGTTTCGGCGGGTAAGGTGTTCAGACCTTGGGACAGAAGTTCCGGATCGTAATGCTCGGCTTCGTTCTGTGTGCGGCCCGGAATGTCAATGTTCTCGCCTTCGTTCTGGCCTAGGGCCTCTTCTATGATGAGGAGGGCGTTTTCGCTTTCCAGTTCGCTATGTCTTTTTTGCGCTCTAAGTTTCATGAGGCAGGCGTTTACGGTTAGCTTGTACAGCCAGGTGTTCAGCGCCGATTCTCCACGAAATTTATGTATCGCCTTGGGGATCTGAACGAATACGTCCATCAGGATGTCTTCGGCCTGGTCGCGATCCTTCATCATGCGGAAGGCCAGGTTCAGTACGTTCTTGCTGTGGTCCTGCCAGAGGAGGGCCAGGGCTTCGCGGCTACCGAGCTTCAGCTTTTGGATGATTGTGGATTCGACCAGATTCGTGTTCATTTCGCACTTTTGATGATTGTGGTGTTTTGGCGGTTGCAAAAAAAGTGAGACTTATATAGAAGTGTCAAAAAATATATTACTTTTTGCTTATGGAGGATTTGGTTACATTAACGCTCCCGGAACGGATTGCTCCGAAGCAGTTGTCAAGTTGGCTTGGCAAGTGTATGCGCGTTCTGAGGAGGTCAGATTTGCGATTGGATGGGGCCAATTTCGTGGGGTTGGATCTGGAATCCAAGGCCCTGTTCGCAAAGTTAGCCCTGGAAGCGGAACGTCTCGGACATCGTCTGAAACTTGCGAATTTTTCGCCGGAAATAAAGGCGGAATTGTCGAGGGTGCGTAAAATTGACGTGCCTGCCGGCGAAATCGCCGAGGCCGCAGGATTCGTCGAACGTCTGGGGTGGATGGGCTTTGAAGTCATTGATACCTTGAAGACCTTGCTTTACCTGCTCAGCGAAAGTGTCTATTGGACTTTTGTGGGCCGTTTTGACCGTAAGCGCTTGCCTTTTGGCGGTGTGGCCAAACAGTTGCTGCGCCTGGGTAGCGAGGCTGCCGGCATTGTCTTCTTGTTGGTATTTCTGATTGGTTTTACCTTGGCACTCCAGAGTGCCAACCAGCTGAATACTTTCGGTGCCGCCGATTACCTTTCTGTGGGTGTAGGCTTTTTGATGTTTGCCGAAATGGGCCCCCTGCTGACTTCCATCATTTTGGCGGGCCGTTCCGGAAGTTCCATTACGGCAGAAATCGCCAGTATGAGCGTGGCCGAAGAAATCAAGGCCTTGCGTACCATGGGTATCCATCCGGTTCAGTATTTGATCTTGCCCCGCTTTAAGGCCATGACTATCGCCGTGCCTATTCTTTCCTTTATGGCATCGGTGATTGGCTGTTTTGCCGGCTTTCTGGTGGCGTTCTGGATTTGTGAAATTTCGCCCCGCAATTACTGGGAAGGTTTGCGCGGGGCCCTGCCCATGGTGCTGTTGTTCAAGAGCATTGTCAAGTCCATGGTGTTTGGCTGGATCGTGACCTTGATTGCCTGCCTCCAGGGCTTCAGGGCTCGAGGCGGTGCCGATTCGGTGGGTAAGGCCACCACGGTCTGCGTTGTTTATTCCATTGCGGGTATCATCCTTGCGGATGCCCTGTTCTCCTTCATATTCTACTAGAGGTTTTATGACTCCCTTATTGAAAGTGGAACATTTGAAGGCGGGCTACGGACGCAAGGTGATCCTGAAGGACGTAAGCTTCGAGGTGGCTGCCGGCGAGATCCGCGTGATTCTTGGCGGTTCCGGTTGCGGCAAGTCGACGCTTCTGAATAATATTTTACAGTTAGAAAAACCCCTTGGCGGTAACATCTCCTTTTTTGGGGAAGCTTATCCTGCTACGGTCCCTATTCCCGATGAAGTTCGCAAGCGTACGGGAGTGCTGTTCCAGGGTGGCGCCTTGTTAACAAGTCTAACTGTGGCCGAGAATGTGGCCTTGCCCCTGCAACGTCACAAGCCGGGGATTCCCAAGAGCATCATGGACGATGTGATTGCGGATCGTTTGGAGAAGGTGCATCTACTTCATGCCTTTAACAAGTATCCGTCGGAACTTTCGGGCGGTATGCGTAAACGTGCGGCCCTTGCCCGCGCCCTGGCGCTGGAACCTGAACTGCTGTTCTGTGATGAACCGTCTGCAGGTCTTGACCCTATTACCGCCAGGTCCCTGGACGAACTGCTTTTGGAACTGCGGGACGACTTGAAGATTTCGGTGGTCATCGTGACTCACGAACTTGAAAGCATCAAGACCATCTGCGACAAGTTCATTTTCTTGAAGGAGGGCGAGGTCCTTCTGGATGGAAATCTGCAGCAGGGGTTGGAATCGGATATTCCCGAGATCCGGACGTTCTTTAGGCGTGAATGCCCCGATGAATTGGGTAATGCCGGATTTATAAATTTTGACTTTGAAAACTGAGGGTAGGAAAGGATAACTTATGGAAACTACGAAAGCGGAACGAATAAGGCTAGGTTTATTCCTGCTATTGTGTTTTGTGGGAATTGTGGGCTTTGTGGGCTATCTGATTGGTGAAAAGATCCACAATCAGAAAGTTACCTATTACACGATTTTCTCTGAATCGGTGCAGGGTCTGTCGGTGGATGCCCGCGTGATGCTGAACGGTATCGATGTGGGTCATGTGCGCAAGATTCTGATTGACCCGAAGAACTTGAACAATGTGATGGTCTGGTTTGAGGTAAGCCCCGAAACGCCTATTAAGGCGGGTACCCAGGTGCAGATGACGAGTGGTATTTCGTTGACGGGAAACCGCTACCTGATTTTGAATGGTGGCGATGCCGCAGAAGAAAATCTTCCCGATGGCTCCTTTGTTCAGGCGGGCGTGAACCGCATCAGCGAAATTACGGGCCAGGCAGAAAACTTGGTGGCCCGCATCGAAATGCTTCTGGATAATTTGAACAACGTTCTGTCAGAAAAGAATGCCAAGAAGATTTCACGCACCCTCTCTAATTTTGAAGAGGCTTCCGCCGGCACCAAGACCATGGTGGCTACCGGAAACGCTCTCTTGAATAACGGCAATCGTCTGGTGAAGTCCATGGAGGCTCCGGTAGCAAAGCTGGATACGTCTATGGGTTCCCTGAAGCGCATTACCGCAGAACTTGACGAGTCCCACTTGGCTATAGAAGTCAAGAATACGCTGGACCAGATCCAGGCGAAGATGGCCGCTCTCGATACCAAGCAGATGAACGACGACCTGGTCAAGACTTTGCATTCGCTGGAAGCTATGTCCAGGAGAGTGGATGTGTTCCTGTATAAGAACCAGACGAACTTTGCAGATGCTCTTAAGCAGCTGAATGCCATTCTGGAAAACCTCAACGATTTCAGCCAGAAGATCAAGAATCAGCCCTCTAGCCTGATTCGCAGTCCCAAGGCTTCTGATAGGGAGAAGTAATGATGGGTAAGATTGCCTTTTGGATGGCTTGCGCCGTTGCGATGGTTCTCACGGGTTGCTTTGGCGGCCCTGATAGGGAAGTCAAATATTACATGCTGCCTGTTCCCGAGGTGAAGAAGGCTACCGCAGATCCGGTGTTCCCCTACACTTTGATGGTGACCCATGCCTCTGTAGACCCGGCCTACCGTCGAAACAATATCGTGTATCGCGAATCGCCTTATGACTTCATGTTCTACACTTATTCCGTGTGGGCTGCCCGCCCGGAATTTCTGGTGGAACAGTCTGTGACTTCTATGATGAAGTCTTCGGCCCTCTTTGGCGTACTGGATGTGGATGTGGCTGTCAAGCCGGATCTGGAATTCATGACCCATGTGAATGCCGTGGAAGAAGTGGACCGCGGAAACGATCGCTTTGCCCGTCTGGCCGTTACCTTCACCTTGCGTAAGACCGAAACCGAGGGCTTTATCTGGCGTAAGGCTTACGATGAATCCAGGAGCTATAAAGGCGACGACATGAGGAATTTTGCCGAGGCCGTCTATGAACTGCTGAAGGCATTTGCAGATGACGCCATTGACGATATCCGCCGCGTGATGAGTTTTGTTCCCGAGGAACATGTGACCGCCAAGGGGTATGAAGAATTGCCCGCCCCCGAAATGGAAGAGCCCGCCGCTTCTGATGTTCCCGCAACGGAAGCGCCCGCTGCTCCGGAGGTCGAGCCGCCTGCAGTGAGCGAATAAAGCTATATTGCGGAGTGATGCTCAAAATTTTATTGGCTAAGTTAAAGGAATCCTTTGCGTCGGTGTTGCCCATAACACTGATTGTCTTGATTGTTTCCTTTACGCCGCTGGTGTCGCTGAGCTTTAAGGAAATGGTTGTCTTTGCGGTTTGCGCCGTATTTCTGGTGGTGGGCATTGGCCTGTTCAACCTGGGCGCTGACCTGGCCATGACCCCTATGGGCGAACATATGGGTTCCGGTCTTGCCAAATCCCGCCGCGTTCTGTTGCTGGCTTCGGTCTGCTTTGTGATGGGCGTGCTTATTACCATTGCGGAACCGGATTTGTCGGTGCTTGCGGAGCAGGTGAAGAATGCTGTGAACCCTACCATGCTGATTGCTACGGTAGGTATCGGCGTGGGCCTGTTCCTCTTGATTTCCATTTTCAAGATTGTTTTTAAGAAGGACCTTTCAGCGATTATCATCTTCTTCTACATGGTTCTGTTCATGTTGGGAATGTTGATGGTTTCGCTGGGCAAGGAAGTTTTTGTGCCGCTGGCCTTTGATAGTGGCGGTGTGACTACAGGCCCCATTACGGTTCCCTTTATCATGGCCCTGGGTGTGGGTGTGGCTGGTGCCATTGGCGGTAAGCATGCCAGCGAAAACAGCTTCGGTCTGATTGCTCTTTGCTCTGTTGGCCCCATGCTTGCCTTGATGGGTCTTGTTCTGTTTGCTCAGGGTGACCTGACTTATACCCTTTCCGAAGAAGCTTATTCCATTGACGCAAGCCTTGGTGCGAATTTCTTGCCGGCGGTGGCAGGCGTTGCCAAGGAAGTGCTGGTTGCCCTTGGATTGATCGTGGCGTTCTTCGTGACCTTGCAGCTGACGGTGCTTAAGCTTTCTCGCGCCAAGCTGGCCCAGATCGGCTTCGGTATCGTATATACCTTTGTGGGACTTGTGATTTTCTTGACGGCTGTGGCGGTGGGCTTTATGCCTATCGGCTTTGAATTGGGGCAACAGCTGGCTCAACTGCCCCGTGCCCTGGTGATTTCTGGTTTTGTGATTGGAATGGTGGTTGTTCTTGCGGAACCTGCCGTTCACGTTCTCAATAAACAGGTAGAAGAAATTACTGGCGGCCTTGTCACCAAGCGCTCCATGTTGATCGCCCTTTCTGTAGGTGTGGGTATTTCTATCGGACTTTCCATGATCCGTCTGATTTATGGATTCCCGGTAATCTATTACCTTATTCCCGGTTACTTCCTTTCTTTGGGACTTTCCTTCTTTGTGCCTAAGCTTTATACGGCCATCGCCTTTGACTCCGGTGGTGTGGCTAGCGGCCCCTTGACTTCCAGTTTTATTTTGCCTTTGGCCATTGGTGCCTGCTCTGCCATTCATGGCGAAGGTGGCATTTTGAGCTATGCTTTTGGTGTGGTGGCCATGGTGGCCATGACTCCGCTGATTACGATTCAGATTCTGGGTTTTAAGGCGGTGGCCTCTAGATTTGTAAGAAACCGAATGATGATGCGTCGTATCCAGGATGCGGATGACGAACAGATTATTGACTTTATGTAGGGAGAGGTATGGCTGATTTAAAGAAGTACATTCGTCGCGCCCCTGCAAAGTCGGGTCATTCCAGGGTTTCAATGAATAAGCTGAAGGTGCTGATTACGGTGGTGAGCCGCAGCAAGGCTGATTTCTATATGGACCACATCCAGAGTTTTGGCGTGAATATGCAGATGGTGGTTTATGGCCAGGGTACGGCTCCCAAGGAAATTGCCACTGCCATGGGCCTTACGGATTCTGACCGTGCCGTAATCTTTAGCATTATCGGTGACGAAAACTTGACCGCGGCCCTGGACAGTCTTGAAGAAAAGTTTAACACCATCGTGGGCGGTAAGGGCATTGCCTATACCATTCCCATGGCAAGCATTATCGGTAAGTCCATTTTTAACTTTTTAAGCGACAACCGCGATGCGGTCCGGAGAAATGAACAATGAGTGGATTCAATCACGAAGTCATTTTTTGTATTGTGAATGCAGGTTTCTCTGAAGCCGTGATGGATGCTGCCAAGGAAGCTGGCGCTCGCGGCGGTACCATCCTGAATGCACGCGGAACTGCAAACAAGGAAGCGGAATCCCTTTTCCACATCGCTATCCAGCCCGAAAAGGAAATCGTCATGATCCTTGTGGATGCAAAGATCAAGGATGACGTTCTCCATGCCCTTTACCAGAAGGCTGGCCTTGATACCATGGGCCAGGGAATCGCGTTCTCGCTGCCGGTGGATAACGTGGTTGGCCTTACTCCGTGGAAGGAACGTCTGACGCAGAAGATGGCTTCTATCGTAAAGAAATAATTGTCAATAATAAAATGCCCTTCATAACGCCATCGTAAGATTGATGTCGTAAATTGTAATAAATGTTTTTTGAAAAATATTTGTTTGCAACTCGTTTTTAATCAGAAGATGACATCTGTCGATTGTTAAATTGTTTTATGTTGGCGCTAGGAGGATTGAATGCGTTTTTTTAGAATAACTTTTTTACTGTTGTTTTTTGCGGTCGCGTGTCTGGCGCAACCTCTCTTGAATAAAAATATTACCATTGGGGACGTTCGTGTTCCGGTCATTCTTGTGCAGTTTGATGATGTCAAATTTACGCACGAAGATCCAAGGGCCTTCTATACAAATTTTTTGAATAAGGAAGGCTTCAATGAATATGGTAATGTTGGCAGTGTAAGGGATTACTTCGTTTACAATTCCATGGGGGAGTATCGCCCCTCTTTTGATGTGTACGGTCCAGTAACCCTTCCGAATACAAAGGATTTTTACGATACTCCTGTTGGAAATACTGCTGAATTGATGTTTTCTCAGGCTTTAGATTCCCTGCTTTCGCAGGGAACGGATTTTTCTGCTTATGATAATTATGGCAATGGCGATGTTGAAGTGATTCCTATGGTATATGCGGGAAAGAGAGGTGGTTCCAACAGCAATTTGTGGCCTGCTTTGCGCGAGTTGGGGTTGAAAGTAAACGATAACTTTTTTGTTGGTCGCTTTTCCTGTGTTAACGAAATGGACGAAATAACCACTTTTGTTCACGAATTCAGTCATGCTCTTGGTTTGCCTGATGTTTATGTGGGGGCTATGTTGCCTGTTGTGGAAACCTGGTCTGTCATGGATGATGGTAATGGTAAGGTGCCTCCATTGTATATGGCCTTTGATAGAATGTTGATGGGTTGGCTTACGCCTTCTGAATTGGGTAACGAGGAATTTATTCGGTTGGATAAATTGGATGACAATGTCGCTATTTCTATTACTAATCCCGAAAATGAAAAAGAGATGTATTTGCTTGAGTATCGTACAAAGAAAATATGGGACAATAGACAGAAAAATTCCGGTATGCTGGTTTGGTATGTTGATTATGATGATTCGGCATGGACAAAAAAAATTAATGACTATAGGTGCCATGCTCGTGAGTACATTGTTAGGGCTAAGCCTAGTATGATGAAAATTCAAAATGCTGGAGAATCATGCTCCTATGATGCTGGCCCTGCCCTTCCCTCCGACGTGTTCCCTGGAACCGGGAATGTCACTTCATTTGACGGTTTTGTTTTTCGCAACGGCCTTAACATGAATATTACGCTATCCGAAATCACGGAGTCCGAAGACAAGAACTATGTGACGTTCAAGGTTTCTAGGTCCACGCCGTATATGGAGGAAATAAAAATTTCGAGCTCAAGTTCTAGTGCGGTTTTTGTTCCTCACTTATCGTCTTCGTCGCGGAGTGTTCCCTATTCATTTAGCTATGCTGAAATTAATGACTCTTTGAAACCTTTTGGAACGGGAAAGCCGTCTATTACGCAGATGTTTCGTACTAGGGCAATGCTGCGGAATGGATCCCTGCACATTCGTTCGTCTGTGCCAGGAGAAAAGAACGTGAGACTGTTCTCGCTGAATGGGCAGGTTTTGTACGAAATGAAAATGAACGGTTTTGATATAATTGTCCAAGTGCCTAGTCATGTTCGTAATCAAAAGTTTATCTTGATTATTGAACAAGATGGAATAAACCTGACGAGGGCTGTACTATAGTGGCATAATTTGTATAAATTTACGCCATGAATATTCTGATTTATTTCCTGTTTGCCTTGTCGGGCTTTGCTGGCCTGATTTACGAAGGTTCCTGGGCGCGCTACCTCAAATTGTTCCTGGGACATTCCAGTTACGGTCAGGTGCTGACCCTCTGCATTTACATGGGCGGCCTTGCCATCGGTAGCTTTGTTGCCGGAAAACTGGTGACGAAGACTAAGCGCCCGCTCTTGGGCTACGGCTTGGTGGAATTGGGTATCGGTATTGGCGGCGTGGCTTACCACCCCATGTACAACTGGCTGACGGGAATTTTCTATGACTCCGAGTTTACGGCGTCTTTGAGTTCTCGCGGTGCAGAAATTGCCAAGGTGATTCTGGCGACAGGTTCTACGCTCCCCATTGCCATTGCGGTGGGTATGACGTTCCCCTTCATTGCTGCGGGCCTTATGCGCAAGAGCGGTGCGGAAGTTTCGCTGCCCATGCTCTACTTTACCAACAGCCTGGGCTCTGCCATCGGTATCTTGGCTACCAGCTACTTGCTGATTCCTGAAATTGGTAATCATGCTACGTTGATTGTGGCCGCTTCCATCAACTTCTTGCTGGCTGCAGTTTTCGGTTTTATCGGATTGGCGACTTCTCCTGTGCATGCGACTGACGACGAAGGCGAAGAAGAAGACCCCAACGAAGATTTTGTGGCGAAGCACAACTTGCCCATGCCGCCTAAGAATGCCTTGCTGTGGATTGCGGCGGTAACGGGCCTGACCAGTTTTGTGTACGAGATTGTGTGGACTCGACTGCTTTCCCTTTTGATGGGGAGCTCTAGCCATAGTTTTGACCAGATGCTTTCTGCATTTATCTTGGGCCTTGCCATCGGCAGTGCTGTCAGCGGTAAGCTCCTGAAGAAGGATTCTCTGGTGGTGCTTTCCCTGGCCCAGATTTTTATGGCTTTCTTTGCGCTCTGTACGCTGTATTTCCATCAGCCGTTCTGGGCCATGATGAACGAGGCCAACCAGATTTTTAATCCGACTACGGATGGTTACGTTTGCTGGAGTCTGTTCAAGTACGCCTTGTCTTTGCTGTGGATGGTGCCTACCAGCTTCTTTGCCGGTATGACTTTGCCGCTGATTACCTTGATCTTGACTCGTGCCTTCAAGAGCGAAGCTCCCATTGGCAAGGTGTACGGCTGGAATACTCTGGGTTCCATTATCGGTTCTGCTGGCGGTGGACTTTTGCTTTTGCCGTTGTTGCAGCTGAAGGGTGCCCTTGTGGTGGCTGCCTTGCTGGACTTTGCCATTGGTTTTATTCTGTTGGCCGTTTACCGCAAACGTTGGCGTCGCAATGTCATGTTCTATGTGGCTGCCGCCGCCATGGTTTTGCCGACCCTCTTTGTGAACTTCGATCCTCATCTGGTAACGTCCGGCGTATTCCGTTCTTTCAAGAACTTGCATCCCGATGAAAAGATTCGTGTCATTGATGGAAAGACGGCGACCATCAGCTTCCATGAATCCAAGGTTCACTATTATGTGAAGACTAACGGTAAGGCTGATGCCAGCTTGAACAAGGACCGCACTCAGCCTATTTCCAGTGATGAACTGACTCAGGCGGCAACCGCCTTTATGCCCATGGCCGTAAAGACTGAACCTTACGATGCCGCCATGGTGGGTTTCGGTAGCGGTATGGGTGCCCATTATTTGCTGGCCGACCCCTTGCTGAAGGATTTTGACTGCGTTGAAATCGAAGAAGCCATGATGGATCTGGCCAAGGGTTTTTACCCCTGGAATAACCGCGGATATGACGATCCTCGTATTCACATTTTTATTGACGATGCGACGACCTTCTTCCATACGAATCATCGCCAGTATGACATGATCATTAGCGTTCCCTCTAATCCTTGGGTCAGCGGCGTGGCCGGTCTCTTTGCCCACGAGTTCTACGCCAAGATGCGCCGCTATATGAAGCCGGGCGGACTTTGGGTGCAGTGGATTCAGACTTATGAATTTAACGATCTGATGTTCCTGAATATTCTGAAGGCTCTGGACCAGACGTTCCCTTATGTCAGTTTGTACAAGTCGACGGATGAACCGGATATTATCATGATCGCCAGCGACCAGCCGGTTTACCAGAAGGGTATCGGCCGCTTTAGCACCGACTCGGTACTGGTGAAGGAATTTGAGCGCATTCATCGCGATCCGGAATTCTTTGGCGAAAGGAACTTCCTGTTTACCAACAAGATGGTTTCGTCTCTGCTTGATGGTGTTGAACCCAACAGCGTCTTTGTGCCTATGGTGGATAATCGCGCCGAGGAAGCCCGCTTTGTTCACTCCGAGGCTCACATCGTGCAGGTGTTCGATTCCTGTGAAGTCTGCTGGCCGGAATATCTCGATCCGGAAGATTTTGCCAAGCGTCGCCCTGCCCGCGTGAAGGCCATGGCCGCAGAAGAAAAGGATGCCTTCAAGGAAATGGCCTTGATTGCTTATGTGGAACAGCTGATGAAGAACGCCACTCCCGTCGTGGCTGATTCTACCGCCCAAGAGGTGGCTCAGGTGGTGGCGTCGGCAGATACGGCTCTGGAAGCCTCTGTGGGGTACACCAAGTTCCGCGAGGAATATGCCGACTACCTGCGAGGCGTTCCCCTGGAGGTTCGCGATTCCAACAGCGTTTATGTGAAGGTTCGTGAGGCGGTTGCCGCTGGCGCCTTCCCCCAGAGTTTTGTGGATGAATTCAACATCACGGAAGCGGCTCGAGCCAAGGATTACGCCAAGGCAGCCCTCTTGATGGCTGACTTCTATGACCATTACGAGATGCAGGACATGGATGAATTTTTCCTGCGCAATTGCGTAATCATGGCTCTGCAGGCTGGAGAGGCGGACCTTGCCGACGTAATCTACAAGAATGCGATTCAGATGAACGACCGGTTCTTTGCGGTAGAAAAGCGCTTGATGGAACGCGAAATCCATAAGCTCCGGAAGACCTTGGCAGCCAAGCGCTAGGCTTGGCGGCTTTGCCTTTCTTTTTATAGGTATGCATAAGAAAAGACCTGTTCGTTGGAACAGGCCTTTTTAATATCTGCAAATCTTTTTTTAGAACATGAAACTTACACCGACGCTGGTGTAGAATGTGTTCAATGTTGATTCGGAGAATGCTTCTTCAGCCACCAGGGTTTCGTTCAACAGACTGGTAAAGCACCAGACAAATCGCAGGTCGAGACTGACCCAGCGAGTCAGCATGTAGCCCAGGTCGAAAACACCGCCCACTTCCATGCCGGAGGTGGCCACCGTATTTTCGCGAGTTTCGCCACTGGTAGAAAATTCAGAGGAACCGGTGAGCTTCAGGCCGAGATTCACACCGGCACCGATGAAGAAGCCCCAGTCTTCGACGGTATAGCGGACAACCATGGGGATTTCAAACATCATAATGTCGATGCTTGCCTCGTTGGTGTAAATCTCCATGTCCTTTTCGTAGGTGTAATAGCGGTAGTTGAAAGTCAGTTCTGGAACCAGGCTCAAGTGCTTGATGCCCAGGTTCATCTTGACCAGAAGACCGCCACCGATCTGGAAGCCGGTTCCCCAACCATCGGAGTTGTGACCCAGGAAGGTGTTGGCGCCGACCTGACCGCGGACGCCAAGGAGCACGGCGCGAGCGAAACCTTCGTTACGCTGACGTTCAATGTCGGATTTCTTGGTGGATTGTGCCTTATACTTGGCATAGGCGCTGGCGTATTCTTCGTCATTGGCGAATTCGCTGTCGGCGGAGCCGTCATAGGTGGCTTCTTCTTCGACGGGTGCCTTGTTGGCGTCGTCGGCAGAGACCCATTCATCGTCGCTGGGAGTTTCGCTGTCCTGGGCCCATACGGGCATGGAGAGCGCCATAGTCAGTGCTGCTAAAAGGCTAAACTTCTTGAAATTCATGATGTAAAAATAAAAAACTAGCTTGGAATACCAGCTAGCTAAAATATTTTATTCGTGTAAAAATAGTGTTGAAAAAAAAGTTTACTTAAGAAACGGGAAGTTTAGTCTCTAAAGTAGGAGAGTTACACCCAAAGTTACGTGGCTTGTAAAGAGCTTGGTTTTCATCAGGGTGGATTCGGCGATAACGTCCTGGTCCAGCAGGTTTGTGTAGTTCTGGACATAGCGCAGGTCGACCTGCAGATTTTTGTTGATAACGTAACCGATATTCAGGAGGCTGCCCAGTTCCACGCCGACGGTGGGCATAGTGTTGCTGCGCTTATCTTTGTAATGTTTATCCTTGGTGTCGACGGTCTGCTTGAATTCGGTTTCGCCTGACATCTTGAGACTGATGTTTGCGCCCAGGCCCAGGAAGAATCCGTCTTCATCGAAGGCGTACTGGATAAAGGCGGGAATCTGGAACAGCATTTCAGAAATGCTTGCTTCGTTGTGGCTGTAGTCGTTGTCGCCTTCGTAGCTGTAGGTGCGGTAGCTGAAATCCAGGCCGGCGGCGACAGAGAAATCGTTTCCGATGGGGAGCTTGGCGATGGCGCCTGCTTCTAGGTCAAAGCCTACGTTCCAGCCGTCGGTATGGTTTCCGAGGAAGTTCATGTTTGCGCCGGCACCGGCTCTGAAGCCGAACTGGATGGACTTGGAGAAGCCTTCTTTGCGGGCGCGGTATTCGCTGGCGTTTTCCTGCACGTAGTTGGCGCGGGTGTCTTCGTCATCGAAGAATTCTGTTACCTTCGTGGAATCCGCTGCCTTGGTGGAGTCCTGTGCTACGGAATCCTGGGCGGTTGAATCCGTGCCGTATACGACGGTCTTTACTCCGTTTTCATCTACAGTCTCTACACCGTTTGCGTTGTCGCTCTGCGTATCATCCGTAGAATTGGAAACTTCGTTAAATTCCATTCCGCAACCGTCGCCGACGCAACCACTATTGTCCTCTTCGCCGGAACCTTCGAAAACTCCCTGGGCGAATGCGGTGGAACAGAATCCGCCTAGGGCAATTGCCATGGCGATGGTTAAAATCGGCTTGTGAGAAAACTTAGGTGCGAACATACTAGAATTATAACATTTTGAAAACACTTTGTTTATGTATTTTCTAAATTTTTCGCCGTAAAATTTTAACTAGCCGTGAGGTATGAGGTCGCTTGCCTTGGCGGGCTTTGAGGTTTGAGTTGAATAGTGGCGCTTCGCGCATCATAAAGGTGCAGCGAAACTGCGATTATAAGGCTCGTCACTCGTTGCTCATAACTCACCGCTGAACGAGGAAAAAATGGCAAAGTATAATCCGCAAGAAATTGAAACCAAGTGGCAGGCTTACTGGGCTGAACATCAGACCTTCAAGACTGGCACCGATCAGTCCAAGCCCAAGTTCTACTGCCTGGACATGTTCCCGTATCCCAGTGGCGCAGGCCTCCACGTTGGTCACCCCGAAGGTTACACCGCAACGGATATCATTTGCCGCTACAAGCGTTCCAAGGGTTTCAACGTCTTGCACCCCATGGGTTGGGACGCCTTCGGTCTGCCTGCAGAACAGTACGCTATTCAGACCGGAACACACCCGGCAATCACCACCAAGAAGAACTGCGACAATTTCCGCCGTCAGATCCAGCGCCTGGGCCTTTCCTATGACTGGGAAAAGGAAGTGAACACCACCGACCCCAAGTACTACAAGTGGACCCAGTGGATCTTCAAGCGCCTTTATGGCACCTGGTTCGATGAGGTCCAGCAGAAGGGCCGCCCCATTGAAGAATTGCCCATCCCGGCTGATGTTCAGGCTCAGGGTGCAGCAGAAGTTCGCAAGTTCAAGGATTCCAAGCGTCTTGCCTACTACGCCGACGCTCAGGTCTGGTGGTGCAAGCACTGCAAGATTGTTTGCGCTAACGAAGAAGTTCTGAACGACGGTTCTCACGAAAAGTGCGGCACCAAGGAAGTGGAACGCCGTAACCTGAAGCAGTGGCTCATGCGTATCCCCCATTATGGCGACCGCTTGTTGAAGGGCCTCGATAAGCTGGATTGGCCCCAGGGCGTGAAGGACATGCAGAAGAACTGGATCGGCAAGAGCCAGGGTGCAGAAGTGGATTTCGCAATCGCTGATGCAAACGGCAAGCCCACCGAAAACAAGCTCCGCGTTTATACCACCCGTTGCGATACCCTGTTTGGCGCAACCTACATGGTGGTGGCTCCTGAACACAAGCTGGTTCCGACCCTCACTACCCCGGAACAGAAGGAAGCTGTGGAAGCCTACGTTCACGCTGCCGCCCTCAAGAGCGACCTGGACCGTACCGAACTCGCCAAGGAAAAGACCGGCGTGTTCTCTGGCTCCTACGCCATCAACCCGCTGACCGGCACCAAGATTCCGGTTTGGGTGGCTGACTACGTTTTGACTGGATACGGCACCGGCGCTATCATGGCTGTGCCCGCCCACGATACCCGCGACTTCGAATTCGCAAAGAAGTTCAACCTGCCTGTTATCTGCATCATGGAACCGGACGCATCCTGCCCGGAAGACGTGAAGCCCCAGGTGCTGGCTGGTGAAGCTTGCTGGGCTGCCGACGGCACCTACATCAACAGCCAGAACGACACCCTCTGCCTCAACGGCCTCAACAAGGAAGCTGGCAAGGCTAAGGTGATCGAATGGCTGGAAGCCAACAAGATCGGTAAGGCTACCGTGAACTACAAGCTCCGTGACTGGCTCTTCAGCCGTCAGCGTTACTGGGGCGAACCGTTCCCCATCATCCACTGGGAAGATGGCGAAATCTCTACCGTCGACGACGACCAGCTGCCGGTTCAGCTGCCGGATCTGCAGGACTACAAGCCGGGTGACGGCGGTCAGTCTCCGCTGGCCAACGCAACTGAATGGCTGAACGTGGTTGACGCTAACGGCCGTAAGGGTGTCCGCGAAACCAATACCATGCCGCAGTGGGCTGGTTCTTGCTGGTACTACCTCCGCTATATCGATGCTTGCAACGGCGATGCTTTCCTTGCAAAGGAACTTGAAAAGTACTGGATGCCCGTCGACCTTTATGTGGGCGGTGCAGAACACGCTGTGCTCCACTTGCTGTA